>CAUQYP010000055.1:0-21558 GCA_963522035.1 uncultured Noviherbaspirillum sp. | reverse complement strand
AACGGCAACGGCAACGGCAACGGCAACGGCAACGGCAACTGTCGCTGCGCGGGCTTAATGCAACGGCAACTGTCGCTGCGCGGAAGCGGCGCATCTGGCGCAAGCCAGCATGAAAATGCTCTAGCGCGTTACATCATCGGTCGATCAACCACGGCCAGCCATGGGCAACGACTGGTGTAATGCGCTTCGCTTATTACACCCTACGGATTACCGGTCAGTGACGGTCCAATCCCATTTTTCGATGGTGTTGCGCAGGTCTGCATGGGCGCCGCGTTTTGACTTGCCTGCGCATGGCCTTGTCAGTACACTTGCGCTGTTTTTGTTTCTGGAGAACCCGACTTGGGTAGTCCTTATTCAGACAGGCAGCCATCGTCGCATGGCAGGTCGGCGAGATAGCGCTGCGGAGTTCTCCAGTCGCCTCTCGCCATGGAATTTATACGGTGGGCGGGCGCATCAAGGGCCATATCGGCCGCGTTCCCTGATTTGTTCAAACCCTTTCGGCCAGTCCGGCCGGAGGTGGCGCCGCACGTGCCGGAGCACGGCGGGCGGGAGGTCAGATGATCAATGTATTCGTGCTGCAAAACGGCCGGCTGAGCCAGGTCAATATCAACAGCCGCGACGACCTGGTGCAAGCCGCGCCGGTCTGGGTGGACCTGACAGACCCGAACGACGATGAACGCAACTGGGTCAGGAGCATCTACGGCGTGACCCTGCCGGGCGAGGACGAAGTCAAGGACATCGAGGCCTCGGCCCGCTACTACGAAGCCGAGAACGGCGACCTGCACCTGCGCACCGACTTCCTGCTGGAAGAAGACGACGGGCCGGCGCGGGTGGTGACGGTGGCCTTCATCCTGGCGCGCGACATGCTGTTCTCCGTGCATACCGACGACCTGCCGGTGTTCCGCCTGGTGCGCATGCGCGCCCGTTCGCGGCCCGGCTCGATTGACGACTACAAGGACGTGCTGCTGGACCTGTACGCCACCGATGCCGAGTATTCGGCCGATGCGCTGGAAGGCATCTACCAGAGCCTGGAGGAAGTCAGCCGCAGCGTGCTGCAGAAAGACTTCACCGACCAGGACGCGGCGGAATCGCTGAATGCGATCGCGCAGGAAGAAGACTTGAACGGCCGCATCCGCCGCAACATGATGGACACGCGGCGCGCAGTCAGCTTTTTAATGCGCGGCCGCCTGCTCAATGCCGACCAGTTCGAGGAAGCCCGGCAGATCCTGCGCGACATCGAGTCGCTGGACGGCCATACCGCCTTCCTGTTTGACAAGATCAACTTCCTGATGGATGCCACGGTGGGCTTCATCAACATCAACCAGAACAAGATCATCAAGATCTTCTCGGTGGCCTCGGTGGCGTTCCTGCCGCCTACGCTGATCGCCAGCATCTATGGCATGAACTTCCGGCTGCTGCCGGAGCTGAACTGGGACTTCGGGTATCCGTTTGCGCTGACGCTGATGGTGGCGAGTGCGATCACGCCGTTCTGGTACTTCAGGAAGCGCGGGTGGTTGAAGTAGGGCGGGCGAAAATCCGTAGGGTGTAATAAGCGACAGCGCATTACACCATTCGTCGATTTCGAGCGGCCGTAGTTTGCGGGCCATTGGTGTAATGCGCGCAGCTTTTACACCCTACGCTTTTCGCACTCGGGCAATCGCTTATGCCGCCACTTCCTTCTTGTGCAGCCCCGCCGTCTGTTCCGGCCGCTCGATCAATTCCACCTTGTAGCCGTCCGGGTCGGCCAGGAAGGCGATCACGGTGCTGCCGCCCTTGACCGGGCCGGCTTCGCGGGTCACCGTGCCGCCGGCTGAACGAGCGGCGTCGCAGGCTTTCTTCGCGTCGTCGACGCCGACCGCGATGTGGCCGTAGGCAGTGCCCATCTCGTAGCTTTCCACGCCATAGTTATAGGTCAGTTCGAGCTCGGCATGCTCCGGGTTGTTGCCATAACCCAGGAAAGCCAGCTTGTACTTGTATTCGGGGTTGTCGCTGGTGCGCAGCAGTTTCATGCCCAGCACATTGGTATAGAAGTCGATGGAGCGCTGCAGGTTTCCTACCCGCAGCATGGTGTGCAGCAAGCGCATGGTTGTCCTCTGTTGTCTGGTACTACAAAAAAATCGATTGTAACCGCGCGCTGCAAGTCCTGCGTCGGCGCGTCAGAACACCGGCAACAGCTCCGGGCCGCGCTCGCGCAGCACCTTGCGCGCCGCGGCGTAGTCGGGAAACACCGACGCCACCAGCGCCCAGAAACGCGGACTATGGTTCATCTCGCGCAGGTGCGCCAGTTCGTGCGCAATCACGTAGTCGATCTGGGCCTGGCCGAAATGCACCAGCCGCCAGTTCAGCCGGATGATGCCCTTGGCCGTGCACGAGCCCCACTGGGTGCGTGCCGAGGTCAGCCTGAACGCGCAGTACTGCACGCCCAGCCGCATCGCGTACAAGGGCAGGCGCTGCGCGAAAAGCGCATGCGCTTGGCGCTGCAGCCAGTCCCTGACAGTGTCCTTCAGCGCCTGCTCGCATGATTCCGCGCCTTCGGGCAGGTGGACCGCCAGTTCGCCGGTGGCTTCATCATGATGCACGGCCGGCTTGCGGGTCGCGGCCGGCCGCACGCGCAAGGTCAGCGAGCCGCCGAGGTAGGGCAGGCTGGCGCCGTCGCGCCATTCCATCTGCTGCCGGGCGCGCTCGGCCGCGCGTTCCTGGCGCTCCTGCAGCTTGGCTACGATCCAGGCTTCCTTGCTGCGGATCGCCAGCTCGATGTCCCTGACCAGCACCCAGCGCGGCGCGGTCACGCGCAGGCCGCTGTCGCTGATCACGAAGCCGATGGTGCGCCGGGTCGAGCGTTGCAGCGTGTAGTCAATCGGCATGCTGCCCAGTTGCAGCTGGCGCTGGCCGTTCACCGCTTCACCTGACAGGCGCTGCCGCGGCGGGCGTGCGTTCGGTCGCGTAGACGGCGGGGGAAATGACCCGCATCTCGGACTCGATCCAGGTTTCCACTTTCTGCATCAATTCGTTGGCGCTCAGTCCTTCCGGCGAGATCGGCTTGCCGATCGAGACCGTGACCAGGCCGGGCTTCTTGATGAAGGAATTGCGCGGCCAGCATTCGCCAGAGTTCATCGCGATGGGCACCACCGGCGTGTTGGTCTCCACCGCCAGCCGGGCGCCGCCGCCCTTGTACTTGCCCTGGCGCCCGACCGCGCTGCGCGTGCCCTCGGGGAACATGATGACCCACTGGCCGTCGGCGAGCCGGCGCCGGCCCTGCACGACAATCTGCGCCATCGCGTCCTTGCCCTTGCTGCGGTCGATCGGGATCATGCGCAGCAGGGCGATGCCCCAGCCGAAGAACGGAATGTAGGTAATCTCCTTCTTGAACACATAGACCAGCGGCCGCGGCATATTGCACAGGTAGAAGATGGTTTCCCATGCCGACTGATGCTTGGAGAGCAGCACCACCGGCGCGTCGGGCAGGTTTTCATAGCCGCGCACTTCGTAGCGGATGCCGCAGACCACGCGCGCGGCCCAGATCACGAACACGTTCCAGCGCGAGGTCCAGTAGTAGCGGTTGCGGTAGGACATCGGCGCGAACAGAAAGCACAGCGGCGCCCAGATGACGGTGGCTATCGTGATCAGCAGCGCAAATACCAGGGAACGCAGGAACAGAATCGGGCGGGACATTCAATCTCCAGGGGGTTTATAAGTCGCGGCGCAGCTTCATGCCTGCCGCCGCCGGCCATCCTTCTGCGGCGTGATTTCGTCGACGGGCAGTGGCCTGCTGTCTTTCAGCAGGCTGTCGACCACGCTGGCAAGGTCGGAAAAGACCAGTGTGCCGGGCGGCAGGCCGCCCTTGTCGCGGGTGCGTTCGCCCTTGCCGGTCAGGACCAGGTAGGGAACGCAGCCGACGCCGTAGCCGGCTTGCAGGTCGCGCAGCGAGTCGCCGACATTGGGCACGCCCTTCAGGCTGACGCTGAAGCGGCTGGCAATGGTCTGCAGCATGCCGGGCTTGGGCTTGCGGCAGTCGCAGTTGTCGTCGGCCGCATGCGGGCAATAGAAGATGGCGTCGACGTCGGCGCCGGCCTGGTGCGCGGCCTCGTGCAGCTTCTGGTGGATGGCGTTGAGCGTCTTGACATCGAACAGGCCGCGCGCAATGCCGGACTGGTTGGTCGCGACCACGACCCGGTAGCCGGCCTGGTTGAGCCGCGCGATCGCTTCCAGCGAACCGGGGATGGGCACCCACTCGGCCGGCGACTTGATGAAGTCGTCGGAGTCGTGGTTGATGACGCCGTCGCGGTCCAGGATGATCAGTCTCATGATGCCCCGTTCAGGCAGCCAGCTTGGAAATGTCGGCCACGCGATTCATCATGCCGTGCAGTTCCGACAGCAGCGCGATGCGGTTATTGCGCAGGCCGGCGTCTTCGGCCATCACCATCACGTCGTTGAAGAACGCGTCGACATCGCCGCGCAGCCGTGCCAGTCCCTGCAGCGTGGCGGCAAAGTCGCCGCTGGCATAGGCAGCGTCGACGGTCGGTTTCAGGCTGGTCATTGCAGCATGCAGGCCCTGCTCGGCGTTTTCCTGCAGCAGCCCGGCCTGCACCGCGGCGCCCGCCACGTCGGCCTTTTTCAGGATATTGGTGATGCGCTTGTTGGCCGCGGCCAGCGCCTCGGCTTCCGGCAGCGCGGCGAATGCCTGGACCGCCTGCAGCCGCTCGACGATGTTGTCCAGCACCTGCGGCTGCTGTGCGACCACGGCCTCGACCTCGTTCTGCGTATAGCCGCGTTCGCGCAGCAGGCCGCGCAACCGGTCGTACAGGAAGGCGGTGACGTCGGCCACCGGGTCCTTGAAGCTGGCGTTGCCGGCGAACAGCGCGGCGGCAGCCTGCAGCAGCGACGACAACGCCAGCGGCAGCCGCTTCTCGACCAGCATGCGCAGGATGCCCAGCGCATGGCGGCGCAGCGCGAACGGGTCCTTGTCGCCGGTGGGCGCCAGGCCGATGCCCCAGATGCCGACCAGTGTTTCGAGCTTGTCGGCCAGCGCCACCACGGTGCCGGTGACGGTGGACGGCAGCGCGTCGCCGGCGAAGCGCGGCTGGTAATGTTCGGAGATCGACAGCGCGACTTCCTCCGGCTCGCCGTCGTGGCGGGCGTAGTAGGTGCCCATGATGCCCTGCAGTTCCGGGAACTCGCCGACCATGTCGGTTAGCAGGTCGGTCTTGGCCAGCATCGCCGCACGCGCGGCGAGGTCGCGGTCGGCGCCCAGCATGCCGGCAATCTCGACCGCCAGCGCGGTGACGCGGCCGGTGCGTTCGCCCTGCGTGCCCAGCTTGTTGTGATAGACGACGTTGGCCAGGCCCGGCACGCGGTCGGCCAGCGTCTTCTTCTTGTCCTGCTCGAAAAAGAACTTGGCGTCCGACAGGCGCGGGCGCACGACGCGCTCGTTGCCTGAAATAATGTGGCTCGGGTCGGCGGTTTCGAGGTTGGAGACGATCAGGAAACGCGAGCGCAGCTTGCCGGCGGCGTCGGTCAGCGCGAAATATTTCTGGTTGGTCTGCATGGTCAAAATCAGGCATTCCTGCGGCACCGCCAGGAATTCGTCTTCGAAATGGCAGGCATAGACCACTGGCCATTCGACCAGCGCATTGACTTCGTCGAGCAGCGACTCCGGCATCAGGATGCTGTCTGCGCCAGCGGCGGCAACGAGGCCGGCGCGGATGCGCTCGCGGCGCGCCTCGATTCCCGGTATCACCCGGCCCTGGTTTTCCAGCGCGGCGGCATAGCTGTCGGCATGGTCGATGACGATTTCGCCGGGCGCGAGGAAGCGGTGGCCCAGCGTCACGTTGGAAGCGTTCAGCCCCAGCAGCGAAACCGGCACCACCTGGTCGCCATGCAGCGCGATGAGCTTGTGCACCGGCCGCACGAACTGCACGGTGGCGCCGTCAGGGCGCTGGTAGCTCATGACCTTGGGGATAGGCAGCTTGGCGACCGCTTCCTCCAGGCTGGCTTGCAGGCCGGTGTGCAGCGGCGCGCCCGCTGCGGTGTAGGTGTAGAAAAAGCTGTCCGCCTTGCCGTCGGCGGCGCGTTCGAGCTGGTCGAGGCCGATCTGCGTGACACCGGCGGTGGACGCCAGCGCAGCGAGCTTCTTGCCCAGCGGCGCGCTTGGATTGCCTTGTGCGTCCAGCGCCACCGACACCGGCAGCACTTTTTCGCGGATGGACTTGTCGGGCGAGCCGGCACGCACGCCGGTGATGGTAACGGCAAGCCGGCGCGGCGTGGCGAAAGCGGTATAGGCAGCGCCGTCATCCAGGAAGGCGCGGCTCTTCAGTCCGTTGAAAAGACCGGCGGCAAAGGCCGCGCCCAGCCTGGCCAGCGCTTTCGGCGGCAGTTCTTCGGTCAGCAGTTCGACGAGTAGGGTCTGATTCATTTTTATCGTAGTCAACAGGGCAGTGGATCAGGCGGCGGCGCGGCTGTCGCCGCACATCGGGAAGCCCAGCTTCTCGCGGGACTCGTAATAGGCCTGGGCCACCGCGCGCGACAGGTTGCGGATGCGGCCGATATAAGCTGCGCGCTCGGTCACCGAGATCGCACCGCGGGCGTCGAGCAGGTTGAAGGTATGCGCGGCCTTCAGGATCATTTCATAGGCCGGCAGGGTCAGCGGCACGGCCAGCAGGCGTTTGGCTTCGGCTTCATAGTTGGTAAACAGCGAGAACAGGAACTCGGCGTTGGCATGCTCGAAGTTGTAGGTCGACTGCTCGACCTCGTTCTGGTGGAACACGTCGCCGTAGGTCAGCTTCTTCGTCACGCCCTTTTCTTCCCAGGTGGTCCATACCAGGTCATAGACGTTTTCCACGCCCTGCAGGTACATCGCCAGCCGCTCGATGCCGTAGGTGATCTCGCCCAGCACCGGCTTGCAGTCGAGCCCGCCGACCTGCTGGAAATAGGTGAACTGGGTGACTTCCATGCCGTTCAGCCAGACTTCCCAGCCCAGTCCCCATGCGCCCAGCGTCGGGTTTTCCCAATCGTCCTCGACGAAGCGCACATCGTTCTGGGTCAGGTCCAGCCCAAGCGCCCTGAGGGAGCCGAGGTAGAGGTCGAGGATGTTTTCCGGGGCCGGCTTCAGCACCACCTGGTACTGGTAGTAATGCTGCATGCGGTTCGGGTTTTCGCCGTAGCGGCCATCCTTGGGGCGGCGCGACGGCTGCACATACGCGGCCCGCCATGGCTCCGGGCCGATCGCGCGCAGGAAGGTCGCGGTGTGCGAGGTGCCGGCGCCGACTTCCATGTCGTAAGGTTGCAGCAGCGCGCAGCCCTGCGCGTCCCAGTACTCTTGCAGCGTGAGGATGACTTGTTGAAATGTGAGCATATTGTTTTTCTGCTGGCGGAGCAGGGAAGTGGTTGGTGCTGTGAGGCGCAACGAAGGCTGGATTCTAGCGGTTTTTGAACGGGTTCGGCGAAATGGGGGCCGTGCCAAGGGCGTAATAAGTATCGATGCGGCACTAAGCGCGTAGATCGGCGCAGAGCGTAACGAGGCCCAACACGCTGGCTGGCGTAATGGGCAAACGTTCGCTGTTACCTCATCACTTGCATTTAACTCAACGGTGCCATCAGGTTTGGTCGCCTAGCGTGACAGCGTGTAGCAACGCTGGCTCCAAGGCGCACCGTAACGTGCTGACGGTATCGGACAGTGCCTGGTGAGCAAGTCCATTTTTCCTAATGAACGCATGCCAAATCGCTTGGCGCGACGGATCCGTCGCAAACTCTTCGGTCAGACCGATTGGTGGCGCGGTCGGCACTGCCATTCCACGTCGCACGAATGTCGCTGCAATCGCCCTGGCAAGAATTTCTGCGTCCAGGGTTTCGCGGTCCAGCAAAACGGCCAGATCGAAGTAGTCCTTTAGCCGACTGTTGGTCATGCCCAGCAAAGCGATGGCATGCAGTTTTTCCGCAATCACGGTATAGACAGGATAGGTCCGCAACCGGGGGGCCGGCAAATCGTCGAGCAGGACGGGGTAGGTAGCCTCGATCGGCCCAGGTGTAACCGCGTCGCCAAACCCGATGTCGATCTGCGTCTTGCACCGCGCTTTGGCGATTTCACCTGCGACCAGGACCTGCGCGCCGGCATATCCGGCATTTTTTCGGATCTCGGCTACGGTGACGGAGGTCGGGTCGAAGGTGATGCCGTCCTGTACCTCAACGCTGGCGATATCCCGGAACGTTCGGCCGATCGATTCCAGATCGCTGGGACCGAAACCCAGCAGGTCGGCATCGCGTGTCGCGCGATGCGGCATGTCGTACCAGAGCGTGAACAGCAAGGCCCCCTTGAGCAAAAAGCGGTCGGCATAGGCTGACTGACTCATTCGGTAAAGGATGCGTTCGAGGGCAAATCGGACCAGCACCTGATTAAAATCCACCCTTTGTGCCTTGGCGACATTAAGCAGACGGGCGCGGACCGACGCGGCATGGTCGTTGTTCAATCGATCGCCTCGAGGTAGGGGCGCATCACATTGCTCACCCGGCAAATCTTGGCGTAGCGCCAGATCTCATCAACCGATGCCTTGTTCTGCGCCCGAGCGTCCTTGAGCGCTTCGAGGGCAACGTCAAGTCCGATTTTATTGCGGTACTTGAAGCAGTCCGCCACGGTCTTGGCCACGCCGTAGACGCGTAGCTTGACTTGATCGCGCTCGAATAGCTCGATTCCTTCCGAATAGGCACTGCCTGCAAATTGGACCATCCTGACCGGAGGGTAGTCGATTTTTGGCGTATGGCTGCCTCGCGGCATGGCGATCCATACCTGACGCGGCAGTTGCGTCGTCAGCGCATGAAACTGCAGAGCGCTCAGCAGGCAAAACACCGCTTGCGGCACCTTGGTGGCGATGGAGGTCAGACTTTCGTCTTCGGAAGGCTGACTTTCCGGCAGACGGTAGATGCCTCGACCTACCTTCTCCAGCAGGCCTTTGGCCGTCATGCGCGTCAGGACCACTCGGTGGGTACCGATGGCATCGAGGTCGCTGGGACGCAGCATTCCTTTTTGCCCGAGCAAATCCAGGACGCGTTGGGTGTGGGTGTCGTTGCGCATTACCTGGGAGTGTGTTCCTTTTATTCGTTGGTTTCAAGTACTTGACGAAGTATTGGAACAATTTTCAGGCACCGTACAATTCGGTCGCCAACCTACCGATTGCCGTGATTACGCCGTCGCGAAAACCAGATCCAGCCCAGCAGCAACACCGCCGCCGTCAGCACCGGTACATTGCCCAGCAATATATAAGGCGTATACCCGCGCATCCCCTGCACCTCGGCCGCCAGCACGTCCCGGGTATAAGGCTGCAACTGCGCCTGCACCCGGCCACGGGCATCGACCACGGCGGTGGCGCCGGTATTGGTCGCGCGCAGCATCGGGCGGCGCGTTTCGAGCGAACGCATCTGCGAGATCTGCAGATGCTGCGGCAGCGCGATGGAATCCCCGAACCAGGCGATGTTGGAGACGTTGAGCATCATGGTCGGCTGCGGCCGGCCGGAAAAATAACTGGCGGCGATCTGGTCGGCGATTTCTTCCCCGAACAGGTCTTCGTAGCAGATGTTGGGCAGCACCCACTGGCCGGCCGCCTCGAACGCTGCCTGCACCGCCGCACCGCGGGTGAAGTCGCCGAGCGGGATATGCATCATGTCGACGAACCAGCGGAAACCCGGCGGGATGAATTCGCCGAAGGGCACCAGGTGATGCTTGTCGTAGCGGTAGTTGCGCGCGCCGTCGGCGCCCAGGCCCAGCAGGCTGTTGGCGTAGGTGCCCGGCCCGTCGCTGACCGGCACGCCGACCAGCAGGTTGCTTTTCGACTGGCGCGCAAAGCTCGCCAGCAGTTCCAGGTAGTCGGGCGGCAGCGCATGCGCCATCATCGGCAGCGCGGTCTCGGGCGTGGCGATCAGGTCGGCGCGGGCCTCGGTCACCATGTCGTGGTACAGCGCCAGCGTGTCGCTGGCGGCCTCCGGGTTGAACTTCATTTCCTGCGGCACGTTGCCCTGCAACAGGCGCACCGAGATCGGCGCACCGTGCGGGCTGGTCCAGGCCAGCTGGTTCAATGCGATGCCGGCAATCATTACCACGGCGGCCAGCACCAGCGCCAGCCGCCGGCGCCCGGAAAACGCCAGCACCACGCAGCCCGCCAGCAGCGCCGCCAGCCAGCCTATGCCATACACGCCGACCAGCGGCGCATAGCCGGCCAGCGGGCTGTTCACATGCGCATAGCCGGAGACAATCCAGGGAAAGCCGGTCGCGACCCAGTTGCGCAGCCATTCGGCCAGCGCCCAGAGCGGCGGGAAAACCAGCAGCAGGGTCGTGGCCGGCGACAGCGCGCAGCGCAGCCGCAGCCAGGTGCCGGCGGCCGTCGCCATGGCGGTGTACAGGGCCATGGCGGCCGACAGCAGCAGCACTGCGGCGATGGCCAGCGGGCCGGGAAGGCCGCCGTAGTCATGGAGGCTGGTGTAGAGCCAATGGGTGCCGGCGACCATCCAGCCGAGGCTGAAGCTCCAGCCGACCAGCGCGCTGCGGCGCACCGTGGTTTGTTGGACGGCCAGCCACAGCAGCACGGCCAGGCTGGCAATCTGCACCGGCCACCAGGTCAGCGGCGCAAAGGACACGACGGCGGTGGCGCCGGCCAGCATGGCCCAGAGCAGCGACCAGCGCGACAGGGCAGGGGACAAGGTGTCAGAAGGCATCCGGGCTGGTTCGGGTAAGGTTTAAGGTACGGTTTAAGGTACGGTCAGGCAGATGCGCTCACGCAGGAAGGCAGCGCTGCGGGCCGGCAGCGTCGATGCGGCCGGGGCGGCCGGTGTCAGAGATTGTCTTCGTCCTGCGGGGCGACTTGCTGCGGCACTTTTTCCACCAGCAGCACATGCACCTGGCGGGCATCGGCGCGCATGACTTCGAAGCGCAGGCCGCCCAGGTCGAAAACCTCGCCCTTGCGCGGCATGCGGCCCAGGTGGCTGGCGACCAGGCCGCCGATGGTGTGGACGCCGTCGTCGTCGAAGTGGCTGCCGATCTCGTCGTTGAACTGCTCGATCTCGGTGAGCGCCTTGACCCGCCAGCGCGGGCCGTGCTGGCCGTCCTTGAGGGCCACGACATTGTCCTCTTCCTCGTCGATGTCGTATTCGTCCTCGATGTCGCCGACGATCTGCTCCAGCACGTCCTCGATGGTGATCAGGCCGGCGACGCCGCCGTACTCGTCGACCACCACCGCCATGTGGTTACGGTTGGCGCGGAAGTCGCCCAGCAGCACGTTCAGGCGCTTGGCTTCCGGGATGAAGACCGCGGGGCGCAGCATGCCGCGCACATCGAACGATTCCTCGGCGTAATAACGCAGCAAGTCCTTCGCCAGCAGGATGCCGACCACGCGGTCGCGCTCGCCGTCGACCGCCGGAAAGCGCGAGTGCGCGGTTTCCAGCACCATCGGCATCCATGCCTCGATCGGCTTGCTGATGTCGACCATGTCGACCTGCGAGCGCGGCACCATGATGTCGCGCGCCACCAGGTCGGAGACCTGGAACACCCCTTCGATCATGGACAGCGCGTCGGCGTCGAGCAGGTTGCGTTCGTGCGCGTCGTGCAGGATTTCCAGCAGTTCGGCGCGGTTTTCCGGTTCAGGGGAAATCAGGGCGGTCAGGCGTTCGAGCAGTGACCGGTGGGGCTTGGCATCAGGGGTCCTGGTGCTACTGGGATAGTCTTGCATGGGGCGTATTGCCGTGGTTTTAGTGGGAAGTAGGATACAACAAATGATAGGAACGCCAACTTTCCGGCTTGCCGGCCTTGCGGCCGCGCATCAGCCCTGGCGTTCCAGGTAAGGGTTGGCGATGCCGAGCCCGGCCAGGATCTCGACTTCGAGCGATTCCATTTCCGTCGCGTCGGCGTCGTCCTCGTGGTCGTAGCCCTGCGCATGCAGCACGCCATGCACGACCAGGTGGGCGGCATGGGCGCCGATGCCAACCCCCTGTTCCGCCGCTTCCTTTTCCAGCACGTCGGTGCACAGGATGATGTCGGCCTGGGTGACTTCGGCCTCTTCGTCCTCGGTATAGGCGAAGGTCAGCACATTGGTCGCATAGTCCTTGCCGCGGTAGTCGCGGTTCAGCGTGCGACCTTCCTCGGCGTCGACGAAGCGCAGGGTCAGTTCGGCCGGGGCCAGCAGCGCAGCCTGGACCCAGCGCCGCGCATCGGCCCGCGACACGTGCGCCCGGGCGCGCGGGTCGGCGTACTGCACCGACAGCGTGAGCTTATTTTTTGGCGCCATTGCTGAATGTCGCGGCAATGGCGCTGGCTTCGCCGGCCGACTCGTAGGCGTCGACGATGCGCGCCACCAGCGGGTGGCGGACCACGTCGGTGCTGTTGAAATGGGTGAAGGCGATGCCGCGCACGTCCTTCAGCACCGCCGCGGCGTCGATCAGGCCGGACTTCTGGTTGCGCTGCAGGTCGATCTGCGTGACATCGCCGGTGATCACCGACTTGCTGCCAAAGCCTATGCGCGTGAGAAACATCTTCATCTGCTCGGGCGTGGTGTTCTGCGCCTCGTCGAGGATGATGAACGCATGGTTCAGCGTGCGGCCGCGCATGTAGGCCAGCGGCGCGATCTCGATGGCCTGCTTCTCGAACATTTTTTGCACCCGGTCGAAGCCCATCAGGTCGTACAGCGCGTCGTACAGCGGGCGCAGGTAGGGGTCGACCTTCTGCGCCAGGTCGCCCGGCAGGAAACCCAGCCGTTCGCCGGCTTCCACAGCCGGCCGCGTCAGCACGATGCGCTTGACCGCGTCGCGTTCCAGCGCGTCGACCGCGCAGGCCACCGCCAGGTAGGTCTTGCCGGTGCCGGCCGGGCCGATGCCGAAGGTGACGTCATGTTCGAGGATGGACTTCAGGTACTGGTTCTGGTGCGGCGTGCGGCCGCGCAGGTCGCTGCGCCGGGTTTTCAACACCGGGGTTTCCACCACGGGCGGTTCGTCGGCGTCCGGATCGGGCTTTTTGGTCAGGATGGCCGGCTTCTCGACCGCCTGCGCCAGGTTGGCGCGCTGCTCGACCAGCGCCAGCTGCACATCCTCGACCGAGACCGGCTTGTCGGCGATTGCGTAGAACTTTTGCAGGATGTCGACCGCGCGCTCGGCATTCGTGCCGGAAACGATGAACCGTTCGCCGCGCCGGAACAGCGTGACGTCGAGCGCGGCCGAGATCTGGCGCAGGTTTTCATCCATCGGCCCGCACAGGTGGGCGAGGCGGTTGTTGTCGACCGGTTGCGGTTCGAAATGCATGGGTTGCTGCGGTGTCTTGGTCTTCAAGTCGGGGTCTTGTCGGTAGTCTTTACTATTAGAAGAGAGAGTGTTCAGGGCGCTACAAGTTCGCCGCGCAGTGAATATGCGTACGATTCGGTGATGCGCAAGTCCAGCATCCGGCCTACCAGCCCCGCGCCGTCCGGGCCGGCGTCGAAATTGACGACCCGGTTGTTCTCGGTGCGGCCCTGGAACTGCAGCGCGTCCTTCTTCGACGGCCCTTCCACCAGGATGCGCTGGACCGTGCCCACCATCGCGTCGCTGATGCGCCGCGTGTTGTCGGCAATCGCCGCCTGCAGGCGCATCAGCCGTTGCTGCTTCACGTCGTGAGGCGTGTCGTCTTCCAGGTTGGCCGCGGGCGTGCCGGGGCGCGGGCTGAAGATGAAGGAAAAACTGTTGTCGTAGCCGATGTCATTGATCAGTTTCATCATGGCCTCGAAGTCGGCGTCGGTCTCGCCCGGGAAGCCGACGATGAAGTCGGAGGAAATGCTGATGTCAGGCCGCACTTCGCGCAGGCGGCGGATGATGGACTTGTATTCCAGCGCGGTGTAGCCGCGTTTCATCGCCGCCAGCACCTTGTCCGCGCCGTGCTGCGCCGGCAGGTACAGGTGATTGACCAGCTTGGGCACCCGGGCGTAGGTGTCGATCAGGCGCTGGGTGAATTCCTTCGGGTGGCTGGTGACGTAGCGGATGCGCTCGATACCGTCGAGCTCGGCAATGTATTCGATCAGCAGCGCGAAGTCGGCCACCTCGCCATCGGCCATTTCGCCGCGGTAGGCATTGACGTTCTGCCCCAGCAGCGTGATTTCCTTCACGCCCTGCGCTTCCAGCCCGGCCACTTCGGCCAGCACGTCGTCGAAGCGGCGCGACACTTCCTCGCCGCGGGTGTAGGGCACCACGCAATAGCTGCAGTACTTGCTGCAGCCTTCCATGATGGAGACGAACGCAGTCGGGCCGTCGACTTTCGCTGGCGGCAGGTGGTCGAACTTCTCGATTTCCGGGAAGCTGATGTCGACCTGCGAGCGCCCGCTGTCGCGCCGCTGCTGCAGCATGGCCGGCAGCCGGTGCAGGGTTTGCGGGCCGAACACCAGGTCGACATACGGCGCGCGCCTGACGATGGCGTCGCCTTCCTGCGAGGCGACGCAGCCGCCGACGCCGATGACCAGGCCGGGATTGGCGCGTTTCAATTCCTTGACGCGGCCGAGGTCGGAAAATACTTTCTCCTGGGCTTTTTCGCGCACGGAGCAGGTGTTGAACAGGATGACGTCGGCGTCGTCCGGCGTGTCGGTACGGACGTAGCCGTCGGCCTCATGGAGCACGTCCACCATCTTGTCCGAGTCGTACTCGTTCATCTGGCAGCCGAATGTCTTGATGAAAACTTTTTTTTGCATGGGATGTTATTGCGTTTGCGACGGCGACTGCGACTGCGGCTTCGGCAGGGGCTTGGCGGCTTCGGCCGGGCTCAGTATCCAGACCCGGTTGACGTTGCCTTCGCCGTCTTCGGTGTAATTCACGATGAACTGGCGGCCTCTCAGCGTTACGGGCATATCGATCGTGTTGTTTTCGTTCTTGATCCACGCGCCGGCGGACAGTTTCCGTTCGGTACCATTGATTTTTACGGCAGGAAAGTCGACATTCGACATTTCGCCGCGCTTGGTCTGCGGCGGGAACAGCCGGTCCAGCGCATGGGCCGGCGCCGCGAGGGCCAGGCCCAGGGCGATGCAGGCAATAAAGCGGGGAAGGATGCGATGCGACCGCATGGGTCAGGCTCCGAAAACGTGAAAAATCAGGAGTTTATCTTAAAGACGGTCGCCGCGCCGCTTGGAAAAGGCAGGGTTTCCGCCCTGTAGCCCGAATCATCGAGACACGGAGAATCCGCATGAACATGCATCGCACGCTGGCCTGCATCGCATTCCTGGCCTGGTCCGCGCTGGCCCAGGCCGGCACGGTCAGCCAGTTTTCGCCGCAGGGCGAAGTGGTCAATGTGCGCCAGGTGCGGGCCACGTTTTCCGAGGCGGCGGTCGGTTTTGGCGATGCGCGCGCGGCGGCGCCGTTCGACATGACCTGCAGCGAGCCCGGCAGCGGCCGCTGGGCCGATGAACGCAACTGGGTGTTCGACTTCGACCGCGACGTGCCGCCCGGCGTGCGCTGCAGCTTCACGCTCAAGCCGGCCTTCCGGCTGCAGTCCGGGGCGACGGTGGACGGTGCGAAGACCTTTCGGTTCCAGACCGGCGGCCCGGCGGTAGTGCGCATCCAGCCGCGCACGCACCATGCGCTGGACGAGGAACAGGTATTCCTGCTGCTGCAGAACGGGTCGGCCAGCGTGGAAAGCCTGTTGGCCAACGCCTGGTGCGAGGCTGCCGGCGTGCAGGAACGCATCCCGGTGCGGCTGGTCACCGGTCCGGTGCGCGACGCGCTGGTGAAAAAGTTTGAACCGGCGGCGCCGGCCGAACGCCTGAGCGCGCTGCAGTGTGTCCAGCGCCTGCCCAACGAGGCCGCGGTGCGGCTGGTCTGGGGCAAGGGCGTCAGCACGCCGGGCGCCGACGGCGTGGCCACCAGCAAGCCGCAGTATTTCGATTACAAGGTGCGCGCCGCATTCAGCGCCAGTTTCAGTTGCGCCCGCGAAAACGCGCAGGCGGCGTGCGGCCCACTGTCGTCGTTGCGGCTGTCGCTGAGCGCCCCGGTCGCGCGGGCGCTGGCGCAGAAGGTCAGTCTGTCTGCTGGCGGTCGCAACATTGCGCCAGTGCCGGACGGCGAGGCGGGCGACGAATTCGTCAGCCAGTTGTCGTTCAGGGCGCCGCTGCCCGAAAACAGCATGCTGGTGCTGACACTGCCGCCGGACTTCCATGACGACGCCGGCCGGCCGCTGGCCAACGCCAGCCTGTTTCCGATGCGGGTGCCGACCGCGGTCTACCCGCCGCTGGCCAAGTTCGCCGCGGCGCCGTTCGGCATCATCGAGCTCGACGACGCGCCGGCCATGCCGGTCACCGTTCGCAACATCGAGGCCGATGCCCGCGTGCTGATGGCCGACGGCCAGGCTGCGCCCACCGTGGGCAGCCTGCGCATCGAGGGCGACGCCGCCATCATGGCCTGGATGGCGCGGCTGAACCGTTATCACGACTTCAGTGTCGACATCGGCGGCAAGCCGGTCGAGACCCGCAGCATCGGCCTGCTGGCTGGTGAGGCCGGCGTGCGCCAGGTTGCGCTGCCCGCGCCGGACGGCGGCGCGAAGCAAGTGCGGCCGTTCGAGGTGATCGGCGTGCCCTTGCCCGGCCCCGGTTACTACGTGATGGAGCTGGCGTCGCAGCGGCTGGGCGCGGCGCTGCTGGGCAAGCCGGCGCCGATGTATGTGCGCACCAGCGCGCTGGTCACCAACCTCGCGGTCCACCTGAAGGTGGGCCGTGAAAACGGCGCGGTGTGGGTGACTACGCTGGACGGCGGCAAGCCGGTCGCCGGCGCCGACGTGCGCATTTCGGATTGCTTCGGCAAGCCGCTGTGGCGCGGGGTAACCGGCGCCGACGGCGTGGCCATGGTGCCGCAGCAGCTCGATGTCGACTGCGGCAGTCAACGCTATGAAGAGCGTTTGGTGCAAGGCCTGTTCGTCAGCGCCCGGGCCACCGGGCGCGACGGCCGCGCCGACATGGCGTTCGCGCTGTCGAGCTGGAACAGCGGCATCGAACCGTTCCGCTTCAACCTGCCCACCGACACTGCGCTACCCGCTACCGTGCGCGCGCATACCGTGTTCGACCGCACCTTGTTCCGGGCCGGGCAGACGGTGTCGATGAAGCACCTGGTCCGTGCCGAGAACGGCGCCGGCCTGGCGCTGCTGCCGGCCAGCCGGCTGCCGGACCGGCTGCGCATACAGCACCAGGGCAGCGGCCAGGAATACCGATTTCCGCTGCGCTGGCGCGGCGGCGGCGCCAGCGACA
Source organism: uncultured Noviherbaspirillum sp. (assembly GCA_963522035.1). Lineage (GTDB taxonomy): Bacteria > Pseudomonadota > Gammaproteobacteria > Burkholderiales > Burkholderiaceae_D > Noviherbaspirillum_A. The sequence goes on along the minus strand of CAUQYP010000055.1, from coordinate 4,342 downwards.
GCGTGTTCGCGATTCCGGCGCAGGCGAGACTGGGGCGGTACGACGTGATCCTCGACAGCGGTCCGGTCTCCTCTGCAGCAACTGCGGCGGAGGAGACGGATGCGCAATCGGCTTCCGCAATGCGCAGCGGCAGTTTCCGGGTCGAGGAATTCCGCCTGCCGCTGCTGCAGGGCCGCATCGCCCCGCCCAAGGCTGCCCAGGTGGCGCCGTCCGAGGTGCCGCTGACGCTGCAGCTCAATTACCTTAACGGCGGCGGCGCGTCAGGCCTGCCGGTGACCCTGAGCGCGCTGCTGCGCGAACGTGCGCTGGCCTTCGCCGGCTATGACGACTTCAGTTTTGCCGGCAGTGCCGACGGCGTCGGCGACGACCGCAGGATCGTCGCCGACAAGCTGCCGGTAAAGCTGGACCGCAACGGCATCGGCAGCACCGTCGTGCGCGAACTGCCGGCGCTGGCAAGCGCGTCGGAAATGCTGAGCGAAATGCATTTCGCCGACCCGAACGGCGAGATCCAGACCGTGTCGCAGAGCACGCCGCTGTGGCCGGCGGCACTGGTCGCCGGCATCCGGACCGGTTCCTGGGTAGCACTGAAAAAGAACATTACGCTCACCGCGGTCGCCCTCGACCTCGACGGCAAGCCGCGGGCCGGCGTGCCGCTGGAAATCACCGGCATGCTGAAGGAACGCAGTTCGCACCGCAAGCGCATGGTGGGCGGGTTCTATGCGTACGAGGAGAGCAGCAGCAGCCGCGAACTGGGCCGCCTGTGCAGCGGCAAGTCGGACGCGCGCGGTCTGCTGCAATGCGAGGCCGTGTTCAGCCAGACCGGCGAAGTCGTGCTGAGCGCGTCGGTCACCGACGCGGCAGGGCGCCGGGCGCATGCCGCCGCCACGGTCTGGGTCGGCGGTTCGGACGACAACTGGTTCGGCGCCGGCAACCAGGACCGCATCGACGTGCTGCCCGAAAAAAAGCAGTACCAGCCGGGCGAGACCGCGGTGTTCCAGGTGCGCATGCCGTTTCGCGAGGCTACCGCGCTGGTCGCGGTCGAACGCGAGGGCGTGTTGCAGACCAGCGTGGTCACCCTGTCCGGCAGTTCGCCGGCGATCCGGGTGCCGGTGACGGCTGCCTATGCGCCGAACGTCTACGTCTCGGTGCTGGCGGTGCGCCCGCGCCTGCGTGAAGTGAAATGGTATTCGTTCTTCCGCTGGGGCTGGCGCGAGCCGCGCAACTGGCTGGCCGACTTCCGCGCCTACCAGGCGCCCGGTCCGACAGTGGACCTGGCGCGCCCGGCGTTTCGCTTCGGCGTCGCCGAGATCGGCGTCGGCACCGCCAGCCACCAGCTGGCGGTCAGGGTCAGCACGCCGCAGGCCAGCTACCCGGTGCGCGGGCGGGCGCTGGCGACGGTGCAGGTCAGCCTGCCCGACGGCCGGCCCGCCGCCGGCGCCGAGGTGGCGCTGGCGGCAGTCGACGAAGCGCTGCTCGAGCTGCAGCCCAACGACAGCTGGAACCTGCTGCCGGCGATGCTGCAGCGGCGCGGCTACGGCGTGCAGACCGCCACCGCGCAGCTGCAGATCGTCGGCAAGCGCCATTACGGGCGCAAAGCCTTACCGCCGGGCGGCGGCGGCGGGCGTGCATCGACCCGCGAACTGCTCGACACGCTTCTGTTATGGCAACCCGCGGTGGTGCTGGACGCCGATGGCCGCGCGCAGGTCGAAGTGCCGCTGAACGATGCGCTGTCGGGCTTTCGCATTGTCGCGGTCGCCACCAGCGGCGCCGGGCTGTACGGCTACGGCGCGGTCAGCATACGCACGACCCAGGACTTGCAGCTGGTAGCCGGCTTGCCGCCGCTGGTGCGGCAGGGCGACCGCTACAGCGCGATGGCCACGGTACGCAACGGCGCTGAAAGGGCCATGGACATCAGCGTCAGCGCGCTGGTCGACGGCAAACCGCTGGAAGCCGCGCCGCGCCGCGTCAGGCTTGCCGCCGGCGCTGCGCAGGAACTCGCATGGCAGGTCACCGCGCCAGCCAGCGGCGATGCGCTGGGATGGGAGCTGCGTGCGCAGGAAGACGGCGGCGCCAATGCGAAGGACGCGTTGAAGGTCAGCCAGAAGCTGCTGCCGGCGGTGCCGGTCACGGTCCAGCAGGCGACCCTGTTCCAGCTGGATAAAAGCCGCACCATTGCGCTGGCGCCGCCGGCTGGCGCCTTGCCGGGACGCGGCGGCGTCACGGTCTCGCTGGCTGCGGGGCTGGCCGGGGCGGCCGACGGGCTGCGGCGCTACTTCAGCGACTATCCGTACAGCTGCCTGGAGCAGAAGGCGTCGCGCGCGGTGGGCCTGGACGACCATGCCGGCTGGCAGAAGCTGACGGCGGAACTGCCTTCCTACCTCGACGGCGACGGGCTGGCGCGCTATTACCCGTCGACCGGCGGCGACACGCCGGGCAACCCGGTGCTGAGCGCCTACCTGCTGGCGCTGGCGCACGAGGCCGGCTGGTCGCTGCCGGAAGAGAGCCGCGAGCGCATGCTGCGCGGCCTGCAGGCCTTCGTCGAAGGCCGCATCGGCGCCGGCGACGACTGGGCGCCGAGGAAGGACACCGACGTGCGCCGCCTGTCGGCGCTGGAGGCGCTGTCGCGCTACGGCAAGCTGCCGCCGCGCGGACTGGACGCGATCAACATCACGCCCGGCCTGTGGCCGACGTCGGCACTGCTGGACTGGATCGCCATCCTGCGCCGCACGCCAGGGCTGCCGTCCCATGCGCAACGGCTGGCCGAAGCCGGCCAGGAACTGCGCGCCCGGCTTAACTTCCAGGGCAGCCGCCTGGGCTTTTCCAGCGAAGCGAGCGACGGCTGGTTCTGGCTGATGGCAGGCGCCGACGCCAACGCGGTGCGCCTGATGCTGCTGGCCGTCGACGATGCCGCATGGCGCGACGACATGGGCCGGCTGCTGACCGGCGCAATCGGGCGGCAGCAGCGCGGCCACTGGAACACCACGACCGCGAATGCCTGGGGCACGCTGGCACTGCGCAAGTTTTCCGCCGCGTTCGAGGCCGAGACGCCGGGTGGCGCGACCGGGGTGGTGCTGCGGCAGGGTGGGGCGGACATCACGGCCAGCCATGGCTGGGCCGGCGGCAAGCCGGGCCGCATCGCATTGCCCTGGAAAGACGGGCCGTCCCCGGGCGGCAGCCTCTCCCTGACCCAGGACGGACCGGGCAAACCCTGGGTCACGCTGCAAAGCCTGGCCGCGGTGCCGTTGACGGCGGCATGGTCCAGCGGCTACCGCATCCAGCGCAGCATCGCCATGGTCGACCAGAAGCAGTCCGGCACCCTCAGCCGCGGCGACATCATGCGCATCACGCTGGAGGTGGATGCGCAGGCCGACATGACGCAGGTGGCGCTGACCGACCCGGTGCCGGCCGGCGCCACCGTGCTCGGCAGCGGGCTGGGCCGCGACTCGGCGATAGCCGCGACCGCTGGCGCCCAGCGGCCGCAGGACGCAGCCCGGCTGGCCTACGAGGAGCGCAGCTTCGACAGCGTGCGTGCGTATTACAGCTATGTGCCCAAGGGCGTATTCAGCTACAGCTATACGGTGCGGCTGAACAACCCGGGCGTATTCCAGCTGCCGCCGAGCCGGGTCGAGGCGATGTATGCGCCCGACATGCACGGCCTGGCGCCGAATGCCGCGGTGGAGGTGAAGTGAAACGCGTGCTCGCCGCGCTCGTCCTTTGCTGCGTACCGTGCGCCGCCGCTGCACTGCCGTCCCATGCCGACGTGCGCGCGGCTTACCGTCCCTCGGACGCGCTGCTCTTCGACCGCCACGGCGCGCCGCTGCAGCAGGTGCGGGTCGACGCCACCGTGCGCCGGCTGCCGTGGGTTGCGCTGGCCGACATCTCGCCGGCGCTGCGCGCGGCATTGCTGGCGTCCGAGGACAAGCGCTTCTACCAGCATGCCGGGGTCGACTGGGACGCGGTGGCTGCCGCGGCCTGGGGCAGCGTATGGCACAGCCGGACCCGCGGCGCCTCCACCATCACGATGCAGCTGGCCGGCCTGCTCGACGCCGACCTGAAGCGCGGCGCGGCCCCGCGCAGCGGCTCCCGCAAGGTGGCGCAGGCGCTGGCCGCGCAGTCGCTGGAGCGCGACTGGCGCAAGGACCAGATCCTGGAAGCCTACCTGAACCTGATCAGCTTCCGCGGCGAGCTGGTGGGCGTGCATGCACTGGCGCGGGTGCTGTTCGGCAAGCATCCTGACGGGCTGGACCAGGTCGAGTCGGCGTTGGCGGCCGCGCTGATCCGCGCGCCCAATGCCGCGCCCGCGCTGGTGGCGCGCCGCGCCTGCGCCATCCTGGCCGGGCAG
>CAUQYP010000054.1:0-21783 GCA_963522035.1 uncultured Noviherbaspirillum sp. | reverse complement strand
TAACGGGGATCCACGTCAAAGGCAGCGTCAAAAGCAACTGCAAAAGCAACTGCAACAGTCGCTGCGCGGGCAACTGCAACTGTCGCTGCGCGCAAAAAGCAATATCGCTAACAGGTCCGTTTGGGCAAGTCAGCCCGAAACTGCTCGAGCCAGCGTGCCCTTTTAACCTTGACCGGACTGCAATTCCCGCAGTGGATGCGCATACGCCGGCCAGACCGGACTAAAAAACTGCGCTACCTGTTCCGTGCCGACCTCGTCCAGCGTCGCAGGCGACCACTGCGGCGCATTGTCCTTCTCGATCACGCGCGCCCGTATGCCTTCCAGCACTTCCTTGCCCTCGAAGGAATGCCGGACCATGGTGCGCTCCATGCGCAAACATTCGGCGACCGTCATCGCAGCGCCGCGGCGCAGTTGTTCCAGCGTCACGCATAGCAGCAATGGCGAGCCGCGGTGCAGGGACGCCAGGGTCTTCTGGGAAAATTCGCTGGGATCGGCTTCCAGCGAAGCCACGATCGCCGCCATCGTGCCATGCGCGAAATGCCGGTCGATTGCTGCACGGTTCATTGCCAGCGTGCTGCTATCCGGATTGAATTCGGCCGCGTAAGGCGCGGCATAATCACGGATCAGCGCCATGACGTCGGCGCCGGAAGCGAGCGGCTGGCTTTCCAGCGTCGACAACAGTTCCGGCAAGCTCGACGAGGGCAGGGCGACATCGGCCAAGCCCGCATACAGCGCATCCGCCGCATTGATGGTCTGGCCGGTCAGTGCCAGCCAGTCGCCCAGCCTGCCGGGCGTACGCGACAGGAAATAACTGCCGCCGACGTCAGGGAACAGGCCGATGTGCACTTCGGGCATTGCCATCGCAGTTTTGTCGGTGACGATGCGCATCCGGCTTTGTGGACCGCCCTGCGACACGCCCATGCCGCCACCCATGACGATGCCGTCCATGAAGGCGATGTAAGGCTTGGCATAATGATGTATCAGGTGGTTGAGCGCATATTCCTCGGTAAAGAAATCCTCGAGCAAGGCGCTGCCGCCCGCAGGACCCGCATTGCCGACCTGATAAAAGAAACGGATGTCGCCGCCCGCGCAAAAAGCCCGCTCGGTGCTGGCGCGTATGACTACCGCCACGACGTCATCGTTGTGCTGCCAGTCGCGCAGCAGCTGCGTTAATGAACGGATCATGTCGAGCGACAGCGCATTCAGCGCCTTGGCCCGGTCCAGTGTGATAAAGCCAATACGGTTGTTGATAATGCCGGTGACATGTGCGGTCATGAACTTTGCTGTCTATATGAAAACGCACAGTTTACCGGCAATCGACTTGCCTGGCCGAGCGCTGCGTACAGCCACATCGCGCCAGTAGCCTGTCGGCAGGCAGGTATCGCGGTCCTGCCGGGAGGGATTCAGTGTGTCGACCTGGCCTTGGCCAGCACCACGGTCCAGCGGTTGAACAGCAGCATCTGCAGGTGGCCCGGATCGTCGCCAGGACGGCAGTCGATGATCGGGTTCACGCTGTACTGGCTGCGCCGGACTTCGCGGCGGATCTGCATTTCGCGGCGGCCTACGCGGATCATGAAACCAGCTTGGGGATGGTCGAAATCATACGCAGTCGGTGCGGTGTTATTCAAAAGCGCCATGGCGTTTTCTCCGGTGTCAGAAACGTTGAACATGGCGATAATGTATCATAAGTACTGTATGAATAAACAGTATTTTGCGATGCTGGGGGTAGATACAACAGGGGCGCGAACGCGCCCCTGGACGATACGGCTAATCTGGCCGGGGATTCAGATGAGCTCAGCGCGCGGGTGCGGAGACGCCGTCGGCGTCGAGGTCAGGGTCCGCATCGGCGCTTTCTCCCGCCATGCGCTTGAAGCCGACATGCTGGTGGTCCTGGGTGCGGGTCTTGTACTTGAGCACCTGGCGGTCGAGCTTGTCGATCAGCAGGTCGATGGCTGCGTACAGGTCCTGCGCGAGGCTGGCCACGTGCACATCCTTGCCGCGCAGGCGCAAGGTAATCTCGGCGCGCTGGCGTTTCTCTTTTTCGGGAAGGTTGTCGACAGCCAGGATGACTGCGATATCGATGACGTGATCGAAATGGCGCCTGATGCGCTCTAGCTTGCCTTGCAGGTATTCACGGATTGCGGGAGTCACTTCGAGATGATGTCCACTGATGGTGAGATTCATACAACGCTCCTGTGAAGTGCCGGCAGAGGTTTCATGGGACATGAAACATGGCGACGAGGTACATGCAGCAAAAACTACAAGGCCTTGCGCAGGTTGACTGGAGGGATCTTCAGGGCTTCCCGATATTTTGCAACGGTGCGGCGGGCGACCACCATGCCCTGTTCCGCCAGCATTTCTGCGATTCGGCTATCGGAAAATGGAATCTTGGGGTCTTCAGCTCCTATCAGTTGCTTGATCAGCGCGCGGATCGCAGTCGATGAGGCTTCGCCGCCCGCATCGGTTGCAACATGGCTGCCGAAAAAGTATTTCAATTCGAACATTCCGTGCGGCGTGAGCATGTATTTCTGGGTAGTTACACGAGAAATGGTGCTTTCGTGTAAACCCAGTGTATCAGCAATCTCCCGCAAGACAAGCGGGCGCATGGCAACGGCGCCGTGCGAGAAAAAGTTGCGCTGGCGGTCGACGATGGCCTGCGCCACGCGCAATATCGTGTCGAAACGCTGGCGCATGTTCTTGATCAGCCACTTCGCCTCCTGCAGCTGCGAACTCATCGAACCCTCGCCCTTGTTCTGCTTCAGGATGTTGGCGTACAGCGCATTGACCCGCAGCCGCGGCATCACATCGTGATTAAGCACTACCTGCCAGCCACTGCGGGTGCGCTTGACGATCACGTCCGGCACCACGTAGTCGGAGGCGTCGCTGGCGAAGGCGGCGCCCGGGTGCGGGTTGCATTGCCTGATCACCACCTGCGCTTCACGCAGGTCTTCCTCGTCGCAATCGAGCGCCTTCTTGAGCTTGTTGAAGTCGCGCTGGGCAAACAGCGGCAAATATTTTTCGACGATGACCAGCGCGGTGCGGCGCGTGACCAGCGGGATGCGCGGCATGCGCCTGATCTGCAGCGCCAGGCATTCGGCGGCGTCGCGGGCGCCGACGCCCGGCGGGTCGAAGCTTTGCAGCAGCTTCAGCGCCATCGACATTTCTTCGGCCTCGACTTCGAGTTCTTCCGGCAGGCGCGCATGGATTTCCTCCAGCGGCTCGGTCAGGTAGCCGTTGTCGTCCAGCGCATCGACAACCAGTTCGACCAGCGCCCGGTCGCGCGGGTTTTTCACGGTGACGCGCATCTGTTCCAGCAGGTGCTCGCGCAGCGTGACTTCATGCGCTTCCATTTGCGGCCTGGCATCGTCGTCCTCGGGCGCCTTGGACGTGCGGGCCACATCGTCGAAGCTCCAGTCGCTGTCGCCGCTGCTTTCCCCGCTGTCGCCGCCTTCACCGCCTTCGAAGCTGGTGTCGCCGTCGCCCGCTGGCGCGGCATCGGGCGCCGGCGGGTCGCTGCTTGGCGTCGTGGCCGGGGCGCTGCTGATGGAACCGTCGGCGAGCAGGCGCACCGAGTGGTCGAGCGGGTCGTCCAGCCGCTCCAGCAAGGGATTGTCGGACAGAATCTGTTCAAGCTCCTGGTGCAATTCCAGGGTGGACAACTGCAGCAGCCTGATCGACTGCTGCAATTGCGGCGTCAATGCAAGATGCTGTGATACACGAAGTTGAAGAGTCTGTTTCATTTGTGCCTTCGCCTACATCCGGAAGTGCTCGCCCAGGTAGACGCGCCTCACCGATTCGTCGGCAATAATGTCGTTCGGACTGCCACTGGCCAGGACCTCGCCCTGGTTGATGATATAGGCGTGGTCGCAAATACCCAAGGTTTCGCGAACGTTGTGATCGGTGATCAACACGCCAATATTGCGTTCCTTTAAAAAACGCACGATGCGCTGGATCTCGATGACGGCAATCGGGTCGACACCGGCGAATGGTTCATCGAGCAGGATGAAGCGCGGGCTGGTCGCCAGCGCCCGCGCGATCTCGACCCGCCTGCGCTCGCCGCCGGAGAGCGACATGGCCTGGTTGTCGCGCAGCTTTTCGATCTGGAGTTCTGACAGTAGTGCGTTTAGCCGGTTATCGATCGCTGCCTTCGACAGCGGCTTGCCTTCCAGTCGCTGCAGTTCGAGCACGGCACGGATATTTTCCTCGACGGTCAGCTTGCGGAACACCGAGGCTTCCTGCGGCAGATAGGACAGGCCCAGCACCGCGCGCCGGTGTATCGGCAAGTGCGAGATGTCGACGCCGTCGAGATCGATCTCGCCGGCATCCGACGGCACCAGGCCGACGATCATGTAGAACGACGTAGTCTTGCCAGCGCCGTTCGGTCCGAGCAGTCCGACGACCTGGCCGCTTTCGACATAGAGCGAGACGTCCCGCACGACCTGGCGGGCGCCATAGGTCTTCTGCAGGCCGCGGACATTGAGCTTGCTGTTCGCCATGTCAGGGCGCCCTGGTTTCGTTGCGCGGCTGGATGATGGCCCGAATGCGTCCGCCGCCGGCCTTGCTGGCGCCGCTCGCCGTGTTGTTGACCGAATAGAATTCCTGCTTGCTGTCGTAGGAAATGAATTCGCCTTCCACTTCGTCAGTCGCCCTGGCCCCTTCCAGCAGGCGCACACGGGCATTGACATAGAACTTGGCCACTTCGGTCTTGGTGTCGTACTCGATGCGGTCGGCCGCTTCGCCTTCTATCCACAGGTTGGGGCCGCCGTCGCGCTTCTGGCGGAACATGGCTTTCTCGCCGCGCTTCGCATACACGGTTGCGTACTGGTAACCGGCCGGGTCCTGGGTGACGACCATCCGGTCCGCCTTGATGGTCAACGTGCCGCGCACCAGCACGACGTCGCCGGTAAAGGTATTGATCTGCTTGACGTCGTCGTAGGCCATCTGGTTGGCCTCGATATTGGTCGGCTTGGAAGCGTCTGCCTTCTCGGCCTGTGCGCTGCCTGCGGCAACCATGCCCAGCAGCAAAATCATCCAGCATTGGATTCGTTTCATCGATGTTCTCTAAGATAATGCGTCATGCGCGACGCGCCGGGCACGCGGGCTCACGGCGTCGCAGTCTTGGGGGGCAGGCTTGCCTGCACCCGGCTTGCAAGCTGCACCTGGCCGGTAGCGTTGTTGGCAACCATGCCGGTGCCGTTGAGCTGCGACTCGCCGAGCGTCATGCGTACCGGCTTGTCGGTGCGCATGATGTCTTCGTTCGGCAGCACCAGCAAGTAATCCGACTCCATGTGAAAAAGGTTGGAGGTGGGCGTTTTCGGCCGGTCGATGCGCACCCGGTCATACATATGCACCTCGCTGCCGTCAGGCTCGATGAGCGCCCGGTCGGCGCGGGCAGTCATGGGAGGCCGTTCACGGCTCAGGCTGTTGATGACCGGCAGTTCGACCATATGGGTATCGTCGGCCGGGTTGTGCACCATGCGCTTGCCGGAAATGTTGTATTGCGCTTCGCCAGTGCCGGAGAGCCGCACGAAATTGAAGTTCTCGACGAAATAATCGGGGTCTATCCGCGCTGCGGCGGGTTCGCTGTCCTTGCCCGACTTGCGCATGATTTCCAGCAGCCAGAAGCTGCCCAGCGCCAGCACCACCGCCAGCATCAGCAGCGGCAACGCGCCAAAGCGCCTGCGGTCTTTTTTCATTGCAGGTACGGCGCCAGCGCCGCCTCGTAATTGCCCTGCGCACGCAGGATGAAGTCGCATAGTTCGCGTACCGCGCCCTGGCCGCCGCGGGCGGTGGTTACGTAGTGCACGCGCGCGCGCACCTCGGGGTGCCCGTTCGGCACGCTGGCGGCAAAGCCGACGCGCGTCAGCACCGGCAGGTCGATCACGTCGTCGCCGATGAAGCCGCTATCATCGGCTGCAACGCCGCATTCCTCCAGCAGCGCGCGGTATCCGGAAAGCTTGTCATGCACGCCCTGCTGCACATGGCTGATGCCGAGGTCGGCCGCGCGCCGCGCCACCAGCGCCGACTGCCGCGCGCTGATGATGGCGGTGATGACGCCCGATTGCTGCAGCAGCTTGATGCCATGGCCGTCGAGCACGTTGAAGGTCTTGATCAGTTCGCCGTCGGCGCCGAAATGCAGGCTGCCGTCGGTCAGCACGCCATCGACGTCGAACACCATCAGGCGGACGCGCCGCGCCCGTGCCATCGTTGCTTCGTCGGGGGCCTGCATCAGATCACCTTGGCGCGTGTCAGGTCATGGATGTGCAGCGCGCCGACCAGCCGGCCGTCGGCGTCGGCCACCAGCAGCTGGTTGATGCGGTGCTGCTCCATCAGCTCGACGGCCTCTACCGCCAGCTGGTCCGGCGCGACGGTGCGCGGGTTCGCATGCATCACGTCGGCGATCGACAGCTTGCTGAAGTCCTGCACCCGTTCGATCAGGCGCCGCAGGTCGCCGTCGGTGAACACGCCGACAGGGCGCTGCATGTCGTCGACGATGGCGGTCATGGCCATGCCCTTGCGGGTGATTTCCAGCAGCGCCTGGTTGAGCGAGACGTCCGGCGTGACGGTCGGGATCGCGGCGCCGCTGCGCATCACATCGCGCACATGGGTCAGCAGGCGACGGCCGAGCGCGCCGCCCGGATGGGAGCGGGCAAAGTCTTCCTCGCGAAAGCCGCGGGCGTCGAGCAGGGCCACCGCCAGCGCGTCGCCCATGGCCAGCGTCGCGGTGGTACTGGCGGTCGGCGCCAGATTCAACGGGCAGGCTTCCTTCTCGACCCGGGTGTCCAAGTGCACGTTGGACAGCAGCGCCAGGCTGGACACGTCGTTGCCGGTCATGGCGATCAGCTTGGCGCCCATGCGCTTGATGATGGGGACGATGGCCAGCAGTTCGGCGGCCTCGCCGGAATTGGAGATGGCGATGAACGCATCGTTCTCCGTCACCATGCCGAGGTCGCCGTGGGCGGCTTCGGCCGGGTGGACGAACATCGACGGCGTGCCGGTCGAGGCCAGCGTCGACGAGATCTTGCGGGCGATATGGCCGGACTTGCCTATGCCCGACACCACCACGCGGCCGGTGCACCCGAGCAGCAGGGCCACCGCGCGTCCCATGCTGCCGTCGGCAACGGTGACGCGGTCTTTCAGGGCGAGAATGGCGTCGGCTTCGATCTGCAAGGTTTCGCGCGCCATCTGCGTTGCGCGTTCTGCCAGGCGGGCATCGAAAGGATTAGCCAAAGTTTTTTCATCGGTTACACTCATGCCCGAAGTATAAACGAATTACCAAAGCAAAAAACCTGCCAGAGATAACAAAAACCCCGGTGAATTGATCGGTCGCTAAGCAGTCCCGCAACCGGGCTGTTTCGATTTTTCAACCAGGACCGGCTTTCCTGCCCGCGCCCATGTTTTCAGCTCTCGAATTGACCTTGTTGTTGCTGGGCTCGGCGGTGCTGGGCGTGGTGGGCTTTCGCATGCTGCACCTGCCGCCGATGCTTGGCTACTTGGCGGTCGGCATCGTGATCGGCCCGCATGCGCTGGGCCTCGCCGAGGAAAACGCCACCACTCACACGCTGGCCGAATTCGGCGTGGTGTTCCTGATGTTTTCCATCGGCCTCGAATTTTCCCTGCCCAAACTGTCGTCGATGCGGCGCACCGTGTTCGGCCTCGGCATGGCGCAGGTGCTGCTGACCATCGCCGCGACCATGCTGTCGGGCTGGCTTGCCGCGCTGGTGCTGCCGCCGATGTTGCAGATCAGCTGGCGCGCCGCGTTTGCGCTGGGCGGCGCACTGGCCATGTCGTCCACCGCCATCGTCTCGAAGATGCTGACCGAACGGCTGGAGCTGGAAAGCGAGCACGGGAGGCGCATCATCGGCATCCTGCTGTTCCAGGACCTGGCGCTGGTGCCGCTGCTGATCCTGGTGCCGGCGCTGGCCAATCCGCGCGACCTGGCGCCGACGCTGCTGTGGGCTGGCCTGAAGGCGGTGCTGGTGCTGGTGCTGCTGCTGTTTTTGGGGCAAAAACTGATGCGCGGCTGGTTCCAGATCGTGGTCAAGCGCCGCTCGCAGGAACTCTTCATGTTGAACCTGCTGCTGATCACGCTGGGCGCGGCCTGGATCACCGAAAAAGCCGGGCTGTCGCTGGCGTTGGGCGCCTTCGTCGCCGGCATGCTGGTGTCGGAGACCGAATACAAGCACCAGGTGGAAGAAGACATTGCGCCGTTCCGCGACGTGCTGCTCGGCCTGTTCTTCATCACCATCGGCATGCTGCTCAACGTGCCGCTGGTGCTGGAGAACTGGTGGCTGGTGCTGTTGCTGCTGATCGGGCCGGTGCTGGTCAAGTTCGGCCTGATCGCGGCGCTGGCCAAGCTGTTCGGCGCTTCCACCGGCGTTGCGCTGCGCACCGGCCTCGGCCTGGCGCAGGCCGGCGAGTTCGGTTTCGTGTTGCTGAACCAGGCCGGCGGCCTGGACCTGGTCGACCCGTTCCTGGTCCAGCTGATCCTGGCCTCCATGGTGCTGTCGATGCTGATCACGCCATTCATCCTGGCCAAGTCGGACGCCATCGTGCTGAAGCTCTCGGCCAATGAATGGATGCTGCAGTCGCTGGCGCTGACCCAGATCGCCACCCGCACCATGAGCACCCAGAAGCACGTGATCATCGCCGGCTTCGGCCGCAGCGGGCAAAGCCTGGCCAAGCTGCTGGAAGAGGAAAAGATCGCCTATCACGCGCTCGACCTCGACCCGGAGCGGGTGCACGAGGCGCAGGCGGCCGGCGCCAACGTGTCGTATGGCGACGCGGCGCGGCGCGAAAGCCTGGTGGCGGCCGGCATCCATCGCGCGGCCGTGGTCGTCATCACCTACGCCAGCACGCCGTCGGCGTTGAAGACGCTGCACCATGTGCATGAACTGGCGCCGCAGTTGCCGGTCATCGTGCGCAGCCATGACGACACCGACCTCGACAAGCTGCGCGCCGCCGGCGCCGCCGAAGTGGTGCCGGAAGCCATCGAAGGCAGCCTGATGCTGGCCTCGCATGCGCTGCTGATGCTGGGCGTGCCGCTGCGCCGGGTGCTGCACCGGGTGCAGGACGCGCGCGGCGAAAGGTATGCGGCGCTGCGCGGCTATTTCCACGGCGCCGACGACAGCCCGGACGGCGCCGAGCACCTGAACGTGCGGCTGCATTCGGTGTCGCTGTCCGACGATGCGCATGCGATCGGCAAGTCGCTGGGAACGCTGGGCCTGCACGAGGTCGGCGCGGAGATTACCGCGATCCGGCGCAGCAAGAGCAGGATCGAGATATCGCCGGAGACGGTGTTCCATGGCGGCGATATCGTGGTGCTGCGTGGGGCGACGGAGGCGATTGCGCTGGCGGAGGAAAGGTTGTTGCGGGCGTGACGGTTTTGATAACCATTTCAAGTCACGATGCGCGTTGAGATCACCCGGCAAAATCCATCGACTTCAACGCGTTTTTTCTGCAGCCATGAAAATTCGTAGGGTGTAATAAGCGAAGCGCATTACACCATTGGTCGATTAACCGCCGCCTTCCGCTTGCGCCGATGGTGCAATGCGCTGGCGCTTGTTACACCCTGCGGCCCAAGGTGAGATGCGCACATCAGCGCAGCAAATCGGCAATGGTCTTCGCGGCTGGCGTATAGCTGCTCATATAGTCTGCCGGCAGCAATTGCGCGGCGATCTGGCCGGCACGATCGGCATGGGTGCGGCCTATGCCCCGATCCAGCAGGAGCCGCACCAGCCCGACGTTCTGGTTGGCCGCCGCCAGGTGCAGCAGGGTTTGGTCGTTGTCCGGGTCGCGCCAGTGCAGGTGCTGCGGGTCGGCATCCAGCCAGGCGGCCAACGCGGCTTCCGCGTTCGTCGATTGGAACATTGCATGGACCTGCGCTTTTGACGACGCAGACGGCTGGCTTTGCGGCGCGGGCACCAAAGGCAAAGCTGGCAGAGGCTCTTCGGCTATGCCATAAATGATCTTGCCGAACCGTATCCAGGATTCGGGACTGCTGAACAGGATGTCGGAGATCAGGACAGTCGGATTTTTTTTGCGATCCCGTTCATCGGGATTCGGCGCCAGGATATCGAAGCGAACGTTCTTCAGCCGTAGATAGCGGATCAGCTTGGCGAGGGCAGGTGTTGCTGTATCAGGGTGAGCGAACGCGCTGGCGATGTAATACAGCGCCGGGTAGCCCTTGCTGTCTCCCATGACAGGCATGGCGCCCATAGAGAACAATTCCGCGCACGCTGCCCACTGGCCAGCCCTGGCGGCCGCGACAATGGGGACATCGCCATTCGGTGAGCGCAGGTGGATGTTGGCGCCCAATGCGACAAGCGTTTTGATCGCGGGAAGATCGCCGTCGCGCGCTGCGCAACCCAGCAGGGTTAATTCTTCGAACTGCGCGTTGTCAGGATCAGCTTTCAACGACTGCAAGTCTTCCACTTCGTTTAGAAAGACAATCCACAGCTTCATCGATTCGAGCTGATGGGAAATCGCGGTATCAAGCTCGATGACATCCTGCCTGGACTGTTTTGCGCCGAAGGCAAGGCCGGCAAGCCACGCCCTGGTTTGTAGCAGGGTTCGCCAGAGCGGGGCTGGCGCAGCGCGATAGTGGCCTGCCGTGAAACCCAGCGCGATCGCTTCTACCAGCGAAGCCTGGCACCAGGCGGGTAAAGGAATCGCCGATTGCAACAGGCGCTGTACATCGCTGGCAACGCAGCTTCCCAGGATGATGTCTATGCAACCCTGTTCGAGCCAGGAAGCGCGTTGCGGATCAAGTTGCTCACGGGGCGGTGAAAGTGGAGACGTGCTTTTATCCGCATCTGAAATCGTGGTATCTGTTTCTTCGGGTTTCGAGCGCACCGGGCGTGCATGGGCGAGGAGCGCTTCAACGATGGGTTGTTCATGGCTCAGCTTTGCCAGCTTCAATGCGCTGTAGTAAGTACGGGGAGAAAATGGACTCCTTCCGACTCTGTCGCCTGACAAGTGTTCAGGCGAATCGCCGCGGCAAGGAACGTATTGGCTGGACTTTTTAACATCAATCCCGGGCATGGCAAGCAATGCCTGGACGATGTCAAGATGACCGTAGCAAGCGGCCAGCATCAACGGGGTATGACCGCTTTCGTTAGCCAGATTTACATCGATTGCCGGTACGGCAAGCAATGCGCGCACAAGGGATAAATTACCCTTTTCGGCGGCCATCGTCAGCACTGGGTAGCCTCGGTATTTACCTCGATGGTAGGATCTGCTCCAACTGGCATTGACGTTAATCCACGGCATTGCAACCAGGACAATGGCAATTTGATCGTGATCGCATACGGTGGCGTCGAATAGTGCATTTCCACCTTTGTCATTACCCACGTTGTTATTGATTTCCGGACTGGAAAGGAGCATTTGGACTATTGGAAAACAGCCGTTGGCTGCTGCTAATTCCAGGTAGGGATAGAAAAAAGAGGCTTCGTGAATGGAATAAAAACTCGGCCGGTCCAGCATATCCCGGAGTAATTGAAAGCAACCTTTGTCTATAGCCAATCTGGCCAGAAGCGTAGCATCCCAACCCCAGACACGCATGCCAGGCATGGCGAGCAAGGCTAACGCCGTCTCAAGGTGCGCATTTTCCGCTGCCGACGTGAGCGCCGCCTGGCCATTCACTTCAAAATTGATATTGATCCACGGTATGTCGGCAAGCAGGGATCGGACTTGCCCGAGGTCGCCAGTGGCTGCCGCCGCGGTAAATTCGCGGTGCCGGTCCAGGTACTGCTGGTAGCTGGCCTTGATGCCGTGCGCGCCAAGCAAGGCCTCGACGATTGGCGGTGGTGTCTTTTCAGTGACGATTGCCAATGCAGTTTCACCACTACGGTCCCTGGCGGCGAGGTCTATGCCTGGCCAGGCAAGCAGGGCCTGGACGTTCTGTGACTGACTTGATTTAACTGCACTCATTAACGCGGTCTGGCCGCACGCGTTTCTTTTGTTGGCATCGATACCTGGCCTGGAGAGCAGCAACTTGAGTAAGGAAGTGTCATGTCTGGATTCAGGTAATCCGTGCCGCTCTTTCGCCGCTTCCAGGCGGTCGTCCGTCGAACTATCAGTCGAGTCTGAATCGTCAGAATTATGATAGGACCGAAAGGGCCGGAACCTGCTGTCGATCGCATTCAGCACAGACCCAAGTTCGGCACATTTGGCATTGACATCGGTTTCCGGCTTATCAAGCCATGCCTGAATTGTCTCTATGTCGCCTCTATGTGCGCTCAACCAAATATCCATCATGTCGAGGAACATTCCTTCGGACTGCCGTTGCACCGGCTCATCCACCGCGAAAGAGGCGCCTGTGCTTGTATCCTGAGCAGGCATCCGCTCTTGCGATGGCGACTCGGAGTCCGTCATCATCGCTTGCACCTGATTCGGTTCGTCCTGCCGTAGCCGCTTCCTCGCAGGCAGGTCATCTTCATCAAGACCTGCATCGGATGCAGTGCGTTTTCGGCCGCCGGCGGAGTCAGGCGCATCTGGCAGCGTCTCCTGAAAACCTTCCGTGTCCGGATCATTCGCATGGCCGACTTTCACCCGCTTGCCATCGGGTACAGCATCGGCATCAAGGCCCGCGTCCGCCGCCGAACGTTTTACGCCTACCGCAAGCGTCGGCGCACTGCCCTCGCTGGCGTGCGGCGCGGCGGGCGGGGGCAACACATGAAACAAGGGCTGCTGGGCCGGCGCCTCACGTATCGACGGCGTTGCCGGCAGCACCGGTGACGGCACCGCATCGGGAGCGGCAGAAGTCGGCACGTCGTGCGGTTCGAAGCGTTCTGCCTGCTGCGTCAAGTGCAATCGATGGTCCATCAGTCCCTCCTGGTTGTTAGAGCGAGGCCTGGACAGGCAATCGCCGACGATAAGCCGGGGTGGGTGCCTGGAATAGTAGAAAGATTCAACGCAGCGCACAGTTGGGCGAAAAAAGTCTGCGCAATGCGGGAAGAGTCCCGTCTCCGTCAACACTCTTTCAAATTCCCGGTTTGACGAAGCAATGCCGTGTGCCAAACGGTTGCTCAAGGGAAGCGATTTAGAATAGCGTGTTCACGAAGTTGCGCCGCGTCGCGCAAGCCGCAGCGCCCTGCCTTGACCGCTCCCTGACATGAATGGAGTTCTATGCCGTTTTTGAAAAGACCGCTAGCGGTGATCCTCGCCGCCGGCATCGTGCTCGCCTGCATGGCCTGCAGCCCCCTGAGTGCAATCAACACGCTGACGCCGTCGGCCAGCTATACCAGGAGCGCCGACATCAGCTACGGCGCCGACCCGCGCCAGAAGCTCGACATCTATGCGCCGCGCGACGTCGCGGTCGGCGCGCCGGTAGTGGTGTTCTTCTATGGCGGCAACTGGCGCATGGGTGAGCGTGCCGACTACGCGTTCGTCGGCGAGGCGCTGGCCTCGCGCGGCATCCTGGCGGTGATCGCGGATTACCGGCTCTATCCGGAAGCCAGCTATCCGGGCTTCGTGGAGGATAGCGCCGCGGCCGTCGCCTGGACCGCGCGCAAGGTGCGCAACTACGGCGGCAACCCGGAACGGCTGTTCGTCATGGGCCACAGCGCCGGCGCCTACAACGCGGCGATGGTCGCGCTCGATGCGCGCTGGCTGGGCGCGGAAGGCATGAAGCCGTCGGCGCTGCGCGGCTGGATAGGACTGGCCGGCCCCTATAATTTCCTGCCGATCGAAAACCCGGACGTGAAGCCGGTATTCCACTTTCCCGATACGCCGCTGTCGTCCCAGCCGGTCAGCCATGTCAGCGCCGGCGCGCCGCCGGCGCTGCTGATCGCAGCGGAAAAGGACAGCGTGGTCAACCCGGCGCGCAATACCGGCGCACTTTCAAGCCGGCTGCGCGCGGCAGGTGCCGAGGTCGAAACCCTTTACTACGACCGCACCGGCCACGCAACGCTGGTGGCGACCCTGTCGCGGCCGCTGCGCAGCCTGGCGCCGGTGCTGGACGACGTCGAACGCTTCGTGGCCAGCCACGGCGCGGCAGCGAGGAACTGAACGCCGATGGACATGTTTCAACGCATCCTCGGCATCATCCTGCCGGTGTTCGTCATCATTGGCCTCGGTTACGGCTATGCGCGGCTGCGCGGCGAAAGCGTACGCAGCGACATGGTGCCGGTCAACCGGGTCAGCATGGAAGTGCTGTGCCCGCTGCTGATCTTTACCGCCTTGTCGGCCAAGGACTTCGATGTCGCCAACAACCTGTCGCTGATCGCGGCCGGCGCGCTGATCTCGCTCGGCTCCGGCTTGCTGGCCTGGCCGCTGGCGCGCCTGCTGGGCTACGACCCGCGCAGCTTCGTGCCGCCGATGATGTACAACAACTGCGGCAACATGGGCCTGCCGCTGGCGGCGCTGGCGTTCGGCCAGGCCGGGCTGTCGGCCGCGGTGGCGCTGTTCATGGCGGCCAACCTGGTCTATTTCTCGGTCGGCATCAAGATCATCGAGGCCGGCCGCACCGGGCGGCGCAGCTCCTTTTTCAAGTTCATGGCCAGCCCGATGATGCTGGCGATGATGGCCGGCATGCTGTTCGCGCTGCTGAAGCTCGGCCTGCCGGCGCCGCTGCAGATTGCTTTCAAGATGATGGGCGACGCGTGCATCCCGATCATGCTGTTTTCATTGGGCGTGCGGATGATGGATGTCAGCTTCAGGAGCTGGCAGATCGGGCTGGTGGGCGCCATCGCCTGCCCGCTGACCGGGCTGGCCTGCGCCGGCCTGCTCGACCTGGTGCTGCCGCTTTCTGCGATGCAGCGCGGCCAGATGTACCTGTTCGCGTCGCTGCCGCCGGCCGTGTTCTGCTTCATGATCGCCGAGCAGTACAAGCAGGAGCCGGACAAGGTGGCGTCCATCGTGCTGTTGGGGAACCTGGTGTCGCTGGCGTTCGTGCCGCTGGGTTTGTGGATGGGGCTGGCCTGAAACGTGGAAGGATACGTTGCGGCCCGCCCGGGACGAACGGACTTCACACTTCAAGCTTCCCGGTTCCCGGGATCTTTCGCCAGCCGCCGCCGCTTCTTCGCCAGGAACAGCTGCTTGCGGATATTGCCGCCGGCGCGGTGCAATTCGCGCATCAGCTTCTGGCGCAGCGAGAGCCGCAGCCTGCTCGCGCTGCCCAGGGTGGTCTCGAAGGTTTCCTGGTGCGAGATCGGTCCCGGCACCACGCCCATGATGTTGACGCCGTGCTCCCATTCGCGGTCGATCGCCATGTCGATCGCGTGCGCCATGTCCGCGGTGTAGTCGACCAGGCGGCGCGCTGCGCGACGGTTGAGCAGGTAGCCCTGGGTGCCGTTGGGCTGCGCCAGGTAGTTCACCAGGAAGTGCTCGCCGGTCAGGCGGCGTAGCGGAAAGGGCGTGCGCGGAAATACCCCGGTCAGGCGCACGAAATCCCAGTCACTGGTGTCGTTGCACAGCGCATTGACCACGGCGGCGAAGTCCGGCCCGATCTCGACGTCGTCTTCCAGCACCAGGCACAGTGCGTCGTCGCCGGCCAGGAAAGCCTTCCATATCTCGCGATGGCTCAGGTAGCAGCCCATCTCGCCGGCACGCATGTCGACGCCGCTATGGCGCAGCCGCTGTTGCCGGGCATAGATGTCGGGCCAGCCGCGCGCCAGGTCGACCCGCACCGCATCGAAGAAACGGTAGGGCAGGCCGCAGGCATCGAGCTGGCGCCGCATGTAGTCGCGCCGGGCATGCTCGTCGGCCAGCGAAACGCAGTTCACCGTGATCATGCGTCGTCTCCCACACGGTCCATGTTAACCAGCAGCAGGCTGACCGCCAGGCCGTAGAACATGATGGTCGGGCGCCAGGCCAGCACCACGTCGACCATGCCGGCCAGGATGAAACCGCTGCACAGGACCAGCAGCGGCAAGGCCGGGCTGGCGGCAGAGGGGCGCCGGCGATAGCGCTTCCAGGCAGCCGTCAAGGGCGCCAGGTAGAGCAGGAGGATGGCCGCCGTGCCCAGCAGGCCGCCTTCTGCGGCGAATTTCAGGACGTCATTGTGCGGGTGGGTGAACACGTCCAGTCCGGCCGGCGTCCGGCCGGACGACTTGTACGCAGCCAGCGTGTCGGTGAAGTTGTGGTTGCCGACGCCGAGCAGCGGGTGCTCGGCAAACATTTTCCCGGCGAAGCGCCAAAGCTCCAGGCGCGTCGTGGTCGAGGTGCTGACGAAGTGGTCTTCGTTCATGTAACGCTCGATCTCGGCGACGGTCTGGTCGCCTCTCGACCATAGCGCGCTATTGCTCATGACCACCGCCATCACGAGGGCGGCCGCGCCGACGCTGCCCAGGAGTACGCGCACATTCTTCCGGGGAAGCAGCAGCCAGAGCACGATGCCGAGCGCCAGCGCGACGCCCAGCCCGCTGCGGGTCTGGCTGAGCAGGGGCACGCTGAAGGCAATGGCGAGCAGCACCGCCGGCGCCACCCGGCTGCGCAGCACGCCGTCCGGCGCGACCCAGCACTGCAGCGCAACCATGGCCAGGATGATGGACAGCGAGGTCTGGGGAATAGTGCCGAGAAAGCCGTTGGGGTTGATGCCGCGGTCCAGGTTCAGCACGTGCATGTGTACTGCCATCAGGCCCATGCTGTAGACCGTGAAAAAGACGCAACCCCACAGGAAAGGGCGGACCGACGGCCGCAGGATGCGCAGCGCAAGATAGACCGGTATGCACAGGAAAAAGCGCGAGAGATCGTCGACATCGCGCAGTTCGATGATCCTGGGAGGCAGCAGGTACTGGAGCAATACCATCAGCAGCGGCAGGGCCAGCGCTGCCAGCCAGAGGCGCCGCAGCGGCAGCGGGACCGTTCCCGGCGCCTGCCGTATGAACACGAGCGTCGCACAGGCAGCCAGGAAGATCAGGGCCGTGACGACATCGTTTGCAGTCTTGTTGGTAATCAGCGATACCGGGTACAGGCAGAAGAGCCACGTCATGATGGATTGCATGATGACGGAGCGCTGTTCGGTTTGATGCACGGCGTGATCTTTCAGGCTATACGCAGGTTTCGTTGCGCAACCCGGACCATTTTAATGGATAAATTGACAACGAACTAAGGATTTGGACAGGTAAGCGGCGCTGTTGCGCCGCAGCGGCCGGAAGTATAACCGGCAGGCTGGCTGGCAAAACCCCGGAGCACGGGAATCCTGCCCGCCGTCAACCTGCCTACTTCTTCTTCTTCAACATCGGCGCCAGGTACTTGCCGGTGAAGCTGGCCGGCGTCTTCGCCACGTCCTCCGGCGTGCCGGCGGCGATGATCTGGCCGCCGCCGGCGCCGCCTTCGGGGCCGAGGTCGATCAGCCAGTCGGCGGTCTTGATCACGTCGAGGTTGTGCTCGATGATGACCACCGTGTTGCCCTGGTCGCGCAGCCGGTGTATGACCTTCAGCAGCAGATCGATGTCATGGAAGTGCAGGCCGGTGGTCGGCTCGTCCAGGATATACAGCGTACGGCCGGTGTCGCGCTTGGACAGTTCCAGCGACAACTTCACCCGCTGCGCCTCGCCGCCCGACAGCGTAGTCGCGCTCTGGCCCAGCCGGATATAGCCCAGGCCTACGTCGAGCAGCGTCTGCAGCTTGCGCGCGATGACCGGCACCGGCTTGAAGAATGCATGCGCTTCCTCCACCGTCATGCCCAGCACCTCGGTAACGTTCTTGCCCTTGTACTGCACCTCCAGCGTTTCCCGGTTGTAGCGGCGGCCGTGGCAAACGTCGCACGGCACGTAGACGTCGGGCAGGAAATGCATCTCCACCTTCAGCACGCCGTCGCCCTGGCAGGACTCGCAGCGCCCGCCCTTGACGTTGAACGAGAAGCGACCCGCCGAATAACCGCGTTCCTTGGCGGTCGGCACGGTGGCGAACAGGTCGCGGATCGGGGTGAACAGGCCGGTGTAGGTGGCCGGGTTGGAACGCGGCGTGCGGCCGATCGGGGCCTGGTCGACCGAGATCACCTTGTCGAAATGCTCCATGCCGGAAATCGACTCGTGCGCGGCCGGCTCCGCCTGCGAGCCGTACAGGTGGCGCGAGGCGGCATGGTAGAGCGTGTCGTTGACCAGCGTCGACTTGCCCGAGCCGGAGACGCCGGTCACGCAGGTCAACAGGCCCACCGGCACCTTGAAGGTCACGTTCTTCAGGTTGTTGCCGGTGGCGCCGCTGATGATGAACTGGCGCTTCGGGTCCGGCGGCGTGCGCTTTTCCGGGATCTTGATCGCAAACGAGCCGTTCAGGTATTGCGCGGTCAGGGACTTCTTGTTCTTCAGGATCTGCGGCAGCGTTCCCTGGGCGATGATCTCGCCGCCATGCACGCCCGCGCCCAGTCCCATGTCGACGATATAGTCGGCGCAGCGGATCGCGTCCTCGTCATGTTCCACCACCAGCACGCTGTTGCCGATGTCGCGCAGGTGCTTCAGGGTCTCGATCAGCCTGTCGTTGTCGCGCTGGTGCAGGCCGATGGACGGCTCGTCCAGCACATACATCACGCCGGTCAGTCCCGAGCCGATCTGCGAGGCCAGCCGGATGCGCTGGGCCTCGCCGCCGGACAGCGTGTCGGCGCTGCGTTCGAGCGACAGGTAGTCCAGGCCGACGTTGTTCAGGAAGGTCAGCCGGGAAATGATTTCCTTGATGATGCGGTCGGCGATCTCGCGCTTGGCGCCCTTGAGCTTCAGGTTCTCGAAGAAGGCCAGCGTCTCGCGCAGCGGCGTCGCAGCGACTTCATAGATTGCGCGTTCCTGCGCGCCGTTGCCGACCTTCACATTGCGCGCCTCTATCCGCAGGCGGGCGCCGTTGCAGGCCGGGCATTCCTTCTTGTTGATGAACTTGGCAAGCTCTTCCTTGACCGCGATGGAGTCGGTTTCCCGGTAGCGCCGCTGCAGGTTGTTGACCACGCCTTCGAAGGTATGCTCGCGCACCACGGCGCGGCCGCGTTCGTTGATGTAGGTGAACGGCACGGTCTGCCGGCCCGAGCCGTTCAGCACCACGTCCCGCGCCTTTTCCGGCAGGTCCTCGAACGGCACGTCGAGGTCGAAGCCGAAGTGGCTGGCCAGGCTGGAGAGCATCTGGAAATAGAACTGGTTGCGCCGGTCCCAGCCCTTGACCGCGCCGGAGGCGAGGGACAGGTTGGGGAAGGCGACGATGCGGCGCGGGTCGAAGAACTCGATATGGCCGAGGCCGTCGCATTCCTGGCAGGCGCCCATCGGGTTGTTGAACGAGAACAGCCGCGGCTCCAGTTCCTGCAGCGAATAACCGCAGGCCGGGCAGGCGAACTTGTTGGAATACACATGTTCGGCCTGGGTGTCCATGTCGACCACGACGGCGCGGCCGTCCGCCAGCCGCAGCGCGGTCTCGAAGCTCTCCGCCAGCCGCTGCTTGATGTCGGCCTTGACCTTGATGCGGTCGATGACGACGTCGATCGTGTGCTTCTCGGTCTTCTTCAGCTTGGGCAGGTCGTCGATCTCGTAGATGCGCGCCGGGTTGGTCCCGGTCTGGATCCGGAAACGCACGAAACCCTGGGCCTGCATGTGCTCGAACAGGTCGACATGCTCGCCCTTGCGGTTGGCC
Organism: uncultured Noviherbaspirillum sp.; assembly: GCA_963522035.1. Lineage (GTDB taxonomy): Bacteria > Pseudomonadota > Gammaproteobacteria > Burkholderiales > Burkholderiaceae_D > Noviherbaspirillum_A. Next base: position 2,232 of record CAUQYP010000054.1, on the reverse strand, counting down.
ACCACCGGCCCGAGGATCATCAGCTTGGTGTCTTCCGGCATCGCCAGCACCGCGTCCACCATCATCGACACCGACTGCGCGGCCAGCGGCCGTTCCGGGTGCTGCGGGCAGTAGGGCGTGCCGACGCGCGCATACAGCAGGCGCAGGTAGTCGTGGATCTCGGTCACGGTGCCGACGGTCGAGCGCGGATTGTGCGACGTAGCCTTCTGCTCGATCGAGATGGCTGGGGACAGGCCCTCGATCAGGTCGACATCGGGCTTTTCCATCAGCTGCAGGAACTGGCGGGCGTAGGCCGACAGCGACTCGACGTAGCGGCGCTGGCCTTCCGCATACAGCGTGTCGAACGCGAGCGAGGACTTGCCGGAGCCGGACAGCCCGGTAATGACGATCAGTTTGTTGCGGGGCAGATCGAGGTTGATGTTCTTGAGGTTATGCGTGCGCGCGCCTCGAATGCGAATTTCTTCCATGAATACTTTCAGCGTGAGGGACCCGGGCTGCGGTGCGATCAATCCGGTCAGGCAGCGGGTCAAAGCAGGGTCAAAGCGGGTCAACCTGATACTATAACGGGTTTTGAAGTTCACCGTATCACCCGGCTTTTGCCGCTAACGTCCACTCATGTCAACCTTACATTCCCCAACGCAGGCCGGTCTGCAAGCCGACCCGCAGGACAGCCGCATGACCCGCACCGAGGTCCGCGCCAGCGCGTCGCTGGCCTCGATTTTCGCGCTGCGCATGCTGGGCCTGTTCCTGATCCTGCCGGTCTTTTCCGTGCACGCGCGCAGCATGCCGGGCGGCGACAGCGCCACCCTGATCGGCCTGGCGATGGGCATGTACGGCCTGACCCAGTCCTTCGGCCAGATTCCGTTCGGCATCGCGTCCGACCGTTATGGCAGGAAGCGCATCATCATCATCGGGCTGCTGCTGTTCGCGATCGGCTCCTTCATCGCGGCCATGGCCGACCATATCGGCTGGGTCATCGTCGGCCGCGGCATCCAGGGCGCCGGGGCCATCTCCGCCGCCATCACCGCGCTGATTGCCGACAGCACCCGCGAGGAGCACCGGACCAAGGCCATGGCCATGGTGGGCGGCTCGATCGGCCTGTCGTTCGCGGTCTCGCTGGTGGCCGCGCCCCTGCTGTACAGCGCAATCGGCATGGGCGGCATGTTCGCGCTGATCGGGCTGATGTCGGTGGCGGCCATTTTGGTGGTGATCTATGTGGTGCCGCAGGCCGCGCCGCTGCCGCCGCAGACCGTGCGTTTTGCCGAGGTGCTGAAGAACCGGGAGCTGATGCGCCTGAACTACGGCGTCTTCGCGCTGCACCTGACGCAGATGGCGATGTTCGTCGTCGTGCCGGCGGCGCTGGTGCGCGGCATGGGCCTGCCGGTGGCGGAGCACTGGAAAGTCTACCTGCCGGTGGTGCTGCTGTCCTTCGTGCTGATGCTGCCGCCGGTGTTCGTCGGCGAGAAGCAGGGGCGCATGAAGCAGGTCTTCGTCGGCGCGATTGCCTTGCTGCTGCTGGTGCAGGCCGGCATGTGGGTCACGCTGTCGCAGGCGGCGCCGCACTGGATGCCGCTGGCCGGCTTGCTGCTGGCCTTCTTCGTTGCCTTCAATATCCTGGAAGCCAGCCAGCCGTCGCTGGTGTCGCGGCTGGCGCCGGTGGGCGGCCGCGGCGCGGCGCTGGGCGTCTACAACACGCTGCAGGCGCTGGGCCTGTTCTGCGGCGGCGCCGCGGGCGGCTGGCTGACCCAGCATTCGGGGCCATCCGCCGTCTTCATCCTGGGCGCAGGGCTGACTGTTGTGTGGCTTATAATTGCGTCCAACATGCAAAACCTGCCGCGGCGCAGCCCTCGTCAGCAGCCTGCCGCCGTACCAACCAGTTAAGGAGAACCACCCATGGCTTCAGTCAATAAAGTCATCATCGTCGGCAATCTCGGGCGTGACCCGGAGACCCGCTACATGCCGAGCGGCGACGCAATGACGTCGATCGCCGTCGCCACCACCGACACATGGAAGGACAAGACCACCGGCGAAAAGAAGGAACAGACCGAGTGGCACCGCATCAGTTTCTTCGGCAAGCTGGCCGAGATCGCCGGCCAGTACCTGAAGAAAGGTTCCCAGGTCTATATCGAAGGCAGCCTGCGCACCCGCAAGTACACCGACAAGGACGGCGTCGAAAAGTACTCGACCGAGATCAAGGCCGACACCATGCAGATGCTGGGCAGCCGCCAGGGC
>CAUQYP010000053.1:0-21890 GCA_963522035.1 uncultured Noviherbaspirillum sp. | reverse complement strand
GCCGTCTAACGGGGATCCACGTCAAAAACCACTTCAAAAGCAAAAGCAAAAGCAACTGTCGCTGCGCGGGCAACGGCGACGACAACAGCGCCGGCAACGGCAACGGCAACGGCAACTGTCGCTGCGCGGAACGTCAAGGGCAACTGCAACAGTCGCTGCGCGGGGCGCATGGCTACAGGAAGCGGTCGAGTATCTTCCGGCTCTGGCGATCCAGGCCGTGCAGGTCGCGCAGCAGGAAGTGGATGCCGTGGCTGTCCGAAATGAGCAGCGTATCCTGGCCGATGCGGCGGATGTCCTCCTCGCCGCGCAGCACGAAGCTGGTGTCGCCGCGGTCGGTGCCGACCTGCCATGTGGATGGCGTCGCGTAGCTCGACACCGACCGTATCGCGCGGATTTCCGGCATGAATTCGCGACCCTGCAGCTCTTCCTCGATCAGCGTGCGCAGCGCCGGCGCGAGCGCTGCAAGTGATGGTATCCATGCCACCTCCCGGCCGTCGCCGGTCATCAGCGACACGCCTTCGTCAGGCGCCTGGATCGGAAACGCACGGACCGGGGCGATCCCGACATGGCGCTCGCCGTCGGCCGTGACCAGCACCAGGCTGCCGAATTCGTTGCGGGAAAGATCGAGCCGATCGTGTTCATCGTGTTCCATGCTCACTCCTTGTCCAACTTGTCGTCAAGGTCGCGGTCCACGTTGCGCGCCTGCGCCTGGTACAGGCGGTAGTACGCGCCCTCGCGCGCCATCAGTTCGTCATGCGGTCCCTGTTCGACCACCTGGCCGCGGTCCATCACGACCAGCCTGTCGGCCCGCTGCAGCGTCGACAGCCGGTGCGCGATCGCGATGGTGGTGCGCCCCTTGACCAGGTTGTCCAGCGCTTTCTGGATTTCCTTTTCGGTTTCCGAGTCGACCGACGACGTCGCCTCGTCCAGGATCAGGATGCGCGGATCGATCAGCAAGGCCCGCGCGATCGAGATGCGCTGGCGCTCGCCGCCGGACAGCCCTTGGCCGCGCTCGCCGACCATGGAGTCGTAGCCGTGCGACAGCCGCAGGATGAATTCATGCGCATGCGCCGCCCGCGCCGCCGCCATGATCTCGGCACGCGTGGCGTCGGGCTTGCCATAGGCGATGTTTTCGGCAATGGTGCCGAAGAACAGGAACGGTTCCTGCAGCACCAGGCCGATGTGGCGGCGGTAGTCCGCCACCGCAAACGAGCGGATGTCCACGCCGTCGAGCCGGATCGAGCCTTCCGCCACGTCGTAGAAGCGGCAGATCAGGTTGACCAGCGTGCTCTTGCCCGAACCGCTGTGGCCGACCAGGCCGATCATCTCGCCCGGCTGTATGGTCAGGCTTACGCCCCGGTTGACTGCGCGGTTGCCGTAGCGGAAGCCTACGTCGCGCACCTCGATGCGGCCTTCCACCCGGTCCAGCTTCACCGGCTGCGCCGGGTCGGGAACACTGGACACGTGGTCGAGGATGTCAAAAATCCGTTTCGCCGCCGAGGCCGACTTCTGCGTCACCGACACGATGCGGCTCATCGAATCGAGCCGCGAATAGAAGCGGCTGATATAGGCCAGGAAAGCGGTCAGCGTGCCCACCGTGATGTCGCCGCGCGAGACCTGCCAGATGCCGAATGCCCAGACCACCAGCAGGCCCAGCTCGGTCATCAGCGACACGGTCGGCGAGAACAGCGACCAGATGCGGTTGATCCGGTCGTTGACAGCCAGGTTGTGCCGGTTGGCGGTGCGAAACCGCGCCGCCTCGCGCTGTTCCTGCGCGAACGCCTTGACCACGCGGATGCCGGGTATCGTGTCGGCCAGCACATTGGTCACCTCGCCCCAGACCCGGTCGATCTTCTCGAAGCCGGTGCGCAGCCGGTCGCGCACGACGTGGATCAGCCAGACGATGATGGGCAGCGGCACCAGCGTCACCAGCGCCAGCCACGGGTTGATGGAAAACAGGATGGCCGAAGTCATCAAAATCATCAGCACGTCGGTGGCGAAGTCGAGCAGGTGCAGCGACAGGAACACGCAGATGCGGTCGCTCTCGCTGCCGATGCGCGCCATCAGGTCGCCGGTACGCTTGCCGCCGAAGTACTCCAGCGACAGCTTGAGCAGGTGTTCGTAGGTCGAGGTGCGCAGGTCCGCGCCGATGCGCTCGGACACCAGCGCCAGGATGTAGGTCTTGGCCCAGGTCAGCCCCCATGCCAGCAGCGCTGCGCCGAGCAAACCGGACAGGTAGAGCGTGACCAGCATCGGGTCGATGCGCTGGCCGTTCTGGTACGGGATCAGCACGTTGTCCATCAGCGGCATGGTCAGGTAGGGCGGCACCAGGCTGGCGGCCGTGCCCAGCAGCGTCAGCAGGAAGCCGGCCAGCAGCTGGCCGCGATAGGGCCGTGCGAAACGCCACAGGCGGAATAGCGTCCAGGTCGACGGCGGGGTGTGGATGACCTTGGTGCAGACCGGGCATACGTCCTGGTCCGGCTCGAGCGGCGCCTTGCAGCTTGGGCAGACGGTCTGGTCGTCGGCTTCGACCGGTGTGCCGTCGATGTGCGTTTGCAGGCGCGACTGGAACTGGTCGATCAGGCGCATTGCGAGTAAATTCATGCCGAGCGTGAAATGCCAGGCCGCCAGGCGGCGTTCGGGCATCATCAGCTCCAGGTGTCCGACTCCGGCATGGTCGCGGTGTTCGAGCGTCATGCCGGGCGCGAAGGGCCAGTCGCGCCAGTCGCTTTCGCCAGGGGAACGCGCCAAGACGCGACGCTCGGTCAGTACAACGATCCCGTCCGAAAAATGGTGCTGTGCGTCAAGGTCAACCGTAATCCACGTTACAACGTTCTCCCCTGCGGCGAGACGTTTCCGGACTGCGTCGCGCCATGGTCCGGGCAGGTCGCCGGCATCAGGGTCCGGCAGGTGTGAGGCGGTTGTCATTGTGCAGCGAACTCCAGGCTTGCCGGAATCGGCAAGCTGTATTGTTAGAAAAAGTAAGGAGACTTGTCTCGTAGGGAGTGGGTGGCAATATAACCCATCCCGAGAGTGTTATGTCTTGGAGGCAATAATACGTTATGCTCGCGGTCGAGCCAGCGCATGGCACCGGGGCGAAAGTATACCGCTATCCTGACCCCGTGGCCGTAGTGGCAGATTGCCCACGGCAGCTAAATTTTACCGAGCACTGCGGCGGGCGGCCCGCCGAAGAACCAAACAATGATGAACAAGAGAGACATCGTATTTCGCCGTGTGACGCATCTGCGCGGCCCGAATATCTGGACCTACCGGCCCGTGATCGAGGCATGGGTCGACATTGGCGCCCTTGAGGATTTTCCGTCGAACACCATTCCCGGGCTGTACGAGCGGTTGACCGCCTGGCTGCCGACACTGGTCGAGCACCGCTGCGGCGTTGGCGAGCGGGGCGGTTTCCTCGAACGGCTGCGTGAAGGCACCTGGGCCGCGCACATCCTGGAACATGTCGTGCTTGAGCTGCAAAGCCTGGCCGGCATGCCCACCGGCTTCGGCAAGGCCCGTGAAACCTCGGAACGCGGCGTCTACAAGGTGGCATTCCGGACCCGGCAGGAACAGGTAGGCCGGGCGGCGCTCCAGGCAGCGCGCGAACTGCTGATGGCAGCCATCGAAGACAAACCCTACGACGTCGAGGCCGCGGTCGCCAGCCTGCGCGACATGGTCGACAGCATCTGCCTCGGCCCCAGTACCGCGCACATCGTCGACGCTGCCACCGAGCGGCGCATTCCGTCGATCAGGCTTAATGAAGGCAACCTGGTGCAACTGGGCTACGGCGAGCGGCAGCGCCGCATCTGGACCGCCGAGACCGATCGCACCAGCGCCATCGCGGAAGGCATCTCCCGCGACAAGGATTTGACCAAGTCGCTGCTGCAAAGCTGCGGCGTGCCGGTGCCGGAAGGTCGGCTGGTCGAAGACGCCGCCGAGGCATGGGAGGCGGCGCAGGACATCGGCTTGCCTGTCGCCGTCAAGCCGTACGACGGCAACCATGGACGCGGCGTGTCGCTGGACCTGACCAGCCGCGAGCAGGTCGAAGGCGCGTTCGCGCTGGCAGACCGCGAAGGCAGCGGCGTGATCGTCGAGCAGTCGATCTCGGGCGTCGAACATCGGCTGCTGGTGGTAGGCAAGCGGGTGGTCGCCGCCGCCGCCGGTGAAACGACCAGCGTGACCGGCGACGGCCGCGCCACGATTGCCGAACTGATCGAGTCCCAGATCAACAGCGACCCGCGCCGCGGCGAGGACGAGGAATTTCCGCTGGACGTGCTGCGCCTCGAGGCAGGCGACGAGCTCTCGCTGCAGCTGGCGCGCCAGGGCCGCAGCGGCGCGACCGTGCCGGCCGCCGGCGAAAAGGTGGAACTGCAGCGCAACGGCAACGTGGCGCACGATGTAACCGACCGCGTCCACCCGGATACCGCCCGGCTTGCCAGCCTTGCCGCGCGTGTGGTCGGGCTGGATATCGCCGGCATCGACCTGGTGGTGGAAGACATCTCCAGGCCGTTGGCCGAGCAGCGCGGCGCCATCATCGAAGTCAATGCCGGCCCCGGGCTGCTGGCCCACATGAAGCCCGCCAGCGGGCAGGCGCAGCCGGTGGGCGCGGCCATCGTCGAGCATCTTTTCGGCGAGGGCGCGGTCACCCGCATTCCTGTGGTCGGGATTGCCGGCAACCGCGACACCAGCCGCATCGCGCGCCTGGTCGGGAAAATCCTCTGCGCCAGCCACCGTCATGTCGGCGTCGCGTGCGCCGACGGCCTGTTCCTGAACAACCGCCAGATCCGTGATGACGATTGCGCCAGCTGGGAAGCGGGCCAGAGCCTGCTGATCAACCGGTCGGTGCAGGCGGCCGTCATGGAAAACGGCAGCCGCGTCATCCTCGGGGAAGGCCTGGCCTACGACCGCTGTGCAGTCGGCGTCGTGACGGACGTCTCGGGCCTCGAGGACCTGGCCGATTTCGATATCCGCAACCGCGACCAGCTGTTCAACGTGATGCGGACCCAGGTCGATGTGGTGCTGCCGGATGGCGTGGCCGTGCTCAACGCGGCCGACCACCAGGTCGTCGAAATGGCCGAGCTGTGCGACGGCGACGTGATCTTCTACGCGCCGTCGGCGTCGTTGCAGGTCATGGCTGCGCATCGCGACGACGGTGGCCGCGCCGTATTCGCCCGCGACGGCAACATCGTGCTGGCCAGCGGAAAAAACGAGGCAGCGGTGCTGCCGGGCGCGCTGGCGCTGGCCGGCGCCGGCGTGCCGGCCGAAAGCGTGCTGGCCGCAGTGGCCAGCGCCTGGGCATTGCACATACCGAACGATCTCATTTGCGCGGGTTTGCGTACGTTTGGCTCGGAAGCGGCGCGATCGAAAGCGACAGCGGCAAAGCACTGAGTCCGGCGCCGCCGGACCCGTGGGGAACATCAGACAGGACAATGATTTATGGACGTTTCAAGAATTCGCGCACTGCGCGGCCCTAACCTCTGGAGCCATCACACCGCCATCGAGGCCGTCATCCACTGCCCCCCCGAGGAATGTGCGATCAGCCAGCTGTCCGGCTTCGAAGCCCGGCTGCGCGAGCGCTTCCCGTGCCTGGCGCTGCTGCAGCCAGGCGGACACAAGGATTCGGTGTCGATGGCGCACGTGGTCGAACTGGTCACGCTCGGCCTCCAGGCGCATGCCGGTTGCCCGGTGACGTTCAGCCGGACCACGCCGACCATGGAAGCGGGCACGTTCCAGGTCGTGGTCGAATACTCGGAGGAGGAAGTCGGCCGCCAGGCGTTCGACCTTGCGATCACGCTGTGCAAGGCTGCGCTCGAGCAGCAGCCTTTCGACATCGTCGCCGCGCTCGCCCAGTTGCGCGAACTCGACGAGGATGTCCGGCTCGGACCCAGCACCGGCGCCATCGTCGACGCGGCGCTGGCGCGCAACATTCCGTATCGCCGCATGACCGGCGGCAGCATGGTCATGTTTGGCTGGGGCAGCAAGCAGCGCCGCATCCAGGCTGCCGAGATGGACCGCACCAGCGCCATTGCCGAGTCGATCGCGCAGGACAAGGAGCTGACCAAGAAGCTGCTCGCGGCGGCCGGCGTGCCGGTGCCGCGCGGCGGCATCGCCAGCGACGCCGAATCGGCATGGGCGCTGGCGCAGCAGATCGGCCTGCCAGTCGTGGCCAAGCCCAAGGACGGTAACCAGGGCAAGGGTGTGACGGTCAATATCGACAGCCGGGAAGGCCTGCTGGCCGCTTTCGCTGCGGCTCAGTCGCATGGCGACGACGTCATCATCGAACGTTACCTGACGGGTGACGATTTCCGGCTGCTGGTGGTCGGCAACAAGCTGGTCGCCGCGTCGCGGCGCGACCCGCCGCAAGTGGTTGGCGATGGCGAGCACACGGTGCGGCAACTGGTCGACATGCTCAACAGCGACCCGCGCCGCGGCAGCGGCCATTCGACTTCGCTGACCCGCATACGCTTCGACGACATTGCGCTGGCACGTCTGGCGCAGCAGGGTTACGCGGCCGACTCGGTGCCGGCGCGAGGCCAGCGCGTCATCTTGCGCAATAACGCAAACTTGTCCACAGGCGGCACTGCCACCGACGTCACAGACGACGTGCACCCGGCCGTTGCGGCTTGCGCGGTCGAGGCGGCGCGCATGGTCGGGCTGGACATCTGCGGCGTCGACATGGTCTGCGACAGCGTGCTCAAGCCGATCGACGAGCAGGGCGGCGGCATCGTCGAGGTAAATGCGGCGCCCGGATTGCGCATGCACCTGGCGCCTTCGTACGGCAAGCCGCGCGCTGTCGGTGAAAGCATTGTCGAGGACATATTCCCGGCAGGCGACGACGGCCGCATCCCGGTCGTCGCCGTCACCGGCACGAATGGCAAGACCACGACCGTGCGCCTGATTGCCCACCTGCTCGGCAAAAGCGGACTCCGGGTCGGCATGACCAACACCGACGGTGTCTATATAGAAGGTCGGCGCATCGACAGCGGCGACTGCAGCGGCCCGAAGAGCGCACGCAACGTGCTGATGCATCCGGACGTGGACGCGGCGGTGTTCGAGACCGCGCGTGGCGGCGTGCTGCGCGAAGGACTGGCATTCGACCGCTGCCAGGTGGCTGTCGTCACCAACATCGGCAGCGGCGACCACCTCGGTTTGAACTACATCACGACCGTGGAAGACCTGGCAGTGCTCAAGCGCGTGATCGTGCAGAACGTGGCTGCAAGCGGCATGGCGGTGCTGAATGCGGCAGATCCCATCGTTGCGGCGATGGCCGAGAACTGCCCGGGACAGGTGACCTACTTCGCGGCCGACCGCGAGCATCCGCTGATGACCATGCACCGGGCGCAGGGCCTGCGCGTGGTGTACATCGACGGCCGTGACCTGGTCGCGGCGCAAGGGGCCAGCGAGCAGCGGATAGCGCTTTCGGAAGTGGCCATTACCCGTGGCGGCAGCATCGGCTTCCAGGTCGAGAATGTCATGGCTTCCGTGGCTGCCGCATGGGCCACCGGGCTGGACTGGGACGTCATCCGTGCCGGCCTGAAGACATTTTCGAATGACAGCGACAATGCACCGGGCCGCTTCAATATCTTCAACTACCGCGGCGCCACCGTGATCGCCGACTATGGCCACAACCCGGACGCCATGCTGGCGCTGGTGCGTGCGGTCGGCACGCTGCCGGCACGGCGCCGGTCTGTGGTAATCAGCGGGGCAGGGGACCGGCGCGACGATGACATCCGCCAGCAAACCCGCATCCTGGGCGACGTGTTCGACGACGTGCTGCTGTACCAGGACCAGTGCCAGCGTGGCCGCGAGGACGGCGAAGTGATCGCGCTGTTGCGGGAAGGCCTGGAAGGAGCACGCCGCACCAGCGATATCGAAGAAGTGCGCGGCGAGTTCAAGGCCATCGATACGGCGATGGGCAAGCTGGACGAGGGCGACCTCTGCCTTATCCTAGTGGACCAGATCGACGAGGCGCTTGCACACATCGCCGGGAAGCTTGCCGAAGCTGCGTAGGAGCGGTCGAGGAAAACTGCAGAAGAGCCGGGTGGTACGACGCAGCCAGTGGAAACACTGGCTGCGTTTTTATTTGCCATCCGAAAACGCGTTGTTCTTTGTTTGGCATCAGAAATTGCAACTATCAAAAACATTTAACTACCTAAACAAAAGCAAAAAAACACGCTTTCAACGATGGGGGATTACCAGGCGAAATCCGCCAGGAGGAGGGTAATTAAGTAACAAGTTCCAGGCGACACCCGCGTTTCCATTCAATGATTAAATTCTCATTTATTACTTCATTTTCAATGGCTTAGTTTCGACATTTCTTGATTAATTACATGCCGGGCAGTTCTTCATTAATTATAATGAGCCTGTTGGACGAAATGTCGTTTGTGACCATTTTTGCCGCTAGCCGGGAAAGTACTCTGATCAAAATGAAGAATTCTCTTTTCGATACGAACGATTTCTGGGCGACTGATCCGTTAACGCCATTCAAGGCCTTCATTGCGTCGACAGAATTCGTCGAACTCGGACGACGCGTGCCCGCATATCGCGACCCCGGGAAAACCGTCGAGCCTTTGCGGCCCGCAACGATCCAGGTCTACACCCTGATGTTCGGAAAATTCCATCGATGGATGCGGGACCACGGGAAAACCTTATTTACCGTGGATGACGACAATATCCTGCAATTTCTGAATTCGCGTGCGCTCGATGAAAGCGGGACGGGCGGGCAGTTGAAAAGCACGATACGTGTAAAGTACGTGCGCCTGCTCGAACGGATATTCCAGCACTTGGAAGTTGCCCCGAATCCGGCACAAAGCACTGCATTCCAGATCTACAAGACCGCAGGCGCCAGCGGCAAGGATCTCGACATGGTCGTCATGGATACTGCGCAGCAGCAGGCATTCATGGACGCGCTGCCAGTCGCCAATGACACGCCGGCCGGCTGGAAACGCCGGCGCGACCGCGCCATGCAGGCCCTGATGCTCGGAGCCGGACTAACGGTCGCCGAAGCGATGCATGCGAAGACGCGTGATGTCGGTGCCCTGGACGCAAGCGGTTCCTTGCCGGTAACGATTCGCCCGGAATCGAACCAAAGCACAACGCGCGAGCACCGTACCTTGCTGCGGCCATTCGCCGTGGCAGAAGTGATGCAATGGATGGATGAGCGCAAAAAGCTCGATATTCCCGGCCAGTTGCTTTTTCCTGCGTCCCTGGCGACGGGAAAGCCACTCGACAAGGCGACGGTCTACCGCCAGGTCAAGAAAACATTCGCCCGCGCCGGCCTGGAGATGCCGCGCCAGGGCGGGCGCACGCTGCGCAACACATTTGCCGTGCGCGAGTTGGAAAATGAATCGGTTGAGCTCGTCGGGGAGTTGCTCGGACTCGAACGCCGACGGTCGACAGAGTATTACCTGGATGCAGCGCGGAGAAAAGCGAGACCGCAAGGCGTGGTCTAAACCTTGGACTTTATACACGTGAGCAAATAGCAGCCGAGGAGAAGTGGATCAGAAGTATTGCTGATCCACTTCCATCCTTAATTTTACATAATGCAAATTATGGCTACTTCGGATGGAGCGATAAAGTAGCCTTCAACCATGTGATCCAGCCAAATTTACCGATTAAAAGCAAAATTACCGCGATGTTCCAGAACCAGTGCCACCGGTGGCACCGCCGGCCGCACCACCCGGTGCTGTTCCAGTCGTGCCGGCACCAGCGCCCGTCGTGCCGCTGGTCCCACTAGCCCCGCTTCCGCCGGCGGCGTCTGTGCCGGCTTTATTGCATCCACCTAGTACCAGAATCAAGGCTACTGCGGAAAGCGCTGCACGTGCGCTCGTGGAAGATGTTTTCATGATTGATCCTTTCCCGTGAGTTGGAAACTTGCAAACGAAAGAAGCAAACCTGCTTGATCAGGCCGGCTATCAGATATAGACGAAATGCAGTGGGTCACGTTCCTGGAAAACCATCCGTACCGAATGAAAAAGGATGATCTGGATCAATTAAGGCAGACACCTTGTTGTGGACTTGCTATAAGCTGGTGAGAGTTGTATGCAGGAGGAAGACGCCAGCGCCGATTATGCTGGCTGGATTAATGCTGGTTGGATTATCTACTTGGATAATTGCATTTTCAGGGATTAAATCGACCCACGAACAAGCTCGGTGTCCGTGGCTCGGTTTATCAAGATCAGGGAATAAAATGCAAGGAATTCTGGAGGAATTCTGCCGAGGTCAATACATAAACGGACACCGCACATACCACGGTGGGTACGAGAGCAATAACGCCGGACTGATACTTACGCATGATAGTTCCCCGATGAAGTGATTACAGGATATCCACTCCTCCGGTTAGTTGACATCAGACAACCTCCTGTCCTGTTGTAGGATAAACGGCAAACACATTACCCTGCCCTTGCTCTAGAATGCGCCCCGCAATTTCCAGGATTCGGTGGCGGCTACAAGTGCAGTCGTATTGCCAGGCTCGCTTGCCGAATGCCCGGCGTCGTCAACCACAAGCAGCCGCGAACCTGGCCATGCAAGATGCAGCCGGTAGGCGGCTACGGGCGGACAAACCATGTCGTAACGGCCTTGCACGATTAATGCCGGCAAATGACGGATTGCATCCATTTCCCTCAGCAGCTGACCCTCCTGCAGGAAGCCGGCATGCAGAAAATAATGCGCTTCCAGCCGCGCGATGCTCAGGCTAAGTGCGTCCTGGCCAAGCTCTGCAACCGCGTTTTCGTTGGGACGAAGGTAGGCGCAGCGCCCCTCATACATGCTCCAGCTACGGGCTGCGCGCAAGGCAGCTGCCTCGTCTGGCCCGAAAAGTCGCCTGGCGTACCCGGCCAGAAGTCCGCCAGCGTCGTCTCCCATGACTTCCGCCCTGAAAGATGCATGCGCTTCAGGAAAGAACAGGCCCATGCCGTCCATGAACCAGTCGATCTCCGCCTGGGTGCAGAGAAATATGCCGCGCAGGATGAAACCGGTGCATCGCTGCGGATGGCGTTGTCCGTAAGCCAGCGCAAGCGTGGAGCCCCACGAACCGCCAAATACAAGCCACCTCCCTATCCCAAGCTGTTCGCGCAGCCGTTCGATATCGTCGATCAGCAGTTGCGTCGAATTTTCCCGTACCTCGCCCAGCGGCGTCGACTTGCCGGCGCCGCGCTGGTCGAACAACACGATGCGGTAATGGGATGGGTCGAAAAACTGCCGGTGACGCGGCGACAAGCCGCCTCCCGGGCCGCCGTGCAGAAATAGAACGGGCTCGCCTTCAGGGTTGCCGCACTCTTCCCAATAAAGCGTATGCAGGTCGCTGACAGCCAGGAAACCGCTGCGGTAGGGCTCAATGGGTGGAAAAAGCGGCTTGTGTTCGGAACAGGCGCCGTACACGGCCGGCATGCCGGCATCGAGGGCAGTTGTCATCGTCTGTAATAGTCGGTCAAGTGGCAGGTTTTGCAGTCCGCGCGCACCATGGTTTCGGTTAATATCCACGCTTTGATTCATAGGATACAGAAGTCCGCCGTGGGCGCGGGCCGGTCATGGCGGATTTCGCGCGTCCTTCACTACGCCCGTCGCTGCCCTGCCCGCCTGCTTGCGACAGCCCGTCCGGCCTGTGTGGACTTCCTTGCAACTCTGGTATGCATATTGGCGTTTTGAACTGGTTTGGTTGGTCCCTGCTGTGGCTTGCGCCACTGCTGTTGCGTTTTATCGGTGGCTTGCTTGGAAGCGGACCCGGCATAGGCGGGCGCGGCACGATACGCCTGTGGCTCGGCTCGGGCTTGATGCTGGCAGCCAGCAGCGGTATTGAAAGCGTTTTTCGCAGTTCCGGGTCGAATTTGTTTGGTGCCTGGATAGGTGCAAAATTAAGCGATGTGCTTGGCGGATTCGGCAGTCTTCTGCTACTAGCGGCAGCGGCTGTTCTTGCCCTGTTCTGGATGTTCAGACGCGTCGCCGGCGGGAACGACGAAGCCGAACAGCCAACGGCCCGGCCATCTGCGGCAGATCCGGTCGCGCTGCCGCGCCGCAGCCTCTCCGCGGATCCGCCGCCGCTGCGCGCCACTCCTGGCAGCTTGCGATCCTCCACCACGCCACCGCCCCGCAAGCAGGCTTCGTGGAGCCTGCCCAAGCCCATCCCGCTCCAGGAGACTGTCGCCGGCAGGCGTCATCCTGCGCCGTTCCAATCCAACGACAAGGAATCCAGCCGCAGTGCGGCGCGTGCGCCGAGTGCATGGGATGCGGTCGAGAGCTTGCGCCCGACCGAAGCAATGCTGGCGCGCGCCCAGGCCCGGGAAGAAGCGGCTCGCCGTGAGCGCCACCTGCGCAAGCAGCAGGAACAGCGGGCGCAGCAGGAACACCTGAGACGGTTCGCCGAACCGGTCGCGACGCAACACCCTGCCGCTGCCATCGCCCCACTTGCCGGGTTCGAGCCAACCGAGGCCGTCGACAGCGGCACGTTTCTGCCACCGGAGGTCATCGACAGCAGCGAGTTCCTGCCGCCAGGCTTTACGATCGATCCAACGCCAGCCGCCTGGCATGCCAGTGCGCCAGCGACTGAAGAGATTCCGGTGATCGATAGCAGCGATATCTTTTTCGCGCAGCACACGTCTGCGGCGCCCGCGCCCTCCGCCGTGACGGGCCGGGCCGACGTTGTCCGTTCGTCGCCCGCACCCTCGCCGGCGTCGACCGCACAGCCTCCCGAACGGCCTCGTCCGGCATCGCACTGGATGCCCCTGCCCGGCCTCAGCCTGCTCGACGCGGCCGATGGCGCCAGCATCGACATCTCGCAGCAGGAACTCGACGACACCGCGCAGTTGATCGAACAGCGCCTGAAGGAATTCAAGGTCCCGGTCACCGTGCTGGGCGCGGGCGCGGGGCCGGTCATTACCCGCTACGAAGTCGAGCCGGCGATCGGCGTGCGCGGCGCCCAGATCGTCGGCCTGATGAAGGACCTGGCGCGGGCGCTTGGCCTGACGTCGATTCGCGTGGTCGAGACCATCCCCGGCAAGACCTGCATGGGCCTGGAGCTGCCCAACCTGCGGCGGCAGATGATACGGCTGTCGGAAATCCTGGAGTCGGACGCCTACCGCGGCTCGGCGTCCAATGTCACCATTGCGCTGGGCAAGGACATCACCGGCAAGCCGGTGGTGACCGACCTGGCGCGCGCGCCGCACATGCTGGTGGCGGGCACGACGGGTTCCGGCAAGTCGGTGGCGATCAATGCAATGATCCTGTCGCTGCTGTACAAGTCGACGCCGGACGACGTCCGGCTCATCATGATCGACCCGAAAATGCTGGAACTGTCGGTCTACGACGGCATTGCCCACCTGCTCGCGCCGGTAGTCACCGACATGAAGCTGGCGGCGAACGCGCTGAACTGGTGTGTGGTCGAGATGGACCGCCGCTACCGCCTGATGTCGGCGCTGGGCGTGCGCAACCTGGCCGGCTACAACCAGAAAATTCGCGACGCGGCCACGGCCGGGCGCAAGGTGCCCAACCCGTTCTCGCTGACACCCGATGCGCCGGAACCGCTGGAGCCATTGCCGATGATCGTGGTGATCATCGACGAACTGGCCGACCTGATGATGGTTGCCGGCAAGAAGATCGAGGAACTGATCGCCCGGCTGGCGCAGAAGGCACGTGCCGCCGGCATTCACCTGATTTTGGCAACCCAACGACCCTCGGTCGACGTCATTACCGGCCTGATCAAGGCCAACATTCCGACCCGGGTTGCGTTCCAGGTGTCGTCGAAGATCGATTCCCGAACCGTGCTGGACCAGATGGGCGCCGAAGCCCTGCTCGGGCATGGCGACATGCTGTTCCTGCCGCCGGGCTCGGGCTATCCGCAGCGGGTGCACGGCGCGTTCGTGTCCGACCAGGAAGTGCATCGCGTGGTGGAATACCTGAAGCAGTTCGGCGAGCCGGACTATGAAGAAGCCGTGCTCGCCGGCCCGGCAGTGGCCGACGAGGCCGGCGACGCGCCCGCGGCCGACGCCGACGCGGAAGCCGACCCGCTGTATGACGAAGCTGTCGCCTTCGTCATCCGCACCAGGAAGGCGTCGATTTCTTCGGTGCAACGTCAACTGCGGGTCGGCTACAACCGGGCCGCGCGGCTAGTCGAACAGATGGAGGCGGCGGGCATACTTTCAGCAATGTCCAGCAACGGCAGCCGGGACGTGCTGGCGCCGCCGGGGGAATAAGCTCAGTCAACGAAGACCGTGGCGTTTGTCATTCGGCCAAAGCGACTTCGTTACCGCCGTACAAAAAGCATGTATCGCCCGGTCGCCTTCGCTTGCACTGCGTTCCAGGACCGAATCTTGAGCCATGCTCCAGAGGTTTGTCTTCACCCTTGGTTGCTGATTGGGTGAATGCTCCATGAACCATGAGTTCAAGGTCTGCTTCGTGATGACGGATGACGCGGCTCTGAAATCAATTTTCCGCAGATGTTCTGCATCATCTACATCAGTGATTTTTCCAGCAGGTTCAAGCAGATCGATTATCGTCAAAAGGTTATGCTTAATGCTATCCAGCGAAATACCAGCTTTGGAATTGGCGTTGACCGGTTTGGCTGACCATTCGGAGAATATCGACAATGCTGAGTACAGGTTAAGTTTCGCTTCTTTTACTTTTGCCTCTTTAATATTGCCGTCCACTGTTTCAAGCAAGGTTTTCTCAAGATGCGTGCCGGACTGGTTAAGTCTGCCAAGCAAATTTTTTAAGCGTTTCAAACCGGCCAGATCAAGCGACTTGATACTCTTTCGAACTGTTCCTGCTATCAGCCTTGCAACGTGCGGATTGCCTCCATCTGCCAGCGCCGATGCCAGTTTGTTCAGATGCTCAGGCGTAATAGCGCTAGCACTGCCAGCTTTCGCTGCCTTAATAAAAGGAGCAAGTGCACGGTTGATGGATGCCGCTTTTACGCGGCCTTGCACCCAACCCTTTATCCAGAGCAAGGCTCGCTGGAAAATACTGCGGCTGGGGGTATCGACTTTATTAACCAGGTTTGCCGCACGCTGCGGCTGCTGCTGCTTAAAAAGTCGTGAAGGGTTTCTGGAAAGGACCTCGGCGTAAGGAAGGCGGGATGTGTAGGCAATTGAATCCATTTTTATTCCTTGAAGTAGGCGCCTGAAGGCATGGCGCGTTGCAGCCTTTACGTACCGCACGCCGCCAAACGGTTTCATGCCCCTCTACGATTCTTCCAGCCGCCCCACCGCCTCCATCACCTCCTGCCGAAACTGCGCCAGCTTCTGCAGTGACCGCTCCGCCGGCTCGAACGCGGTCCACAGCATCTCGGTCAGCTGCCGTGCAGTCGTCTCTACATCCGGCTTGTTGCGGTTCACCATGTAATCCCAGAGTACATGCTCCATCGACCCGTACACCATGTCGCGCAGCAGCGGCAGCGGCATGTCCTGGCGGATTTCGCCGGTGCGCTGGGCGGCGGCCAGCACTTTCATCAGCGGCGCGGTATAGCGGCGCTTGAGTTCGGCGATCATGCCGGCAAATTCCGCGTCGGCGCTGCGGCCTTCGGACAGCACCAGCTTGCACATGCCGGTGCCATCCTGCATCAGCGTGACCAGATGTTTATGCACTACATAATGAAGCTGCGCGCGGGTGCCTGCCACCTGGGGCACTTCCTGCTCCAGCACCTGCGAGATCTCGTCGTACCAACCCTTGATGACCTGCATGCACAGGTCGCGCTTGCTGGCGAAATAGGAAAACACGGTGGCTTCGGAAATGCCGGCCCGGCGCGCGATGTCCAGCGTGGTGGCGCTCTCATAGCCGTTGTCGGAAAACACCTGGCGCGCGACGCCGAGGATCTCCCTGACCCGGCGCTCGGAGCGCTCCCCCAGTACCGCCCGCTTCCGCGCCGGCTTTGCCGCGGTGTTCACCGCATCAGGCCTGGAACGACAGCAGCTGCACGCCCTCTTCCACCTGGTCGCCGGTGGCATACAGCAGTTCCTGCACCACGCCGTCGCGCGGCGCGGCAATCGTGTGCTCCATCTTCATCGCCTCCATGATCAGCAGCGGCGCGCCCTTGAGCACGGCCTCGTCCTTGCTGACCAGGATGGCCACGATCTTGCCCGGCATCGGCGCGGTAAGCCTTCCCCCCTCGTCCTCCGCCTCCCCCGCATGCAGCAGCGGGTCAACGTAGCGTAGTAGCAGGTGGCGCTCGCCGGTAAAGACATGCAGGTCCTCGCCATCGATGACCACGGTGCCGCGCACCAGGCGGCCGTCGAGGCGAATCGCATAGTCGCTACCCTCGTGCCGGACCAGGGTGACTTGGGCGGCGGCCTCGCCCTGCTCCAGCAGCCAGCCTTGCGAACGGTAGTTCACCACTACATCCAGCGGCGACGCGTGGTCGATGAAGTGGAAGCGGCGGCGCAGCGGCATGTTCATGCGCCAGCCATCGGCACGCGCCCACGGGTCGCCGGCGCCTGATGCCACGTAACGCGGCTCGGACAACACCAGCGCCACCGCCGCCAGGGCCAGCGCGTCGAAGCCGGCCGGCTGCGGCGCCGGGAACAGCACCTGCTGGTTGCGCTCGATCAGGCCGGTGTCGAGGTCAGCGCCGGCGAACGGCGGGCTCTCCACCAGGCGCTTGAGGAAGGCGATATTGCTGGTCAGGCCCACTACCTGGTAATGCGCCAGCGCGCTCGCCATCTGCGCCAGCGCTTCCCCGCGGTCGCGGCCCCAGACGATGAGCTTGGCGATCATCGGGTCGTAGAACGGCGAGATCGCGTCGCCGGCGCGCACGCCGCTGTCGATGCGCACGGCCGCCGGATGGGCCGGATTGTCGCCGAGCGAAAAGCTTACTGCCTCCGGCATGCGCAGGTGGCGCAAACGGCCTATCGATGGCAAAAAGTTATTGTCCGGGTTTTCGGCATAGATACGCGCTTCGAGCGCATGGCCGTTGATGCGCAGTTCGTCCTGCCGCAGGGGCAGCGCTTCGCCGCTGGCGACCCGAAGCTGCCACTCGACCAGGTCCTGGCCGGTAATCATCTCCGTCACCGGGTGCTCCACCTGCAGCCGGGTATTCATCTCCATGAAATAGAACGAGCCGTCCTGGTTGGCGATGAATTCCACCGTGCCGGCGCCGACATAGCCGACCGCCCGCGCTGCCGCCACGGCCGCTTCGCCCATCGCGCGCCGGCGCTCTTCGTTCATGCCGGGCGCCGGGGCTTCTTCCAGCACTTTCTGGTGGCGGCGCTGCACCGAGCAGTCGCGCTCGAACAGGTAGACGCAATTGCCCAGGCTGTCGGCGAACACCTGGATCTCGATATGCCGCGGGCGGGTCAGGTACTTTTCGATCAGCACCTTGTCGTCGCCGAAGCTGCTGCTCGCCTCGCGCTTGCAGGATGCCAGCGCCGCCTTGAAGTCCTCGCCTTGTTCGACGATGCGCATGCCCTTGCCGCCGCCGCCCGCGCTGGCTTTCAGCAGCACCGGGTAGCCGATGCGGTCGGCCTCGGCCTGCAGGAAATCCGGGTCCTGTTCCTCGCCGTGGTAACCGGGCACCAGCGGCACGCCGGCTTTTTCCATCAGGGTTTTCGCGGCCGACTTCGAGCCCATGGCGTCGATGGCGGAGGCTGGCGGGCCGATGAAGGCAATGCCGGCGTCGGCGCAGGCCTGCGCGAAGCCGGCATTCTCCGACAGGAAGCCGTAGCCCGGATGCACCGCCTGCGCGCCGGTCGCCAGCGCAGCGGCAATAATCCTGTCGGCGCGCAGGTAGCTTTCGCGCGCTGCCGACGGCCCGACCGGCACCGACTCGTCGCACAGCGCGACATGGCGGGCGTCGACATCGGCTTCCGAATACACGGCAACCGTCTTGACACCCATGCGGCGCGCGGTGGCGGCGACCCGGCAGGCAATTTCGCCGCGGTTGGCGATCAGGATTTTCGTGAACATGGGTTCTCCATTATTGTGGCTGGCGCCTGCGTGCGTCGGAATTCAAGGCAGCCATGACGGCTTGCGTTTTTCGAGGAAAGACCTGACGCCTTCCCGGCCCTGTTCGGAAGCGCGAATGTCGGCAATACGGGCCACCGTGTCGTCGACCAGCGCATCCGTCAGCGGCTGGCCGCTCATGTCATGCACCAGCCGCTTGGCTTGGGCGACCGCAGAAGGGCTGGCCGCCAGCAGCGCCGCCACCAGCGCCTGCACGGTGGCGTCGAGCGCGTCGGCGGCGACCACTTCATGGGCCAGGCCCAGCCGGTGGGCCTCGGCGGCGGAAAACCGCTCCGCCGTCAGGAAGTAACGCCGGGCAGCCTGCGCACCCATCGCCCGGATGACATACGGCGATATCGTCGCTGGAATCAGGCCGAGCTTCACTTCCGACAGGCAGAAGTGCGCGCCTTCGGCCGCCACCACGATGTCGGCCGCGGCAGCCAGGCCCATGCCGCCGGCATAGCAGTCGCCCTGCACCCTGGCCACCACCGGCTTTGCGCAGTCGTGGATCGCGCGCAGCATCGCGGCCAGGCCGGCGGCGTCGGCGAGGTTCTCGTCGCGGCTGTAGCTGGCCATCTTCTTCATCCAGTTCAGGTCGGCGCCGGCGCAGAAGGCCGGTCCGCGGGCCGCCAGCACCACTGCGCGTACCCCGCCATCCTGGTCCAGCGCCTTGAACACCGCCGTGATCTCGGCAATGGTGGTCTCGTTGAACGCGTTACGGACGTCGGGACGGTTCAGCCATACCGTGGCAAGCGCGCCGTCGCGGACGAGTTCGAGCGTCTGGTACCCGTTACTTTCCATGTCGTCTCCCTACATCCGGAACAGGCCGAACTTCGTGTCTTCGATGGGCGCGTTCAGCGCCGCCGATAGCCCCAGCCCCAGCACCATGCGGGTGTCGGCCGGGTCGATCACGCCGTCGTCCCACAAGCGGGCGCTGGCGAAGTACGGATGGCCCTGGTGCTCGTACTGGTCCTTGATCGGCTGCTTGAACGCAGCCTCTTCCTCCGCACTCCAGCTGCCGCCGCGCCCCTCGATGCCGTCGCGCTTGACGGTCGCCAGCACGCTGGCCGCCTGCTCGCCGCCCATCACCGAGATGCGCGCGTTCGGCCACATCCACAGGAAGCGCGGCGAGAAGGCCCGCCCGCACATGCCGTAGTTGCCCGCGCCGAAGCTGCCGCCGATGATGACGGTGAACTTGGGAACCGCGGCCGTGGCGACCGCGGTCACCATCTTCGCGCCGTTGCGGGCGATGCCCTCGTTCTCGTACTTGCGGCCGACCATGAAGCCGGTAATGTTCTGCAGGAACACCAGCGGTATCTTGCGCTGGCAGCATAGTTCGATGAAATGCGTGCCCTTCAGCGCCGACTCGGAAAACAGGATGCCGTTATTGGCGACGATCCCGACCGGCATGCCGTAGATATGCGCAAAACCGCAGACCAGCGTGGTGCCGTAGCGCGCCTTGAATTCCTGGAACACGCTGCCGTCGACGATGCGGGCGATGACTTCGCGCACATCGAACGGCTTCCTGGTGTCGACCGGGATCACGCCGTACAGCTCTTCGGCCGGGTACTTAGGCTCGGCCACCTCGCGCAGAAGCGTGTCGGACGACTTCTGCCGGTTCAGGTTGGCGACGATGCTGCGCGCCATCGCCAGCGCATGCATGTCGTCCCGCGCCAGGTGGTCGACCACGCCGGAAAGCCTGGTATGCACGTCGCCGCCGCCCAGGTCTTCTGCGCTGACCACTTCACCGGTGGCCGCTTTCACCAGCGGCGGGCCGCCGAGGAAGATGGTGCCCTGTTCCTTGACGATGATGGACTCGTCGCTCATGGCCGGCACATAGGCGCCGCCCGCGGTGCAGGAACCCATGACGACGGCCACCTGCGGTATGCCCTCGGCCGACATATTGGCCTGGTTGTAGAAGATGCGGCCGAAGTGGTCGCGGTCCGGGAAGACGTCGTCCTGGTTGGGCAGGTTGGCGCCGCCGGAGTCGACCAGGTAGATGCACGGCAGCCTGTTCTGCATCGCGATCTCCTGCGCGCGGAGATGCTTCTTGACCGTCATCGGGTAATAGGTGCCGCCCTTGACCGTCGCGTCGTTGCAGACGATCACGCATTCCAGCCCGGCGACGCGGCCGATGCCGGTGATGATGCCCGCGGAAGGCGCGGCATCGTCATACATGTCGTAGGCGGCAAGCTGGGAAAATTCGAGGAAAGGCGTGCCCGGGTCCAGCAGCATCTGCACCCGGTCGCGCGGCAGCAGCTTGCCGCGCGCAGTGTGCTTGTCGCGGGCGCCCTGGCCGCCGCCCAGCGCAATGGCGGCGACCTTCTGCTTCAGGTCCTCGACCACGCTGCGCATGGCGTCGGCATTGGCCTTGAAGTCGTCGCCGCGCGGGTTCAGTTTCGTTTCGATGATGTTCATCGCCGGCAGCCCTTACCTGGTCTCGCCGAACAGCTCGCGGCCGATCAGCATGCGGCGGATCTCGCTGGTTCCCGCACCGATTTCATACAGCTTGGCGTCGCGCCACAGGCGACCGACCGGATAGTCGTTGATATAGCCGTTACCGCCCAGCGCCTGGATTGCCTCGCCCGCCATCCAGGTCGCCTTCTCGGCCGAGTACAGGATGGCGCCGGCCGCATCCTTGCGCAGCGCGCGCACCGCTTCCGGCGTCTTCGCCCGGTCGCAGGCCTGGCCCACCGCATACACATAGGCGCGGCAGGCCATCATGGTCGAATACATGTCGGCGAGTTTCCCCTGCATCAGCTGGAATTCGCCGATGGGCTGGCCGAACTGCTTGCGCTCGTGGACATAGGGCACCACTGCGTCCATGCAGGCCTGCATGATGCCCAGCGGCCCGCCGGATAGCACGGTGCGCTCGTAGTCCAGCCCGGACATCAGCACGTTGACGCCGCGTCCCAACCCGCCCAGCACGTTCTCGGCAGGCACTTCGCAGTCCTGGAACACCAGTTCGCCAGTGTGCGAGCCGCGCATGCCCAGCTTGTCGAGCTTTTGCGCGACGGAGAAACCCTTGAAGTCTTTTTCGATCAGGAAGGCGGTCATGCCGCGCGGGCCGGCCTCGATGTCGTTCTTCGCATAGACCACCAGCACGTCGGCATCCGGCCCATTCGTGATCCACATCTTGCTACCGTTGAGCACCCAGCGGTCGCCCTTCCATTCCGCGCGCAGCTTCATCGACACGACGTCGGAGCCGGCATTCGGCTCGGACATGGCGAGCGCGCCGACATGGTCGCCGGACACCAGCCTGGGCAGGTACTTCGCCTTCTGTTCGTCGCTGCCGTTGCGGCGGATCTGGTTGACGCACAGGTTGGAATGCGCACCGTAGGACAGGCCGACCGAAGCGGAGGCGCGAGAGATTTCCTCCATCGCGACGATATGGGCCAGGTAGCCCATCGCGGTGCCGCCGTATTCCTCGTCGACCGTGATGCCGAGCAGGCCAAGGTCGCCCATTTTCTTCCAAAGGTCCATCGGGAACTGGTCGCTGCGGTCGATCTCGGCTGCGCGCGGCGCGATCTCGGCCTGCGCGAACTGCTGCACCGTGTCGCGCAGTGCGGCGATGTCCTCGCCATGGTCGAAGCTGAGTCCGGGGAGAGTGATGAATGAATTTGCCATGACGTCCTTGGAGTTCACGATGGAAAGAACTATGGGAAGGCTTGCCGCGGTCGGAGCCGACCCGCCAGCCGCCTGCGAAAACTGGACCTGAGTATAGCTCAGGAAATTGGATGTCGCCTTGAAAATATTGCGTGGAATTTTTGTTGCCCTGCGGGCATCCATGCCAGCGGTAGCCGTTGCAGTTGCCCGCGCAGCGACCGTTGCGGTTGCAGTTGCCGTTGCCCGCGCAGCGACCGTTGCGGTTGCAGTTGCCGTTGCCCGCGCAGCGACCGTTGCAGTTGCAGTTGCCGTTGCTTTTGACGCGGTCTTTGACGTGGATCCCCGTTAGACGGCGACGC
>CAUQYP010000052.1:0-22121 GCA_963522035.1 uncultured Noviherbaspirillum sp. | reverse complement strand
AGCGCAACCTTGCCAAGGTTGAGGTCGAGAGTTCGAGACTCTTCTCCCGCTCCAGATTGGAAAAAAGGAAGTCCGTAAGGGCTTCCTTTTTTTATGTCCGCACGCTTTCTCGCTGTCTTTTTTATTGTGAAAATTGTCCGGAGAAAATATCGGGCCGGGCTGTACGTGCAGCGAGAAATGAGTATAATCACGCCTCGGCAATGTGCTGCAACGTAACGTGCATCGCCGTAGTCAGTCATCCCGGAATGCAGGCATGTGTTCCAGCGGATAAAAGTCATTGAGTCCAGTGGCGGGGTAGCAAAGTGGTTATGCAGCGGCCTGCAAAGCCGTGTACGCCGGTTCGATCCCGACCCCCGCCTCCACCTCTCTCAATGCATTCCTTCCTGTTCCAACGTCCACTTCGCCAGCATCCGACATGCGTTGGAACGGCCGGCATGCGCCCGTCCTACTCGGCAGACGCTTCGCGCGGTGTCTTCACCGGGTCGTGCAACATATTCTGGACGTAGAGCATGGTCACCAGGACCGCAATGATGGTGGTCAGCGGCGTTGCAAGCGCTACGCCGGCAAACCCGAACAGCGTGCCCAGCAGCACCTGCATCATGATGTTCAATGCGGGCGGCAGGGACACCGTGCGGCGCTCGACGAGGGGAAGCAGCAGGTAGCCTTCGGCAGTCTGTATCACGACGAACAGCAGCATCACGTAGAGCGCAGTGGTCGGGCTGTCGTAAAAGGCGATCAGCACGGCGGGAACGCCGGCCATGATGGGGCCGACGTAGGGGATAAAGTCCAGCAGGCCGGCAACGATGCCGAGGATGGCCGCCATCGGCACGCCAAGCAGCGCCAGGCCGATACCGCTGACGATGCCGACCGCCAGCATGCAAACGATCTTGCCGGCCAGCCACTGGGCAAGCGTTTCCCCAAGCTCGTCCAGGACTTCACGCGCGCGCTTGCGGTGGCGCGGCGGCGTCAACGTCACGATGCCCTCGATGTAGACCCGCGGCTGTGCGGCAAAATAGATGCCGGCAAAGAGAATGATGGCAATGTTCCCGATGACACCCAGGAAGCCGGAAAAAAATACCCCGGCATTCGGCAGCATGGATGCCACCTGGTCCACTATTTCCTCGGTAGGGGGGAGCGCCTCCGCCAGCTGTCGCAACAACGGCTGATCGCTGACAGCGCTGCGCAGCTTGTCGACGGCCTGCGGGATGGCGCTCGCAAGTTCTTCACCTTGCTGGCTGATGCCCGGCGCCATCAGCCAGCCGCCGATGCCCAAGGTCAGGAGCAGCAGCACGATCACGATGGAAAGCGCTGCGCCGCGTGACACCGGCACGAAGGTTCGTAGCCTTGCGCTGGCGGCATGGAGCAGTATGGCAAAAAGGATGCAGGCGAACAGCAGCATCAGCACGTCGGCGCCATACCAGAGTACCGCCGCGCCTGCCACGAACAGGGCGCCAACGAAGTAGATGCGGAAGAGCCTGCCTAGAAAACCTGGCGCTCGCGGTTCCAGCTCGTCGGGGGTGTTGGATGACATCGTTACGGCCCTTGAAAAGATGTTGTGGAAAGATGGATCAGCATGCCCGCACCGCATCCTTCAAGCTGTCGTTGCCGAATGCGGCCAAACTCCGGGTTCGACGGCCCGGCCGGGTCGTTGCCATGCGCCTCCTGTGGACCGACGCTGCCAGCGGCGCGCGCTTTTGCAGCCGGCACTTACGCCGGCCTCACGCTGAGACCGGCTCGCGCCAGCCGCGGCGGATCCCTGAAGTCGATAAAACTCTCGCCAGCTGCTGCGCGCAGCATCTGGTTCGCTGCCGCCTTGCCCGGCGCATCGAGCGACAGGTAATAGTCGCGTGCCCGCTGTAGCATCCACAGGCTGTAGGGACGGATGATGCGCGTCCCTTCCTGGCCTTCCAGCATGAATCCATGCATGCCGATCGTGCGCGGAAGCGGCTCGCCGGGGTTGGCCGCCATCCACTGTTCCACCCGGCGCGCCGAATCGGCAAGGACCGGCAGCTGTTCGTCGAACATTCGCCGCAGTACCGGCAGCAGGCTTGGAGGCACGGCATCGTCTGGAAGAAAGTCGCCGCGCAGGGGTAGCGGATGTTGCATGCGTTCTACCCAGCCCGCCACGTGCGGCGCCAGTCGGCGCATCAACTCGCCGCTCTTCGGGTCGCGATACTGGTGCGCATAGAACGGACCGATCAGGCCAAGGTCGCCGATCGAAGGCCGGTCGCCAAACAGGAATGGATGCTGATGGAAATGGGCATCAAGATCGGCAAGCAGGTTCTCGTAGGAGGACTCGATTGCCGCGTGCATGTGCGGCTCCGCGCCGAGCAGCCTTGCGGCATGCGCAAACGGCTCGGCGCGTCGGGCGCCGATTTCCCGCTGCCGCTCGGGCGATTCATCCGGCGCACTGAGTTCGCCAAAGGCCTGCATTGCCCATTCGCGGTTGTGATGCCAGCGGTAATGCATGGCGGGGATGACCAGCCATTCGTCGCCGTAGGCTTCCAGCAGCAGGGCGGCCAGCCGCTGGCACGGCGCGGCGGGATAGACCGATGGGCCGGCGCTGCGCGTCTCCAGCGTGTCGATGATGTCGGTGCTGTCCTGCAGGCAGTTGCCATCCGGCGTGATCAGCACCGGGATCACGGGGAAGCCCACGCGCGGCACGATCACCTCCCGGAAGGCTGCTGCGTCGGAGGCAATTTCCTCGAAGGGAATGTCCTTCCAGCGCAGGTAAGCTCTGACCTTGCCAGTGAAGTAGCTGATTTCCGCACCATATAACTTGCAAGGCCTTTCGTGCATGGGTTCTCCCGTTGATTTTTTTTGAAATCGGCCGCCCTTCAAAGGTCTCGCGTCAGCCACGGCCGTGTCGCCAGCATAGTTTCGCGCCATGGTGGCGAATGCAGATCTGTCGCACTCACGCGGTTTGAATCCAATCAATGGCGCTTGCGGCGCATGAAGAACGGCCCGGCCGACAATGCGGAGGCACAGAACGAACTGAAGAAGATCGCCAGCAGCAAGGGCGTGACGCTGCCTACAGAGACGGACGTCCAGCACAAGGGGATCGCCACCGCGCTGCAGGCCTTGAGCGGGGAAACGTTCGATGAGCAGTTCATCAAGCGCGTGGGCGTTGGTGACCATCAGCGTACGCACGACATGCTGAGCGATGTCAGCAAGAACGCGAAGGACCCGCAGCTCAAGGCTTATGCGGCGAAGACGATCAAGGTGGTCGACTCCCATCTGGCGCGGGCGAAAAAGTTGGAGGGCAGCATGAATGCCGCCGCCAGGTCCAGCGGCAGTGCCGGCGGCACGACCGGCGGCACGACCGGAGCGGGCAGCAGCGGATCATCCGGCGCCAGGTAAGCTGGCCTTACGCTGCCAGGTGTGACGGGAATGGCCGTCGGACATTGAATCCGACGGCCTATGACTCTCGTTTTTCTCCGGCCCGCCTTGCTGTCATTCTTGATTCCAGCCCGTAAAGTCCCGACAGCACGAAAAGCGTAATGACCGCACTGAGTGTGGCTGTCATCTCGCGACCAAGGCCGGCTGCAATCCCGATCGCCGCCGTCATCCAGATGCTGGCGGCCGTGGTCAGGCCATGTATCCTTTCGCTATGCTCCAGCTTGAGAATGGCGCCGGCGCCAAGAAAGCCGATGCCGGCGATGATGCCTTGCACGACGCGGCTCAGGTCTTCTATTTCCATGCCGGACTGCATCGGCGTGATAATGAAGATCGCCGCGCCAAGCGCAACCAGCATGTGCGTACGTAGGCCTGCCGACCTGTTTCTTGCTTCCCGGTCGTACCCGATGAGCGCGCCGAGCACTGCCGCGACCAGCAGGCGCAGCGTGATCCGGGTCCAGTCTTTCAGGTCGGACAGGTCTGAAAACTCTTCAAGAACTGTCGTCCAGATGTCGTAAAACCATTCATTCATGCACGTGTGCCTCGTCGTGGCGACTTGCCGGCTCAGGCCGCATGCACGGCACCGATCCGGCTTTGCAGATTTGTGTGCAACTATTGAATCCGGATGTAGCCAGGGGAGGCCATCATCCATGCCGTACTTAACGGGCGGCCGCACCCTGCAAGGAAATTGCAGCGACCTGGCGACCCTGGACCGGCGACGGCGATCAGTTCATTTTATGTTTCCCGCAACCGGGACATTTGACGCTACGCCAACAATCTCCGCATTTGAATTGGGGCAAATATAAACTGGCGCTAAGCTTCGACTGGTTCTCATCGTCGAGGCATGACGCAAGGGCGAACCGAGTATGTTCCAGGATGCTGTTCCGCTTCTTTACATGGCTGTCCATCATCCGAACGAAGACGTCACGCGATGCTGGTGCCAACATTCATGGGCCATTTCGAGCTTAGCCACGGATGGCGCCGTTGTGAAAGATAAATTCATGCCCTGGTTGACCGACGATCCTTCTTTTTCAATCAGCAAATCCATTACGCTGATGCCAGCCGCCTTGGCCGCGCCATCGCGCTGCAGGGCGGTTGCCCTTGCCGCGGAAAGGCTGATGAAAGCTGGCGCATTGCTCTGGGGTCTGGCGTTGACTCAGCTTGCGCACGCAGACGAAACGCCAGCTTTTTCCATGACTGCTGCAAATGCAGGATCGCAGCAGACGGCCGTCAGCGGCAACTTGCCGGCAGTGCCTGCAGCCGACGCCTGGGCCGCGGACGCCGGTCCGCGAAATTACCTGTTGCCGGCGCTGGAAATCGGCGCATTCCAGTTTTTGCTGAATCGCTTCGACCACCGGTTCATCGGCGACGACTTCAATGTGAGCCGGGAGTCGATAAGGCGCAACCTGCACAGCAGCTGGACGACCGATGACGATTCTTTCGTGGTCAACCAGATCGGGCATCCTTACCAGGGCTCAGTCTACTTCGGCCTGGCCCGCAGCAACGGGCTGCCGTTCTGGCAGTCGTTCGGCTACACGTTTGCCGGCAGCGCCGTATGGGAGATTGCCGGGGAGACCACGCCGCCGTCCAAGAATGACCAGATCACCACCAGTCTCGGCGGCAGCTTCCTGGGCGAGAGCCTGTTTCGCATGTCGCACCTGCTGCTGGAGCGCGGCGGCGGGCTCACGCCGTTCTGGCGTGAGCTGGGCGCAGCCGCCATATCGCCGCCGCTCGGCTTCAATCGTTACCTGGGCGTTGCCGGCGCCAGCGCGTTTGTCAGCGGCCAGCCGGCAACGTTCGCGCGTTACATGGCCGGTGCCAGCACGACACTGAACAGCAATCTCGGACCGTCGCTGTCGGAACGCAAGAGCGAAGCCGCCGTCGAGTTTGGACTCGACTACGGCTTGCCTGGCAAGGCCGGTTATACGTACCGTCGCCCGTTCGATTATTTCAGCTTCAACATCCGGGCAAACAATGGCGGTGTCGAGAGCCTGGCCAACCGTGGCCTCCTGTTCGGGTCGGCATATGGCGCGGGGGCACGCTATCGCGGCATCTGGGGCATTTATGGCAGTTTCGATTACCTGGCGCCACAGGTCTTTCGCCTGTCGAGTTCAGCGCTGTCGCTGGGCAGCACAGGCCAGTGGCTGGTATCGCCGTCGATGGCTGTGCAGGGTCACGCGTCGGCGGGCCTGGGTTATACCGCGATGGGCACGATACGCAGCTCGGCGCCGCGGGACGACCGCTATGGTCTGGCGCCGCAGATGATGCTTGCGCTGCGCATTGTGCTGGGCAACGATGCGTCGCTCGATCTCACTGCCCGGAAATATTTTGCCGGCAGCCTGATACGCTCCGACAGCGACGCCACGGACCAGGTGTTTCGCGGCGAAGCGGCTGTGACCATGCGGATGCAGCGCAATCATCTGGTGTCCGTGAAATACATCACCTCGCGCCGCGAGTCGTCCCGGTTCGGTGAGGGTTCTCCTACCCAGCGGCGCGACACGGTAGGCCTCTATTACACGTATCAGCCATCGAACGGATTCGGCATTGTCGGCTTGTAGTCGCCGCGTTTGAAGTCGACTCGGGTCTCCAACGCGGCGCAGTGAAGATGGTTTGCCAATGGGCCTGTGCGGTTTTGCTGATTGGCATGGCAATGAAGCATGCCGGGGCGAGGAGGGTGCTTCATTCGTTGACAAAGCTTGTTATTTCTCAAAGGCATTTCGACTAGCGGCGTAGCGACTTGCAATCCATTGATGTTCTGGTAAAGTGGCGACCGTTTCAAGCGGAAAGTCTGTTTGGAGCGGCATTATTCCCGATGCAGGCCAGCCGGCATTACATGGAATTGCCATTCTCCGATGCAGATATTCTCCAGGCGCGTAGCTCAGCTGGTTAGAGCACTACCTTCACATGGTAGGGGTCATTGGTTCGAATCCACTCGCGCCTACCAGGACACCCGTCGTCGTCAGACGAATCGAAAGCCGGCCCAAACAGGCCGGCTTTCTGCATTTCGGGCAGGACGCCATTAAATTTCCCCAGATCCACTATATCCAGCAAAGCACTGGTTATCAGAGGCAGTCCTGAAATTGCATATGCGAAACAAAATGTTGCTTCAGACGCCGAAATCGTGTGTGGGTTTCCGCACATACAAATGTTGTCGAAGAGACTATTGTCCATGCTCAAGCCTGCTGTGAAAAAAGTGTCCATACTGAATCTTGCGCTGAGCATGATGGTCGCGAGGACGTTGCGAATGGCATGCAGGGAGGCGAAACGATTACAACATCGCAGACAACTAGGAAGAACGAGACCACTATGAAACTTAAATTTATTCCGATCGCTTTTATTGGTGCAGCATTGGTCGCTTGCGGTGGCGGAGGAGGTGGCGGCGGAGGCAATAACGGCGGTGGAACAACGACGCTGAGCGTCACTGCCAAGGTGAATGGCGTTGTCGTAGCGGGTTACCCTACGACTGCAGCTTCTGCGCCAACCATCACTTTGACTTCTGGCCAGGAACTGGAAATCACTTCTTCAGCTCAGGCGGCAATTGTTCCTACTTTGAATGGTGCAGTAGCCGCTGAGCGCACGCGGAGTGCGACGACTTATAAAGCCGTCCTTGCTGCAACAACTGACACAAATGCTAGCGTTCTCTTTACTACGCCTACAGCGCCCCCGCAGTCTCAAACCATACCAGTGACAATCAAGGCAACGTCGTTCGCACCTGTCGTGCCTAAAGCAGGTGACTCGTTCGTGTATTCCACCAATGTCGTTCAGTTGAATGGCACGGCGACGAATCTTGCAAATACACGCCGCCGCGTTGACGCGGTGAGGGCAGATGGCAGCTCCAGCGAAACCCTGTTGTCCGAGTCGAATGTAGAACTGTCGAAGGTCGAACTGGATAGCCAGGGTAACCGTATTACCGATATATCGACCGCTGCAAACCCGCCGTGTAACGACCGGACGCCAGGGGACAGGGATTCCCGTTTTAGCCCGTCGGAAAAACTGCTTGATTTCCCCCTGACGGTAGGCAAGAAGTTCACTGCTTCCTGGATAGCTACGTGCGGCACGCTTGATCGGGAAACGCAGACCATCGATGCCGAAGTCGTCGGCTACGAGTCGGTCACCACTGCAGCCGGTGTATTTAACGCGCTGCGCATTAGAGAAACAACGACTGTTTCCAACAGTACAAACAGCGCTTACCTGGGCCAAGGCTACACCCAGCAAGTGGATGTTTGGTTCGATCCAGTGCTCGGTAGAAACATCCGGTTTAGTGGCGTTCGTACATATGGATCGCCGAACGTGGCGAGGACGTTGGTGCAAAGAACCACGATCGACCTCGTGAGCTTTGTAAAGAACTAAAATCGACTGAAATATCAGGTGATTTGACCAAGGCCCTGCACCTAGTGTGGGGCCTTCTAACGAGTCCCGTAACCATTTAAATATTGCTCTCCGTCAAATACCTGCCAAAAACACAAAATTACCCTATGACAATTATTTTGTTTATGGCATCCTGACAGCGCGTAACAGATCAACAATTCGCGTTGCCCTTAACATTATCATAACGTACCATTCCTGCCGCACCTGCGCGGAGCGCATCCATTCATTCAGCAAGGAGAAGATCAATTGAAGTCATTCCAAACAACTCTCGCCAGGCGAGCCGCCACCGTCGCCCTGACTGGCGCCATGTTGGCCCTGACCGCGTGCGCCACGACTGACTATCCTTCCCTGGCGGCAGACCGCTCGCAGGCGCCGCAACATGAATACCTGATCGGGCCGGGCGACACCGTCAACATTACCGTCTGGCGCAACCCGGAAGTGTCGCTGACAGTGCCGGTCAGGCCGGACGGCAAGATCACTACGCCGCTGGTCCAGGACATGAATGCCAGCGGAAAGACCGCTACCCAGCTCGCGCGCGACCTGGAAAAGTCGCTGGAAAAATATATCCAGCAACCTATCGTCACCGTGATCGTCACAGGCTTTGTCGGTCCCTACAGCGAGCAGATTCGTGTGATCGGACAGGCCGCCAAGCCGCAGGCGCTGCCGTACCGTGAAAACATGTCGCTGATGGATGTGCTGATCGCCGTAGGCGGCATCACCGAATTCGCATCCGGCAACAAAGCCGTGCTTATCCGTAATGTTGATGGAAAGCAACAGACTTTCTCGCTTCGGCTTAATGACCTGATCAAGCGTGGCGACCTGTCTGCAAATGCTTCGATGCGTCCAGGTGACGTGCTTGTGATCCCGGAAAGCTTTTTCTAAGGTTATCCAGCCCTTGACCCGGGGCTACGTTGACGGAAAAAGGCCGCGGCCTCACGGTCCGCGGCCTGCAAGAATTTTTGCGTTATAGAAATAAAGTTTAATTTCGTACAGAAAATTGCTTAAAATAAATTGTTACGGATTGATTCAGAGCGCCAATTGCTTGTCAGGATAGCCATAATATTGCGTCCCAAAGGTTAATTTTTGCCTACATGGTTAATTCAGTGGCCTTTGCCCTCCGTAT
This sequence comes from uncultured Noviherbaspirillum sp., assembly GCA_963522035.1. Taxonomy (GTDB): domain Bacteria; phylum Pseudomonadota; class Gammaproteobacteria; order Burkholderiales; family Burkholderiaceae_D; genus Noviherbaspirillum_A. The sequence continues at coordinate 13,234 of CAUQYP010000052.1, read as the reverse complement.
AATTCGGTCGCAGGCGGCACTGTTCCATGATTCGCAATAATCATGCTGCGGCGCAATATCGTATAAATGCAGTATCGGATAGCTGTAAATAGATGGAGAGTTAGAAATGGAAGAAACGATCAATCAGGTGCTCTTCCTGCTAAAGGGCGTATGGAAGTACAGGTGGCACGCCGTGATCGTCGCTTGGGTTCTTGCGCTGGCTGGCTGGATCCGCGTCTACACGCTGGATGACGACTACCAGGCATCGGCCCGGGTCTTCGTCGACACCCAGAGCATACTGAAGCCGCTGATGTCGGGCATGACCACGCTGCCCAACGTCGAGCAGCAGGTTTCCATCATGAGCCGTACGCTGATCAGCCGGCCCAATGTGGAAAAAGTGATGCGCATGGTCGACCTGGACATCAAGGCCAAGACCCCCAAGGAAAATGAAGAGCTGATTACCGACCTGATGAAGGAAATCAAGATCGTCAGCGCTGGCCGGGATGACCTCTACACCATCAACTACAGCAATCCGAATCCGCGCGTGGCCAAGGATGTCGTGCAATCGCTGCTGACGATCTTCGTCGAGGGCAGTTTCGGCGACAAGAAAAACGATTCCGACAAGGCTGTCCAGTTCCTGGATGAACAGATCAAGAACTACGAAGCCAAGCTGGTGGCAGCGGAAAATGCGCTGAAGGATTTCAAGATCAAGCACAGCGGTTCCTTGCCGCAGGGCGGCGATTACGGCACCCAGGTGCAGGCTGCCGCCGACCAGCTGAACCAGGCCCGCCTCGACCTGCGCGAGGCCGAGCAGGCGCGCAATGCGATCCAGGTGCAGATCATGGGCAATGGCAACGGCAACCAGACGGCCAGCGCACTGATGAACCCTGAGCTCGACGGCCGCATCCTGGCGCTCCAGAAGGGCCTGGACACCATGCGCATGCAGTACACCGAGCAGCACCCGGACATCATCTCGGCCAAGCGCCTGATCAAGCAGCTGGAAGCGCAGAAGGTGGAGGAAGCGAAGAACTTCAAGCCGGGCGGCGATCGCGGCGCGAGCTACAGCCCGATGCTGCAGCAGCTCAACGTGGCGCTGTCCACCGCCGAGGCGCGGGTTGCATCGATGCGTGCACGGGTCGATGAATTCACCGTCCGCTACGACCGGCTGCGTGCGCAGAGCATCAACGGGCCCGAACTCGAGACCCAGATGGCGCAGCTCAACCGCGACTACCAGGTCAACAAGGACAGCTACCAGCAGATGGTCAGCCGGCGCGAGGCCGCGCGCCTGTCCGGCGACCTGACCAACACCACCGACATGGTGAAGTTCCGCGTCGTCGACCCGCCAACCGTGCCGCTGCGCCCGGCAGGCCCGAACCGGCTGCGCCTGGCGTCGCTGGTCTTCCTCGGATCGCTGATCGCGGGTATTGCCTTCGCGATGCTGCTGAGCCAGCTGCGTCCGACTTACTTGAGCCAGAACGGACTGCGCGAGTCGACCGGCCTGCCGATCCTGGGTTCGGTGTCGATGAACTGGACCGACCACGAAAGGGCCAAGCGCAAACGCAGTTTCTATGCCTTCGGCGCATCGCTTGTCATCCTGGTCACGCTGTATGCCGGCGTCATGACGCGGATGCTGTTGACAGCCTGATGGTGAAGCTGGCGGCGGCGAAGGCCGCCGCTGCCGAGACACTTAGCCGCATTGAATACGATTGGGAGAACGCGTGAGCATTATTGAAAAAGCCGCTGGCCGGCTGGACCGCAACAAGGCGGAACTGCCGCCAGTGAGTGACCTGAACAACCCGCTGAACAATCCGCTGAATCCGCCCATGGGCCAGGCGATGGCCCAGCCGATAAGCCAGCCTTTCGAGCACCCGGACAACCATGCGTTCGAGCGCATGGAAAAGGTGGAGCCGACCATGGCTTATGCGCAGCCGCGCGAAGCCATCCCCGAAATCCGCCAGCCGAGCGGGCAGCCCAGCCGTCGCGTGGACATCAACCTCGAGCAGTTGCACCGTCTCGGCATGGTGACGCCGGAAGGCGGCCGCACCCCGGTCGCCGAGGAATTCCGCATGATCAAGCGACCGCTGATCAAGCATGCGCTGGCCAAGGGTGGCGGCGCTGGCAGTGCCGGCCGCCACAATAACCTGATCATGGTGACCAGTGCGTTGCCGGGCGAGGGCAAGACTTTCTGCGCAATCAACCTTGCGATGAGCATTGCGATGGAAATGGACCACACCGTTTTGCTGGTCGACGCCGACGTGGCGCGGCCCTCGGTGCCGCGTTATCTCGGCATCGAGGCGACCGATGGCCTGATGGACGTGCTGCTCAACGACAAGCTGGACCTGTCGGACGTGCTGCTGCGCACCAATGTCGACACCTTGCGCATCCTTCCGGCTGGTCAATCGCACAAGAACTCGACCGAACTGCTGGCCAGCCTGTCGATGAGCAACCTGCTGGACGACATCGCGCGGCGCTATCCGGACCGTATCGTGATTTTCGATTCGCCGCCGCTGCTGATGACGACGGAAGCGAAGGTGCTTGCCAGCCATATGGGCCAGGTTGTGGTCGTGGTGGAAGCAGAGACCACGACCCAGCACGCGGTCAAGGACGCGCTGCGCCAGCTCGGCACCGACAACAATGTCAGTCTCGTCTACAACAAGACCAAGGCATTCTCCGGCAACAGTTACGGCTATGGGTACAACTGAGATGGCCCGTAGCAACGCATTGAACCGGCTGCGTCCCCAGGTACTGGCAGCGCTGGCGTTGCTTGGCGCGCAGGCAGCGCCCGCACTGGCGGCGGAATGGCGCTTCACGCCCGAACTGCTGCTGCGCGAGACCTACAGCGACAACTACAACCTGGCGCCGTCGGGCAGCGAGCAGTCCGGCTTCGTGACGGAAATCGCGCCCGGCTTTACGCTGACCGGGAAGGGCCGCCGCTCGGAGTTCCGTGCCACCTACCAGGCGCGCAGCATCCATTACAGCGGTGGCAACGCCGGCAGCGATTTCCAGAACTACCTCGACGCCGGCGGCAGGGCGGAACTGGTCGATGATTTCCTGTTCATCGACGGCACGGCCAATATCAGCAATGTCAGCACATCTGCGTTCGGCCCGCAGGCACTCGACAGCACGTACGCCACCGGCAACCGCAGCGAGGTGCGCACTTATACGATCAGCCCGTATGCCCGGAAACGCTACGGGTCGCTGGCGCAGGGCGAGGTCCGCTACACGCACCAGGGCGTCAACAGCGACACCGGCGGGTTTTCCAACTACAACAGCGACCGGCTGAACGCCAACATTTCGAGCGGCGAGGCCTATCGCACGCTGGGTTGGGACGTGGCCGGATCTACCCAGCGCAGCAGCTACAGCGACCTCGATTCGGTCAGGAGCGACTACGCCAACGGCACCTTGCGCTACCGGCTTACCGACCAGTTGAGCCTGACCGGCTCCGCCGGCTACGAGCGCTACACCTACGAGACACTGGGTGAAGCGCCGTCAGGCGCTTCCTGGTCGGTCGGCTTCGACTGGAAGCCCTCGTCGCGCACCAGCCTGGCGGCCACCGCCGGCCGCCGTTTCTACGGCGATGCGTACAGCCTGAACGGCTCGCATCGCAGCCGCTACACGACCTGGAACATCAGCTACAACGAGGACATCACGACGCAGCAGGAACAGTTCGCCAACGGTGGATCGGTCAGCACCTCGAGCTTCCTGAACCAGGCGTTCCTGACCAACATTCCGGACCCGGTAGCGCGGGCGCAAGCAGTCGACGCGTTCATTCGTGCGACCAATCTGCCTGCCACGCTGGCCAATGGCAACCAGGGCCTGTCCAACCGGTTCTTCCTGCAGAAACGCCTGCAGGCGTCGGTGGCATTTACCGCCGCCAAGTCGACGGCGGTGCTGAGCGTCTACGACACCTTGCGCCGTCCGCAAAGCGACAGTACCGCCAATGCCGGCTTTGGCAACAGCAACCAGTTCTTTTCCGACCAGACCCGGCAGCGCGGCGTGAGCGGGCTGTACAGCCTGCGCCTGTCGACGCTGTCTACCGTGAACCTGAACGCGCAGTACTACCGCACCACCTCGCTGCTGAGCAATATCACCGATGACAACAAGCTGGTGACGCTGGGCTTGTCCCACCAGTTCTCGCCGCGCACGACCGGCACGGTGGAATTGCGGCGCTACCAGGGGTCGTTCAACCAGATAGGGTCCGATTTCCGCGAAAACGCGATTTCGGCTTACCTGTCGATGCGCTTATAGCGGAGAGCCAGAACCCGATGTATGAAACCTTTTATGGGCTGCACGCAAAACCGTTCCAGCTGAGGCCCGATCCGAATTTCTTCTTTGGCAGCAAGGGCCACAAGCGGGCGATGTCCTACCTGGAGTACGGGCTGTCGCAGGGCGAGGGCTTCATTGTCATCACCGGTGAAGTCGGCGCAGGCAAGACCACGCTGGTGCGCAACCTGTTCCGCAAGCTGGAAACCAACCGCATCATCGCTGCCCAGATCGTCAATACGCACCTCAATTCCGACGACACGCTGCGCTCGGTAGTGGCGGCCTTCGGCCTGCCGTTCGACGACCCCAGCAAGACCGGCCTGCTGGCACGGCTGGAGCAGTTCCTGCGCTACAGCGACAAGCAGGGCAAGCGGGTGCTGCTGGTGGTGGACGAGGCGCAGAACCTGACGCCGCAGACGGTGGAAGAACTGCGGATGCTGTCGAATTTCCAAACCAACGAGAAATCGCTGCTGCAGACATTCCTGCTGGGGCAGCCGGAATTCCGGCGCACGCTGCATAGCGAAGGCATGCAGCAGTTGCGCCAGCGCGTGATTGCGACTTATCACCTGGGGCCGATGGATGCTGCCGAAACCCAGCTCTATATCGAGCACCGGCTGCAGACTGCCGGCTGGAAGGGCGACCCGGTCATCACGCCCGAGGCCTATGCAGCCATCTTCGAATACTCGGGCGGCATCCCGCGCAAGATCAATACCTTGTGCGACCGCCTGTTCCTGATGGGTTACCTGGAAGAGCTGCACCAGTTCGGCGACGTCGAGGTGCGGGAAGTCATCAAGGACATCCAGGAAGAATTTACCGCGCCGCCGCCGGAAGCCGGCGCGATGCCGGCCTACGGCGGCATTCCCAACGGCTTTACCGACACGGCGGCCGAAAGCCTGGAACACCTCGACGAGCGACTTTCCAAGATCGAACGTTCGGTGACCTCGGTGCTGGATGTGCTCAAACGGCTAATCTCAACCTCGAAAATCTGAGCCTGGCGACGACGGCGATCCCGTCTTCGCCCAGGTACAGGAGCAGAACATGCAATCAAGCACAGCAATGCCGGTCCAGGCCGGCAAGATTCGTAATGCCATGACGATCGACGTCGAGGACTATTTCCAGGTCTCGGCATTCGCGCCGCATATCGCACGCGACCGATGGGACAGCATGGACTGCCGCGTCGAACGCAATGTCGAGCGCATCCTCGGCCTGCTCGCGGAACGCGACGTCAAGGCAACCTTCTTTACCCTGGGCTGGATCGCCGAGCGCTACCCGCAGGTAGTGCGCGCCATCGTCGACGGCGGCCACGAACTCGCCAGCCATGGCTACGGCCACCTGCGGGCGTCCGACCAGAGCCGTGAGGAATTTCGCGACGACATCACGCGCAGCAAGTCGCTGCTGGAGCAGATCTCCGGCCAGCAGGTGCTGGGCTACCGCGCGCCGAGCTTCTCGATCGGCAAGCAGAACATGTGGGCGCTGGACACGCTGCGCGAGGCGGGCTACCGCTACAGTTCCAGCATCTATCCGATCGCGCATGACCATTACGGCATGCCCGACGCGCCGCGCTTTGCCTACTATCCGAACGGCGAGGACGGGCTGCTCGAAGTGCCCATCACGACGGTGCGCATGATGGACCGGAATTTTCCGGCGGGCGGCGGCGGTTATTTCCGTTTCTTCCCTTACGCGGTGTCGCGTTTCTTCATCAACAAGGTCAACCGCGACGACCGGCAGTCGGGCATTTTCTATTTTCATCCATGGGAAGTCGACCCCGGCCAGCCGCGCCAGCGCGGCGTCGGGCTCAAGACCAGCTTTCGCCATTACGTCAATCTCGAACGCATGGAAACCCGGCTGCGGGCGCTGACGCGCGACTTCGCCTGGGACCGCATGGACCGGATCTTTCTGCAGAAATCATGAGCGCCATTATCGAAGCATCACAGGACCGCGCCCGCACCATCGCCGCCGCGCCACCGCAGATCAGGCTGATGCAGCCGCAGGACGCCGAGCGCTGGGACGAGTTCGTGCAGCGCTGTCCGCAGGCCAGCTTCTTCCACCGCGCCGGCTGGCAAAAGGTGATCGAGCAGGCATTCGGGCACAAGACCTATTTTTACTATGCCGAAGTCGACGGCCGCATCGAAGGCGTGCTGCCGCTGGCCGAGATCAACAGCCGGCTGTTCGGCCATTCGCTGGGCTCGCTGCCGTTCTGCGTGTATGGCGGCCCGGCCGCCAGCTCGGAGGCCGTTGCCGCCGCGCTCGACAGGGAGGCCCAGCAACTGGCCGCGAAGCTGAAGGTGGGCCATCTGGAATACCACAACGTCGCGCCGCGCAACGCCGACTGGCAGGCGAAAGACCTGTACGTGACCTTCCGCAAGGAGATGGACCCGGACCCGGAAAAGAACCTGAACGCCATCCCGCGCAAGCAGCGCGCGATGGTGCGCAAGGGGATCAAGGCCGGCCTGCAAAGCGAGATCGACCCGGACGTCGAGCGTTTCTTCACCGCCTACTCGACCAGCGTGCACCGGCTGGGCACGCCGGTGTTCTCGAAAAAGTACTTCCGGCTGTTGAAGGAAACCTTCGGCGACGACTGCGAGCTGATGACCATCACCCGCGACGGCAAGCTGATCAGCAGCGTGATGAGCTTCTACTTCCGGGACGAGGTGCTGCCTTACTACGGCGGCGGCATGCCCGAGGCACGAGAGTGCGCGGGCAACGACTTTATGTACTGGGAGCTGATGCGCCGTACCTGCGTGCGCGGCTACCGCATCTTCGATTTCGGTCGCAGCAAGAAGGGCACGGGCTCGCACGACTTCAAGAAGAACTGGGGTTTCGAGCCGACCCAGCTGCACTACGAATACAAGCTGGTGGCGTCGAAGGAAGTGCCGGACACCAATCCGCTCAATCCCAAGTACCAGCTGATGATACGCACCTGGCAAAAGATGCCGCTGGCGCTGGCCAACATGATAGGGCCGCACATCGTCAAGAACCTGGGCTGACACGGTGGAGCATCTTCTTTACCTGGCGCACCGGATTCCCTATCCGCCCAACAAGGGCGACAAGATCCGCTCGTACCACCTGCTCAAGCACCTGGCCGAACGCTACCAGGTACACCTGGGCACCTTCATCGACGACCTGGACGACTGGCAGTACGTGGACACGGTAAAGAAGCTGTGCGGGGAAACCCACTTCGCCCGGCTCGACGGTCGCATGGCGCGGCTGGGAAGCGCCACGGCGCTGCTGCGCAACCGGCCGCTCAGCCTCGACTACTATCGCAGCCGCGGGCTGGCCGACTGGATCACGCGCCTGCATGCGAAGCTGCCGGTGTCGCGGGTGCTGGTGTTTTCCTCGCCGATGGCGCAGTTCGTGCAGCCGGGCCGCTATGCGCGCCGCGTGATTGACTTCGTCGATGTCGACTCGGCCAAGTGGACCGAATATGCCGACCAGAAGTCCTGGCCGATGAATCATGTCTATGCCCGCGAGGGACGGCAGCTGCTGCGCTACGAGCGTCAGGTCGCGCGCGACTTCGACGCGTCGCTGTTCGTCTCCAGCCAGGAAGCGGCGCTGTTTGCCGGCATGGCGCCGGACAGCGCGTCCAAGGTCGGCTGGTTCAGCAACGGCGTCGACAGCGCCTACTTTTCACCGCACCACGACTTCGCGTCGCCGTACCCGGAAGGCGGGCCGGTCATGGTGTTTACCGGCGCCATGGACTACTGGCCCAATATCGACGCCGTGCAATGGTTCGCCGCCGAGATGCTGCCGGCCATACGCCGGCAGCACCCGGATGCGCGCTTCTGCGTCGTCGGCGCCAGGCCGTCGCGCGAGGTGCAGGCGCTGGCTGCGATGCCTGGCGTCACCGTGACCGGCACGGTGCCGGACGTGCGACCCTACCTGGCGCATGCAGCGCTGGCGGTGGCGCCGCTGCGGATCGCGCGCGGCATACAGAACAAGGTGCTCGAGGCGATGGCCATGGCCAAGCCGGTCATCGTGACGCCGCAGGCGCTCGAAGGCATCGTCGCCGAGCCGGGCCGCGACCTGATGCTGGGCGCCAGCGCCGCCGGTTTCGTACAGCAGGCGTGCGCTGCGCTGGATGCGCTGCCCGTCGACCTGGGCCGCGCGGCGCGCGCGCAGGTCGAGGCCAGCTATAACTGGGATACCAACATTTCGCGGGTCGACGCGCTGCTCGACCTGGACGAACCTCAACTCGCCATGGCGGACACATGCTCCTGACAGAAACCCGTACTGCCCCGCGCGACATGGTCAAGACAATGGCGATCGTGCTGGCGGTGCTGGCGCCGTTCATCATCTACGTTGGCACCGCGCAGTCCATCGTCTCGATCTGGAACAGCTCCGAAACCTTTGCCCATGGCTATATCATCCTGCCGATCAGCCTGTGGCTGATATGGAAGCGGCGCGACGTGCTGTCGCGCATGTCGCCGACGCCGTACTGGCCGGCGCTGCTGTCGCTGGCGGTGTGCGGCTTCGGCTGGCTGCTGGCCGAAATGGGCGACGTCCAGGTCGTGCGCCAGTATGCGTTCGCCGCGATGCTGCCGCTGACGGTGGTGGCGGTGTGCGGCCTGCGCATCAGTTGGGCAATCGCCTTTCCGCTGGCCTACGTGCTGCTGGCCGTGCCTTTCGGCGAAGTCTTCATCGACCCGCTGATCAACCTGACCGCCGACTTCACCGTCTGGGCAGTGCAGATGACCGGCATACCCGTGCTGCGCGACGGCACCAACTTTTCCATCCCGACCGGCAACTGGTCGGTGGTGGAAGCCTGCAGCGGCGTGCGCTACCTGATCGCGTCCTTCACGCTGGGCTGCCTGTATGCGTACCTGACCTACCGCTCGCGCAAGCGGCAAATGCTGTTCATCCTGGCGGCCATCCTGGTGCCCATCGTCGCCAATGGCTTGCGCGCCTACATGATCGTGATGATCGGGCACCTGTCAGGCATGGCGCTGGCGACCGGCGTCGACCACATCATCTACGGCTGGCTGTTCTTCGGGCTGGTCATGTTCCTCATGTTCTGGGTAGGCGGACGGTGGCGCGAGGATGTCAGCGCAGCCGACGTCGCCGACGCGGCTGCCGTGCGCCAAGACGGCAGCGCCCCCGCGAGCTCGGCCCAGGTGGCCGCCGCGGCGGTCGCCGTCATCGCCTGCCTCGCATTCTGGCCGCTCTATGCCAGTTTCTCGCTGCGTGCCAACGCCAGCGACACGGCGCCCAGCCTGCAGGCCTTCAAGCCGTCGTGGAATGCCGCCCAGCCATTCACAAGCTGGACGCCGCAGCTCAACAAGGCAGCCGCCACCCTGAACCAGACGCTGGAGAAGGATGGCGAACGGGTCGGCCTGTCGATGCGCTATTACCGCAACCAGACCCAGGGCGCCGGGCTGATCAGCTCGACCAACCAGCTGGTAGGCGACACTGAGGATGACCCATGGCGCCGCACCGGCTCGAGCGGGCGCATCGAGCAGATCGGCGAGCGCCAGCTGCAGGTGCGCGAGACCCGGCTGCGCGGACCCGACGGCGCGCTGGTGGTCTGGCAGTGGTACTGGATCGACGGCGGCTTCACCGCCAACGACTATCTCGGCAAGCTGCTGCAGGCCAAGGAGCGGCTGCTGATGCGCGGCGACGACGGCGCCGGCATCATGGTCTATGCCCGCTTCGATGAAAACCCCGACACCGCGCGCGCGGCATTGCGCAGCTTCCTGGCCGCGCAGCTGCCGGCGATGGAAAGCGCGCTGGCGGCCAACCGCCGGCATTGACGGAGCGCCTGCCGTGAAACCCGCTCTACTGGTCGCTCCGCTGGTCGTCCACCTGATCTACCGCTTCGACTTCGGCGGGCTGGAAACCCTGGTGGCCGAATGCATCAACCGCATGCCGCCCGACCAGTACCGGCATGCGGTGGTGTGCCTGACCGGTTATACCGAGTTCGCCCGCAAGATCAGCCGGGACGATGTCGAGATCATTGCGCTCGACAAGCCGCCCGGGCTGGCGCTTGCCACGCATCTCAAGTTATGGAAGCTGCTGCGCCGCCTGAAGCCGGCGGTACTGCACAGCTATAACCTGGCCGCAGTGGAATACGCCTGCACTGCCGCGCTGGCCGGGGTGCCGGTACGGGTGCATGCGGAACACGGCCGCGACGCCGGCGACCCGCATGGCCTGAACCGCAAGCACAACCTGCTGCGACGCGGCGTCACGCCCTTCATCGACCGCTACGTCCCGGTGTCGGACGACCTGCAGCGCTGGCTGCGGCAAGTCGTCGGCGTGCCCGATGCGAAGACCCTGATGATCGCCAACGGCGTCGACACCGAGCGCTTCCAGCCGCACCTGCGGGCTGGCCGCGACGAGTTCGTCATCGGCACGGTCGGACGCATACAGGATGTCAAGAACCACAGCGGCCTGGTCGACGCCTTCATGCTTCTGCGCGACATGCTGCCCGGCGAGCGCCACCGGCTGCGCCTGGCCATCGTCGGCGACGGCCCGCTGTTCGGCAAGGTCAGGGAAAAGGTCCATGCGGCGGGTCTCGACGACGTCGTCTGGCTGCCAGGCTCGCGCACCGACATTGCGGAGCTGATGAGCGGCTTCGATGTGTTCGCGCTGCCGTCGATCGCCGAAGGCACGCCCGTGACCATACTGGAAGCCATGGCATGCGGGCTGCCGGTCGTGGCGTCGAAGGTCGGCGGCATCCCGGAAGTGGTGGACCACGACGCCACCGGCATGCTGGTGCCGCCCTCGGACCCGGCGGCGCTGGCGGAGGCGCTGGCCATGTATGTGAAGGACCCGCAACGCGCCTTGCGGCACGGCGCCGCCGGCCGCGTGCGGGTGGAACGAAGCAACAGTATCGCTGCAATGGTGGCTGGCTATGCCCGGCTCTACGACACCTTGCGCGCATCCAAAACCAAACTCGGCAAGGCCTGAATCATGTGTGGAATCGTTGGAATTTTCGATATGCGGCAAATGCGGGACATCGACCTGCCACTGCTTACCCGGATGAATGAAACCCAGCACCACCGCGGCCCGGTGGAAGGCGGCGTGCACCGCGAGCGCGGTGTCGGTTTCGGCCACCGCCGCCTTTCCATCATCGACCTGTCGTCCGGCCAGCAGCCGCTGTTCAACGAAGACCATAGCGTGGTGGTGGTGTTCAACGGCGAGATCTACAACTTCGTCGCGCTGATGGAAGAGCTGACCCGGCTCGGACACACCTTCCGCACCCGCTGCGACACCGAAGTCATCGTCCATGCATGGGAAGAGTGGGGCGAGGCCTGCGTCGAGCGTTTCCGCGGCATGTTCGGCTTCGCGCTGTGGGACCGCAACGAACAGACCATGTTCCTCGCCCGCGACCGACTCGGCATCAAGCCGATGTACTGCGCGCTGCTGGACGACGGCATGTTCCTGTTCGGCTCGGAACTCAAGGCGCTGATGGCCATTCCCGGCCTGTCGCGCGCGCTCGACCCGTGCGCTGTCGAGGAATATTTCGCCTATGGCTATGTACCCGAGCCGCGCACCATCTTCAAGGGCGCGTTCAAGCTGCAACCCGGGCATACGCTGACCCTGAAGGCGGGCGGCGCAATGCCGGCGCAGAAGAAGTTCTGGGACGTGCCCTTCAAGCCGCATGCGCCGATGACGGGCGAGGAAGCCGAGCAGGAGCTGATCGTCAAGCTGCGCGACGCAGTTCAGAGCCACCTGGTGGCCGACGTGCCGCTGGGCGCCTTCCTGTCGGGCGGCGTCGACTCCAGCGCGGTGGTGGCGATGATGGCCGGCATGAGCAGCGAGCCGGTCAACACCTGCTCGATTGGCTTCAACGACCAGGCCTACGACGAGTCCCAATACGCAGCCGAGGTCGCCAAGCAGTACAAGACCAGCCACTATCGCGAGACCGTGGACAAGGACGACTACGGCCTGATCGACACGCTGGCGCGGCTCTACGACGAGCCGTATGCAGACAGTTCCGCCATTCCCACCTATCGCGTCTGCGAGCTTGCGCGCAAGCGGGTGACGGTGGCCTTGTCCGGCGACGGCGGCGACGAGAACTTTGCCGGCTACCGCCGTTATCGCTACGCGATGGCCGAGGAGCGGGTCCGCTCGGCCTTGCCCGCATCGCTGCGCAAGCCCATGTTCGGCTTCCTGGGCAATGTCTATCCGAAGGCGGACTGGGCGCCGCGCATGTTCCGCGCCAAGACCACGTTCGAAGCGCTGGCGCGCGACCTGGTGGACGGTTATTTCCACGGCGTCTCGGTCATGCCGGACCGGGTCAGGGCACAGTTGTTCTCTGACGGTTTCAAGCGTTCGCTGCAGGGTTACAGCGCCATCGAGGTGATGCGCGGCCATGCGGCCAACAGCCCGACCGACGATCCCTTGTCCATCATCCAGTATGTCGACATGAAGACCTGGCTGCCCGGCGACATCCTGACCAAGGTCGACCGCGCCAGCATGGCCCATGCACTCGAAGTGCGGGTGCCCTTGCTGGACCACGAGTTCGTGGAGTGGGCTTCGGGCGTGCCGTCGTCGATGAAGCTGCGCGGGCAGGAGGGCAAGTACCTGCTCAAGAAGTCGCTGGAGCCGCACCTGTCGCACGACATCCTGTACCGCGATAAGATGGGCTTCTCGATTCCGCTGGCCAGCTGGTTCCGGGGGCCGCTGCGTGACCATGTGCGCCAGGCGCTGCTGGGGCCGACCCTGGCGGATACCGGTTTCTTCAACATGGCCTTCCTGAAGGAAATGGTGGAGCAGCACCAGTCTGGCCGCCGCGATTACACCGCGCCGATGTGGACCTTGCTGATGTTCGAGGCGTTCCTGCGCAATTGCATGGGGGTGGAAGAGGAGAGGCCGCTGGCGGCGGCGTGATGCATGGGCTAGAGCATTTTCATGCTGGCTTGCGCCAGAAGCGCCACTTCCGCGCAGCGACAGTTGTATTTGACGTTCCGCGCAGCGACCGTTGCCGTTGCCGTTGCATTTGACGCTGCTTTTGACGTGGGCCCCCGTCGATGGCGACACGTCGCTGGTGCCG
>CAUQYP010000051.1:0-22281 GCA_963522035.1 uncultured Noviherbaspirillum sp. | reverse complement strand
CAAGTTCGAGGTGCCCACATCATGCCAGACGTACCGAGGTTTTTCGAGGTGCCCAACAGAAGCGACGCGCCAAGCTGATGGAAAAGCAGCTCGATGCCTTGAAGTGGCGCGAAGAGCTGGCTGCACAGCCGCCTGGCGCCGGCGATGCCATTGCGTCCTGGCTCAGTCCGGACCTAGCGAAGCATCTGCAGGCCGCAGGGCTGTTCATGCTACGCGGGCTCGTCACCCACATCAACGGCATCGGCAAGCGCTGGTATGCCGCTGTGCCAGCCATAGGCACTGGCAAGGCTAGGCGCATCGAGGACTGGTTGCGCGAGCATGAAGCGACCATCGGCATGGCCCTGGGCAGCCATGTGTCCGTGGCCAGGTCAAAAGTACCGAGTCACCAGCTGGCGCGCGTGGTGCCGCGACAGACGGCGATTGTCCCTATCGACAAGCTGATCGTACCGAGCGAACTGGACGGCACCCAGGGCCGGTTCCGCGCGCCACGCGAGCATTGCATGATGCGCGCTGATAACGACTATGAAGCTGTGCTCCTATGGATCAGCACCCGGCATGGCATGACGCCGGAGCAGAAGCGGGCAGTGCAGATCAAGCGTGGCATCGCGCCAGGCAGCCCGGAAGGCCCGCTGGACTGGCTGCGTTACCTGTCTCACACGCAGCGTTCCTATCTAAAGGAAGCCGAGCGGTTCATGCTGTGGGCGATTGTCCAGCATCGCAAGCCGCTATCATCCATGACGCTCGAGGATTGCCAGGCGTACCAGGCATTTCTTGCTGATCCGTCGCCATCGGATTTATGGTGCGCGCCGCGTGGCCGCGACAAGTGGTCGACCCTCTGGCGCCCATTCGAAGGGCCCCTGTCGCGCAGCGCCCAGGCTCACGCAATCCGCACCCTCAAATCGATGTACAAGTTTTTGGTCGATCAGTGCTACCTGGTGGGCAATCCGTGGAACGGCGTCACCATGCCGAAGGCAACCCGCGTTGGCGTGGCACGCGGCCGCAGCTTCACGCAAGCGCAATGGGCCTTCATCGAGCAGCAGGCCGCGCAGCTGTCGGACCGCTCCGCAGACCGCAGACTGCGCTTTGCGCTGCACCTTTATTACGCGACAGGGATGCGGCTGATCGAAGGCGTACAGGCCCGTGTGGATGATCTGAAGTGGGCAAGCTACCCTGATCACGAGTCGGAGGAAGTCGTCGCCGGCTGGGAATTGAAGGTCATCGGCAAGGGTAACAAGGAACGTATTGTCCAGGTGTTGCAAGATGTGGTTGATGAACTATCGGGCTATCTCGTGTCGCGCGGTCTCGACCCTGATCCCGAGGCGCTATGTAACGGCGGCGCGTACCTGCTTGGCCAGGTGGTCGATGTTGCCAGTCGTGCGCCCTGGTCGCCTGGCGCGAAAGTGCCGGTGGATCCAAAAGCAGGCATCTCGCATGTCACGATGCACGAAGCCATCAAGCGCTTTTTCCAGCATTGTGCGGAGCAGCTTGCCGTTACCGATCCAAAGGGCGCCGAGCGGTTGGCAGCAGGTTCCACCCACTGGATGCGCCATACCTATGGAACACACGCAGTCGCGGCCGGGATGCCACTGGATGTGGTGCAGCAGAACATGGGCCATGCGTCGCTGGACACGACCACAGGCTACACGACCACCGAGGAACGTCGCAGAATGAAGGCAGCGGAGGCGGCCTGGAAAAAGACGGCGCGCCAACTGGATACACCCTTGCCATCGACGTCTCTTTAGCGGTAGTAACGCAGACTCCAACTGGAGGCAATGTCAGATTTAAGCGAAATATCAACCTGCCCAACGGTCCGCGGTCGGCCAG
Source organism: uncultured Noviherbaspirillum sp. (assembly GCA_963522035.1). Taxonomy (GTDB): domain Bacteria; phylum Pseudomonadota; class Gammaproteobacteria; order Burkholderiales; family Burkholderiaceae_D; genus Noviherbaspirillum_A. The sequence continues at coordinate 20,457 of CAUQYP010000051.1, read as the reverse complement.
TAGGAGTCCTTGCTCAGCATTAGTTCGATGCCAGCTTCAGCCCTGTTCGCTGCCGGTTATGCGTATAAAATAAACGACTGCACTGCAACAAATTAGCACATGCCTGCCTGCTGGGCTGTCCAGCGCCAGGTTGTGGCGCTTTTAATAAAGGAAATTGCCTATGTCGTCCCAACCCATCGTCTTTCATGCCTGTTCCCAGACCATTTCCGCTGACACCTGGCCAGTCGACGCCGTACTGGCGCTGTTCGACATGCCGTTCGCCGACCTGATGCTGCGCGCGCAGCAGACCCACTGCCAGCACTTCGATTCGACAGAAGTCGAACTGGCCACGCTGTTATCGATAAAGACCGGCGGCTGCCCGGAAGACTGCGGTTATTGCCCGCAGGCAGCCCGCTACGATACCGGCGTGACCGCGCAAAAGATCCTGCCGCTGGACACGGTACTGCAAGCCGCACGCGCCGCGCAGGCCGAAGGCGCAACCCGCTTCTGCATGGGCGCGGCCTGGCGCGAGCCCAAGGACCGCGACCTCGACCATGTCGAGGACATGGTGCGCGAAGTCAAGGCACTCGGCATGGAGACCTGCGTCACGCTGGGGATGCTGGCCGAGCACCAGGCGCAGCGGCTGAAGGATGCAGGGCTTGACTACTACAACCATAACCTTGACACGGCGCCCGAGTTTTATGAAAACATCATTAGCACCCGCGACTACCAGGACCGGCTCGATACCCTGAGCCGGGTACGCGGCGCCGGCATCAAGGTCTGCAGTGGGGGCATTGTCGGCATGGGCGAGACCCGGCTGCAGCGGGCCGGGTTGATTGCCCAGTTGGCGAACATGTCCCCTTATCCAGAGTCAGTGCCGATTAACCATCTGGTGCAAGTGCCCGGCACACCGCTGTATGGCCAGGAAGCGCTCGACCCGCTGGAGTTCGTGCGAACCATTGCGGTGGCCCGCATCACCATGCCGACGGCAAGGGTGCGCCTGTCGGCCGGTCGCCGCCAGCTCGGCGATGCCGTGCAAGCCATGTGCTTCATGGCCGGCGCCAATTCCATCTTCTACGGCGACAAACTGCTCACGACCGGCAACCCGGAGGTCGAAGAGGACCGTGCGCTGCTGGCGCGGCTTGGGCTCAAGGCAAGAAATGCGCACAGCGACGCGCACTGTGAAGTTATCCAATAAGGTCGGTGATGCGGTCTTGCTGGGCTTAAATTTAATAGAAAGGGTCTGATATGCTCTGGTAGCGCTTCAATTTCCTCACATGCTATGTGCCTATTTCAGGGTGCGGGAGCAACTTTACGGTTGTGTTTTCTCTATCAAATTTATGCTCGCTGGCGACTATATTATTCGGCCATGAAAGCGACTAACTCATTTGTTCCTAAGTACCAAGTCAAAATGGATAGGTGAATCGGACCATCGTAAAATTGACTCCATTATTAGGCTTTTTAATGCTCCCGTTAGAGAAATGCTGATAAAGCAGACCCAGATCAGTGCCGTTGCCAAAAACGTATCCGATACCGATGTGATCTCCGAACTGAAATGCAGTCGAAAGTCGACGACCCGCGTTGTCATATACTTCTGATAAAAGATGCGCCCCTATTCCGGCTTCCCCGTACCATCCAGTAAGCTTGTCTGATTGCCATCGAAAGACCGGGGTGAACCCCACATCTGCTATATGCTTATTTCGGTTCATATTCTGATAGCGCTCGAGCCTCCAATAAGCAAACGTCACATCCCAGTACCCGGTGATGTGCGTGCCGTTCGACTGCCACCATTTGCTATCCCATTTCCATTGCATGCCGGCGCGGGCCATCTTAGTACTGTTCCCTGTTGCAAATGCAGCAGAGACCGAATCAACTGCATGTGCTCCAGGCGGAGCGATGGCAATGACCGCCGTAGCGGCCATCAACGGGATGCGGAAGTTAAATTTCATAATCGGGCTGATATATATATCGCTGCTAAAGAATAATATGGTCAGAATTTCGACATTGTTTCAGATCTTGCTGTGACACTAAGTAGATATAGTTACGGTAGGCCTCTTCGATAAACCTCTATTATGGGGCACTAAACTCAATCTTGAATCACTGAAATACTGAATCCGGGTTCGATAAAGCACCCGCTCCACTTGACACTCATCATTGAAACCCGCGAATATAACATTATGATAACCGAAAATTCATGACAACCTGATGCTTAAACGATACCCGCAAAGGGGGCTATTCATCTATGACGTCGCCGACGACATCATCAAAGATATTATGGCGCATTTGGTTCAGCGGTTCTATCTGCTGTTGAAGAAACAGCACACAACGGTCCAGTGCTATGCAAACAACGGATCCTGGATCGATAGCGAGCCAAGCGTAAAAGGAGGCGCGTTCATCTGCGGCAAGGATATTCCGATGTGCTGCATTTCGCAGCTCGCAGCGAAGAAGAACCCGGGCGAGCCGATCACGAAGCACGTCCGCATGAGATCGCGCGACTTGCTCGAGTTCACCATTCGCGGCACGGTCCGCAAGGAATACGGCGCCCTTTGTAGGATGGTGGATCGTCTCGACGGAACCCCCATCTGCCACGGCAAAGAGGAGCAGTTCAACACCTTCGGCCTCAGCCGTGGAGCGGCGGTCGCCTGCAAGTTCGGCCTGGATGCCTGCCTGGTATCGTGGGAGGGCATGCTGTCGGATACGGTCTTTAACTCAGTGAGCGTAGACAACTACCTGACGCTGTCCTTCGATTCTTTCCGATTGCGAAAGCCACTGGAACGTTGCGTCTGCAACATCGCAGGCAAGCATTGCGCCCCGAGAGCACAGGCGCGTGCTCGGCGTCGAAATGCCTTACAAAAAATCGGGATCGAAAAGCCCGCTCAATCAAATTCGATATCCCTTGAAGGACTTTATCGAGAAAATCATTTTTCCGACGACCCGGTCGAACTGGACGTCGAAGCCGATATGGTGACCTTCAGAAGCCGCGCTGCGACGCCCGGCCCTGCTAGCTTCCAAGTTATCGAAGGAAGGTTTCCAGCACCCCGAGCAGCCACCTACCACGACGCGCGCATATACGATCACGATGCGCTGTTTGTCGGAGGCTTCCTCTTCGGCGTCGGCTGCTTTACTTCGGAGACAGCGACGTGACCAGCGCGCTGAGACCGAAGATGCGGCCGGCTTCCGGAGAGGTCGCATTGCCCGTCGCAAGACGAAAAAACCGTGGCTGATCCGACTCCGGTCGACGGGCCCGAAGCCGCTGCGCTCAAGGAGAGCGAACGGTTCGCGCAGATCCTGGTTCTGTTTGGGCGCCATGGCCTGAAGGGTGTGTCTGCCAGGCTCGGCCTTGGACCCGCCCGAGACGAGCCGCTCGACAGCGCCCGACCGGAGGCAGTCGTCGCGCTGCTCACTGACATTGGCCCCGTTGCGGTCAAGTTCGGACAGATCCTGGCGATGCGCAGCGATCTCCTCGCTCCGGAGTGGATTGCAGCACTCTACAAGTTGCAGGACCGGGTTCCACCGCTTCCTTTCGAAACGACGCGGCCACTGATCGAAGACGCCATTGGCGGACCGATTGAGAGCTTTTTCTCCCGTTTCGACGAGAAGGCGATCGCTGCCGGGTCCATAGCGCAAGTCCACGCCGCGACGTTACTCGACGGCCGAGACGTCATCGTCAAGGTCCGCCGTCCAGGGATTGAGCGAATCGTCGACGCCGACCTCCGGATTTTGCGGCGCCTGGCCCGGATCGCAGAGCGCCGCATTCCGGAAATCGCGCGGCTGAAGCCGGACGAGCTACTGCGCTACTTCGCCGAAAGCCTTGATCGCGAAATGGATCTCGGAGCGGAAGCGCGCGCAAGCAATGCGATCGGCGCCTTTCTCAAGGATATCGGCGTTCGAACCGCCCGGTTCGACTGGGAACTTTCCGGCAGGCGGGTAAACATCCAGGAGCGGCTTCGCGGCATTCCGGCGAGCGACCTGGAGGCGGCGCGCCGGAGCCATCTCGATCTCACCGCACTGGCCAGCACCTACGCACAGGCGGTGCTGAGGATGATCGTTATAAACGGTCAATTTCATGCTGATCCGCATCCTGGGAACGTGTTTTTCCTGGACGACGGAATGCTCGGTCTCATTGACTTCGGCGCAGTCGGGACGCTCCTGCCTAAGCGCCGCGAGGAACTGGTGCGGCTCGGCCTCGCCATCGCGTCGCAGGACACGAGCGGAGTGGTCGACATTCTCATGCTCTGGGCAGGGGATCCCGACGTCGACCGGTTCAGGCTGGAAGAGGCTCTGGCCGAGCTGATTGACCGCTTCAGCAACGTCCTGCTCGAGCAGATCGACCTTAGCGATATCTTCCAGCGGGTCTTTGCGCTACTGCGTGAGTTTCATCTCACCCTTCCGCCCGATCTAGCGCTGGTGCTGCGGACGCTGCTCACGGCCGAGGGTTTTGTTCGACGTATAGATCCCCAGTTCGACATCGCTCGCGAACTGGCGCCACTTGCCAAGGCTTTGATGCGGGAGCGGACGCGTCCAGCACGACTGCGCACCGAAGCCGGCAAGCTGCTTGCAGCGCTGGGAAGAGCTGCGCTGTCGACCCCTAGCCTCATCGGGCAGATCGAGAAGGTGGCCCGAACCGGTTTGATCACGGTCAGCATTGCACCCAAGGACCTTAAGCGGCTACGCGGTGACACGCGCGGCAGCAGAGCAAATCCTCAGCTTTACCCCGCCGCGCTCGCCATCTGCGCCGCGGTTGTCTTTTCCTCCGAGCCGCTGCTGGCGGCGCTTCTAGCGCTGCTTTCCGTGGTGCTGGCCATTGCCGACTGGTTAAGGCAGAGATGACGGCGATATCCGGTAGCCTGCACTATCAGAAGCATGAACGCATGGCGCGCGTCACCTTTGATCTGATTTAGGGCTACGCTGAACAAGCCTTCTTTTCCGGCAAGACTGGCTATATGGCTGGATCCAAATAAAGGGACGGTTTCAGTGTCTTGTTTATAGCCCTTACGGCCAGTTACTCCAGGCTTTTCAGCCTACTTTGCCTACTATGGGCGTACTGGTGCCATGAGCCTATGGCGTGCCAGGTAAATATCAGCCAACGCCAGCGCCGTGAGGGCCCGGCTGGCATTCTTGGCCAAGCCGCGATAGCGCACCTTGGTAAAGCCCCACAGTCGCTTAATCACGGCAAACACGTGGTCTACCCGTGCCCGGATTTTAGACTTGTTGCGATTCTTTGCCCGTCTTGCTTCGTCGACCTGGCCGGCTCTGCGTACACGCTCGTTCGCAAAATCTTTTGCCTTTGGCGCCTTGCACTGAATCAGTTCCTTCAGGCTGGCATAGGGGCTGTCGCCGTAGACGCGTCGCTTCTGCCCATGCAGCAGGTCAGGCAACGGGTGCTTGTCATGGATATTGGCCGGCGTCACCACAGCGCTATGCGCCAGACCGCTCTGGCTGTCCAGACCGATATGCAGTTTCATGCCGAAATACCACTGCTGGCCTTTCCTAGTCTGATGCATCTCAGGATCACGCTGCCGGTCGGCGTTCTTGGTCGAACTGGGCGCGGCAATGATCGTCGCATCGACAATCGTGCCGGTCTTGAGTGTCATGCTACTACCCTGCAGTACACGGCCCACTTCTGCAAACAGACGCTCAGCCAGTTTGTGCTGTTCCAGCAGGCGGCGAAATTTGAGCATCATGGTTGCATCCGGCACCGCTTCGCATCCCAGATCGATACCGGCAAAGCCTCGCAGACTGGCACTGTCGTAGAGCGTGTTGACCCATATCGCCGATCATCGGGTCAATCGCGTTCAGGAACTCCTGCCCTGGAACGTTGCTGAGCAGCTGCGTCCGTAGACGCGCTAACGACCTGCAATTCGCCCGGCGTCACGTACGGTGGTGCCGTCGCCCTTACATTTGACGCCAGTTCTGAACTTTATTAATTGTGCACTACCAAAGAGGTAATATTTCATTGATTGACCAAACGAGGAAATGCTTCTTATCATTTTTCTCAGGTCTGTTCGCGTGAAGAGAGAAACATGAGGCGGGAGCGAATCGGAATTTGGATGTTGTATGTACTAGCGTCTATCACTGCATTCAGTGGTTTCGCGGCTGACTTCAATTTTACTCATCTTTTCAATCCAGCCTGGACCGCACATGCTAGGTTCCATGATGCAATGACAATTAGCCTTGGACTCTTCCTTGGTTTGCTAGGACTATATTTTCTTATACATCGTGCGCACGGCGATATACACTCATTGAACTTAGCCGGTTTATTTCCGACAATTTTCTGGGCTTCAATGGTCGTTAGCTTTTTCTTTCCTGGAGTGGGCGGACTTGATGCTGACTTTCCTGATCTCGTTCCTGTTGTTGCTGGGATGCGAATCAACGAACTGCCGGTAGCTATGCTTATGCTGTTGCTTCTGGCAGTTGCAGTCCGTATGGCAAGGCCACCCAGAGCATTGCTCAAGCATCACAGTTATTCACCTGATGGATAGATGGGCACCTCGAAAAACTCCTGCGAGTCTGGCATGATGTGGGCACCTCGAACTTGACGTAAATTTTCATGATCAAGACCAGTCTGTTCGCCGACCAGGAGCGGAAAACCAAGCTGAACCGGCTTGGCGATGCGCTGCATGTGATGGAGCAGCATGTCGACTTCGCCGCGCTTGCTGCGGAGGTCGACCTTGCGGCACCACGCCCGAGCCGCGAGCGCGGCGGCCGTCCGCCTTTCCCCACCGAGCTGATGGTGCGTGTGCTGTTAATCCAGCAGCTATTCAACCTGAGTGATGAGCAGATGGAATTCCAGCTGCTCGACCGTTTGAGTTTCCAGCGCTTCGTCGGGTTACGGGCCAGCAGCCAGATCCCGGACCGGACGACGATCTGGACCTTCAAGGAGCGCTTGATCCAGGCCGGCGCCAGCGAGAGCGTGTTCGATGCCGTTAATCGCCAGCTGGCCAGGCACGGCTACATTGCGCGCGGCGGCCAGATGATCGACGCGAGCATCGTGGAGGCGCCCAAGCAGTCGCTAAGCAAGGAAGAGAAAGCCATCGTCAGCGCAGGCGCGATGCCGGCTGACTGGAAGCCAGCCAAACGGCGCCAGAAGGATATGGATGCGCGCTGGACGAAGAAACACGGCAAGTCCTACTTCGGATATAAGGTTTCGGCCAACGCCGACAAGCGCGTCGACAAGATCAGCCAGGCTACCCTGGTCGAGGACTGCGAAGTGCGCCAGCTGGCCGCGCGCCTGGACCGGCTCAACCGCGCCGCGTTCAATAATGGCAACGCCGATTACCGGGACGCCATCAGCATGCTCACCTAGTGCGCCGACAGCATCGCATCGCTCATTGAACAGATGGCCCGCCAGCAGGCCGAAATTGACCGCTTAATCTGACTGGTTCCACCATGATCCGATTCGACCGCATCATGGGACGCCTGGCCCGCCTGACCGACCACGATATGGCCCGCGTCGCCTTCCCTGTCAGCCTCGCCCGCACGGCATACTTTTTCGCACCACGGCTCCAATACTGAGACCTTGGACCAGTATCGAGAATACAACGACCATATAAGTTAGGCCAACTATGATATTGCGCTCCGGACTCAGTGGAAGAGAAAGTGCCAGCGCTACTGAGATGCCGCCACGAAGTCCGCCCCATGTGACCACCTTCCACGCGCCCTGGGGCAAACGGAACACGGGGCGAAGCAGACCAATGGGCATGCCCACTGTGATTAGGCGAGCGAACAGGGTAATGAGGATCGCGATGATTCCGCCCACTGCTAGGCCTTTCGAAAAGGCAATAACGACGATTTCCAGTCCAATCAGCACAAAGAGGATGGCATTTAGAATCTCATCGATCAGCTCCCAAAACATATCGACGTGGGCTCGCGTCTCTTCCGACATCGCCAATGCTCGTCCATGATTTCCAATAATAAGTCCCACTACGACCATGGCCAGCGGCCCAGAAATGTGAAGCCTGGTTGCTAACGCATACCCACCGATGACAGCTGCGAGTGTGATCAGTACCTCTTCCTGGTAGCTGTTGATATTCTTCAGCATACGGTAAGTTAGATATCCGATAGCCAGCCCCAGCAGAATGCCACCACCGGCTTCCTCTAGAAGCAGCATGGCACTATGGGCAAAAGTTGGGGTTTCACCGCTTACTACCATTGCCATTAACAAGGAAAACAGTACGACACCAACGCCGTCATTAAAGAGTGACTCTCCGGCGATGACGAGTTCGACATTTTTGGGGGCGCCAGCTGATTTTAGTATGCCCATTACGGCAATCGGATCAGTCGGGGATATAAGAGCACCAAACAGCAAGCAGTAAGGAAGTGGCAACGCAATACTGGTAAAACATAAGCCATACCATAACAAAATTCCAACCAGCAATGTTGATACCACAGTTGCTCCAATAGCCAGCAGTGCGACTTGCCAGCGGTAGGCGCGTAACTTGCTGAGGTCAACGTGAAGTGCGCCGGCAAACAATAGAAACGAGAGCATGCCATGCATGAGCAGCTCAGAAAAATCGATTGACTGCAGCAAGGATTCCTCGTAGTCACGTAGCATGCCAAAACCTGCCCTATCCAGGCCAATAGTGACTAGGGAAAGTGCTAACGCTATGACCATGACGCCAATAGTAGAGGGCAAACCGATGTGCCTCCGGTTGAGGTAAGCAAGAACAGCGGTAATGGAAAGAAACACGGCGGCGATATCGAGCATCCGTCATCCTTGTATGAGTTTTTTCCAAATCACAACGGCTTGGAAATGTGTGAAGTTCACGATTTTTTCTTATAAAAACAGAGAGGCTTACCGGGTATGCCCGCAAGTCCCTACGTTATCCATAATGGCGCACCACTAGTGTCCTGTCGCAGAAATACGTTTCGCTGCGCGCTCGATCTTTTGCAAAATTGAATCAGCGGTTGCGGCCCATTGGAAAGGCGAGGCATCCGCGTTATACCGCTTAACGCACAGTTCGATTTGCTGCTTGAGTTCGCGTACGCTGGTAAAAGAATTGCGCCGAATTGCACGCCCGGTGATCAGTGCAAACCATCGCTCGACTTGATTGAGCCATGAACTGTACGTTGGTGTGAAGTGGAGGTGAAAGCGGGGATGCCGAGCCAGCCATGTTTTCACTTTGGCGTACTTATGCGGGGTGTAATTGTCGACGATCAGGTGCAAACCGAGTTCAACTGGCGTCTGCTTGTCGATCTGGCTCAGGAAATCAAGTACGAACTGCGCCATGCTGGCTGCGCTGCAGGACATAGGCTGTGCCGTCAGCCCCGGCTCCAGCCAGCCTCCTCCAGCGCCTGCACCGGGTCATCGGGACTCCATCGGTTTGCGATGAGTCTGCGGCCGCTGATGCCGTTTGCCTCAGGAGAAGCCAGCCACAACAATGGCGGTACAACGATATCCGCGGGCAACAGGGTGGCGCGCAGGTCCTGCGGCAGCCCCGGCGGAATCATGCCGGTGTCAGTCGCGCCTCCAGGCAGCAAGGCATTGACCGTGACGCCACTGCCTTCCAGGTCCTGCGCCCAGATCACGGTCTCGGATTCCAGCGCCGCCTTCGACGGACCGTAGGGCGAAAAGCCGCGGCGGCGCATCGTATCGTGGTTCATCGACATGTTGACGATGCGGCCCCACCCGCCAGCAAGCATGTGCGGCACCGCAGCACGTGCCATCAGGAACGGGCCGTTCACGTTGGCGTCGATGACCATGCGCCAGATGTCGGGCTCGACTTCCCAGAAGCGGGTCGGTTCGGCGAGAAAGCGCTCGCTCACATATTTCATGCCCCGTCCGGCATTATTAATCAGGATGTCGAGACGGCCCCAGCGTGACAGCGCCATCGCGACCACGCGGGCGCAATCTGCGGGCTGGCCGACATCGGCCAACATTGGCAGTACGCGCTCCTCGCCGGACGCAGTGCGCGCCTCGAAGGCGACTCGCTCAATCTCTTCGCTTTGCCTGGCCGCCGTTACAATCACGCTGGCCCCGGCGCTGGCTAATGCCAGAGCCATCGCGCGGCCCATGCCGCGTCCGCCACCGGTAACGACGGCAACGCGGCAAGCAAGTTGTTGTGCATCCATAGGTCGGGCCTCAGCCGTTTAACGCCTGCATCTGAGGGGCGGCATAGCGCTCGCCTGCGGCAGCACCTGGTGGCAGAATGCGGTCGATGCGCTGTAAGTCTTCGGCAGTAAGCTCTACATTCAATGCGCCGGCATTGTCCTCAAGATTGCGCCTGCGCTTGCTGCCTGGAATCGGCACGAGGTCTTCACCCTGCGCCAGCACCCAGGCGAGCGCAAGCTGCGCCGCGCTGCATCCCTTTTCATGGGCCATGCGTTCGACCTCACTGACAAGGTCAAGGTTGCGCTGAAAGTTCTCGCCTGAAAAACGCGGCGAATTGCGCCGATAGTCGTCCGCCGGCAAGTCCTCAATGCGTTTGATCTGGCCGGTGAGAAAGCCACGCCCCAGTGGACTGTAAGCGACATAGCCGATGCCCAGCTCGCGTACCGTCGGCAGAATCGTTTCCTCGGAATCACGGCTCCACAGTGAATACTCGGTCTGCAACACACTAATAGGATGTACCGCGTGCGCGCGGCGTATCGTCGCTGGCGCAGCTTCAGACATGCCGAGATAGCGTACCTTTCCTGCCTTTACCAATTCGGCCATCGCATCGATGGTTTCCTCGATCGGCACGCTAGGATCGACCCGGTGCTGATAATAGAGATCGATATGGTCCACGCCCAGACGACTCAGGGAGGCATCGCAAGCCTGGCGAACATATTCTGCATCGCCGCGAATCCCGAGGAATTCTCCATTTGGTCCCCGTACATTGCCGAACTTCGTTGCAAGAATCACTTCATCACGCCGCTCGCGGATTGCCTGGCCGACCAGTATTTCGTTGGTGAATGGGCCGTACATGTCGGCAGTGTCGATGAAGTTGATACCAAGTTCAAGCGAACGGTGGATTGTCGCAATCGATTCGGTTTCATCACCCTGTCCATAGAACTCGGACATACCCATGCAGCCCAGGCCAAGCGTCGAAACTTCCAGTCCCTGTTGCCCTAATTTGCGTTTTTGCATTCTTTTTCCTCTTATCTCTTGCATCTTCAATGTGGCCTCGTACGGCGAAGGCCTTGCGCCCGTGGTCTTTTAAGATAGACTTGCGACGCTCCAGTTCCCGGGAGTGAGGGAGAGCGCTAGAATGGCCTCGTTGGTCTGGACAGAAATCGTTGGGTCCTAGCTGGAGCTTTGCCAAGAGTTGGCGTTATTTATTCCCTGCGCTGGCCGTAGCATGGCCGGCCGGTGGTTAGCGTAAAACGCATCTCGGGTGTCATGCCGTCAAGTGGGCTGTGGGCTGACAGGTCGCATTTGTTCTAGCACTTAGGCATACCCCGTACGATCATGACTCCAGCTGAACTGCAGGTTTGCCACTGAGCTGAAAAATCAAGGTGCGAGCTGAAGTACTGGCCGCAACAGGATTTCTTCTACTAACACCTTGGCCGGCTGAGCAAACGCGTACACGAGGGCTTGGGCCAGTCCTCCGCGCTCAGTGCATCGAGCTGTTCACGGTGTTCTTTCATTGTTTCGATGACATTTTGGCCAAACTCAGTCCAGCCAGATCCCGGCCCATGGCCCACACGCAGATCCGGTCGGGGCCTAGTTTCCAACAGCCTAAAGAAAAAACCCGCAATCGATATCGATGCGGGTTTCCCTGTCTTCTCTCTTCTCAGCGCAAGGCATGGATTTTTGTGGCTGGATAATGATCCTAAAATGCAACCGTGTCTATATTGCGGTGCAGCATGAAGGAACAAAAGAAAACCCACTGGAATAGTCACAGCGGGTTTAAGCCATTCCTGAAAATGGCGGGAGGTTTAAAATTTCATATTAGGCTCTATACGTGCCGTAGGAAAGTCAGCGAAACGCCTCAATCCTTGTAGGATTATCCTGTCATTGATCGACCATAGAAAAAGTTGCTGCAGGCGGACCTTTGGTCAGGTTGCAGAAATGATACGTGCCTCGTGGGCAGAAGGCGCTTGCCTGAACGGTAATAATGTGCTAAAGGTGCCCCAGAGGACGAAGGTATCCGGGTCACCATAGTTGCAGTAACAACCGCTCAGCAGCGCTGAGCATTTGTTTGAAAGGGGATGCCGGCCGCGCAGCCGAAGGAACACGGGCACTAGCGCCGGTTGTCGGGGGTTTTTTATAGGCGGACACTCGCCGACTATCCCGCAGCCCTTCCCAATAGAAAGAAAGGCTCTACCGCTCGACGTTCAATATCGAACGATGAAAGTCGAACTGGGCGGATTTCATCAGGCAGAGAGGAAAAACTGCGTGGCAAGTCTGCAGATCGGTCGAGTGATAGCCATCGCACGGAACTGCCAGATGGCATGCATGCACAATAGTCACCATCGGTTTTCGGATATAGCCCGAGGGTACGGCAGGCACAGTGCGCCGGAGAGTGGGCCGATTCTTTCACGTCGATCTGAAATCACGGCGTAAAGAGGGAGGGCGAAATCCTGAAGGACTTAGACTGCGCAGATCCGCATGATTGTCTGCGTGTGGCATCGACCTGGCGGGCGACCTGTGCGATCGTCGTCCCTTGAGCCAGCTGTCGCAGCACCTCGTTTTTCTGCACCTCTATCAGCGTCGAACAGCACCCGAACTTCTTGCCTTTCGCCCTGGCTCGCCTGATTCCGCTGTTCGTGCGCTCGATGAGCAGATCACGCTCAAATTCCGCAACCGCATTAACAAAGGGGCAAGCAATCGCGGCGTTACGCTATAAGATATTAGCCATCAGCTTTCGTTCAGTAGTCCCTAAGTACCGGAATAATTCACACATTATTCATGCCAGCAAGCTTATCGTCGCCTGTATCCAAGCCACAACTAGATCGCCTTGAGGGGCTTGTTGAACGTGTTACGTTTCATAATGCCGACAATGGATTTTGCGTCTTGCGTTTGAAGGTTAAAGGCGAGCGCGAACTCATTACCCTGATTGGTCACGCGCCAACGGTGGCGCCAGGAGAATACGCTGCAGCGTCAGAGTCGTGGGTCACCGACCGAGAGCATGGCCGGCAGTTCAAGGCAGTATTCGTCAAAATTTCACCGCCGAACACATTAACCGGTATTGAGCGCTATCTCGGCTCGGGCATGGTCAAAGGCATTGGTCCAGTGTACGCGGGACGGCTCGTCAAAGTCTTCGGTGCGGACGTGTTTGACATCATAGAGCAGACACCTGAGCGGCTTCGAGAAGTGCAAGGGATCGTGTAATCCGGGCTAAAAAAACACCGCCGGTTGGGCTGACCAAAAGATAATCCGCGAGATCATGGTGTTTCTTCATGGGAACGGTGTGTCGACTTCCCGTGCTGTGCGCATCTTCAAAACCTATGGTCAGGAGGCGATTGCCATCGTGACCGAAAACCCTTACCGCCTTGCGCAGGATATTCGCGGCATAGGATTTCTATCGGCCGACACCATTGCGCAAAAAGTCGGGATTGAACATGATTCTCCGCTGCGGGCACGCGCTGGCGTGTCTTACGCATTGTCCGAAGCATCCGGGGAAGGGCATTGTGGCCTGCCGCGAACTCAGCTCCTTACGCTTGCAGTGACGCTTCTCGATATTCCCCACCCCATAATCGAGGATGCGATCGATCAGGAGCTCGATGAAGGCATTGTGATCGCTGACACGGTGGATGGCGTACCCAGTGTTTTTCTGGCGCCGTTGTACAACGCCGAGCGTTTGATCGTCACACAGATAAATCGCCTGAGATTGGGATCGCCACCATGGACCACCGTGGACGCGGATAAGGCGCTCCCGTGGATTGAGCAGAAGCTTGCCATTGAACTGGCGGAAAGCCAGAAACAGGCGATCCGGTTAGCGCTGTCGTCGAAGGTACTGGTCATCACCGGTGGGCCTGGCGTAGGCAAGACGACACTGGTCAACTCAATCCTGACCATCCTCCGGGCGAAACAGGTAAAAGCACTGCTTTGCGCGCCAACGGGGAGGGCAGCCAAGCGGTTATCGGAATCGACCGGGCTCGAGGCAAAGACCATCCACCGACTGCTGGAAATCAATCCAGCCAACGGGGAATTCAAACGCAATGAGGATCTGCCGCTGGAATGCGATGTGCTGGTCGTGGACGAATGCTCAATGGTCGACGTGCCGCTGGCAAACCAGTTGCTCAAGGCGGTTGCGTACACTACGGCGCTGATCTTTGTTGGCGACGTGGACCAACTGCCCTCGGTCGGCCCCGGTCAGGTACTAGGTGATTTGATCGAATCGGGTGCTGTTCCTGTTGTGCGCCTGACCGAGGTCTTCCGACAAGCCGCGTCTTCGCGCATCGTCCGCAGTGCTCACCAGATCAATCAAGGCCTGTTCCCTTCGTTTGCAGTCGCTTGCACAGGCGCTCCACTTCTATTTGCGTCGTGCCGATCTTGCCCAACAGTTCCACGTCACCCATGCCTATCGCGTAGGCAACTGTAATGGAATCCTTGTGAACGTCCAGTCCTACGTACAATATGCTATCGTTTTGCATGCTGGCCTCCAAGTCGGAAAAAGCCGTTGCGTGATGAAGCTTCATCTCACTCAATGCGGCTCTGGCATCAATGCTAACCCGTGCTAACTTCCTGTGGTGGCCAGCCCTGATGCCCGGGGAGTCATAGTGACTTGCTGATGCCTAGCAAATTCGATTTACCACCTGTGGAGTGGTGCCTTGGAAACAGGCCAAGCCATGCCGTAAGCTGACGACCATTGGCGAACTGCTTCGCGTCGCCAATCGAGGCCACCAGCGCTGTCGCTGTGATGGGGCCAATCCCCGGAACCTTCCCCAGCTTGCACGAAAAGGCGTTGGATCGGTGCCATGTCCGAATCTGCCTTTCCAGTTCTCCAACCTGCTGGTCTAGATTTTTGAGGTGGGCTAGCAGGCGCTGCATCATCGCACGAAAGACGTCAGGCACTTCCTCGCCGGCGTCGTCGAGCATTTCCGGCACCCGCTTGCTGATGTGAGCGATCCCCTCAGGAATGATCAGCCCGAACTCGCTTAACAGTCCGCGGATCTGGTGGGCTTGTGCGGTACGCGCCTTGACTAGGCCTTGGCGCACCCGGTGCAAGCCCAATACTGCCTGCTGCTCAACATGCTTGACTGGAACAAAACTGCATTGTCGGCCGTGTGACCGCCTCAGAGATTGCCTAAGCATCGGCCGCCACATGAGTACGCTTGCGCTGTTTCTTCATAACCGTCTTACCATGGGCATCCACGCCATGAACCTGAAAACAGCCTTTGCAAGATCGACTCCAATTGTCGCAATCTGCATGATGACGCTCCCATCCGTTAGTGGTGGTTTGAAACTTCCACTTCCACTTCCACTTCCACTTCTACTTCCACATCTGATACCTTCAATTGTGGGGCGTCCATTCCATTGGGATTGGAGTACAATCTGCGCTTTTTGCGCTTTCAAGACCTGCATTGATTTTCTTGACAACCATGTTGATTCCGCCCGGCCGCCTCCTGCTCTCCTTTCTTTTACTGGCCTTGGGCACGAGCCACGCCGCCGTCGGCGGCATAGCAGCCTGCGCCGCGATTGCGCCCGACGGCGAGCGGCTGGCCTGCTATGACCGTGCGAGCGGCCGTTTGGCGCCGCAGGCGCCTCCCGTCCCGGCCCAGCCGCAGGCTGCAGCACAGGTCGATGAATCAGCGCCATCCACTGCGGGCGCCAGCTTTCTGTCCCGCCACTGGGAACTGGACGACGCCGACAAGCGCGGCACGTTTCGTTTTCGTCCGCACAACGACAATTACCTGCTGCTTGCCAATCTGAATTCCTCGCCCAACGGCGCGCCGTTCCGGCCGACCAACCCGCTGTCGTCGCGTTCGGCGGTCGGTCCCAGCCATGTCGAACTGGCTTTCCAGCTGGGCTTCAAGACCAAGCTGGTCGAGCAGGCTGCCGGCAGCCGCGGCGACCTGTGGTTCGGCTATACGCAGCAAAGCTACTGGCAGGCCTACAACGCGGCGGCATCGAGGCCGTTCCGCGAGACGAATTACCAGCCCGAGCTGATGGCGGTGTTGCCGCTGGACATGACCTTCGGCGGCCTGCGTGCCCGTTTCGTCAATATCGGCTTGGTGCACCAGTCCAACGGCCAGTCCGGCACGCAGTCGCGCAGCTGGAACCGGCTGTATGCGCAACTTGGCGTGGAGCGCGGCGCGCTTGCGCTCAGCGCGCGGCTGTGGCGGCGCCTGGATGGCGGCGGCGACGATGATGACAACCCGGACATCCTCGACTACATGGGCCGCGGCGACATCAGCGCAAGCTGGCGCCAGGAAGGCCATGAAGTATCGCTGACCGCGCGCCGCAATTTCAGCACGCGGCATGGCGCGTTGCAGGCGAGCTGGGCGTTTCCGGTGGCAGCGGGACTGAAAGGGTATGTGCAGCTGTTTTCAGGGTATGGGCAAAGCCTGATCGACTACAACTATGCGCAAAAGGCGCTGGGGCTGGGGTTCCTAATCGACTTCTGACTTCCCTGCACGGCTGCGCGGGAGTGCATGCACAGGAGAACAGCCGTCCTGCGATTTCGTCGTAACGCCTGCCTACTGGTGCAAGAAACCAGGGCCATCTGCATTGTGCCCTGCGACCCGGTCGCGCCCTGCATGCCTGGCCGCATACAGCGCGTCGTCGGCAGCCTTGACGAAGGCGTGCGGCGTCTCGAAATGCTGCGCCATCGCCATGCGACGCCATGCCGAACGAGGCAGTGACCGTGATCAGGCGTTGCTCGTGCCTGACCATCAGTCCCGAGACCACGCTCTTCAGGCGCAGCAGGAGCTTGCCGGCCGAGGCCAGCGATGTGCCCGGCAGCACCAGCGCGAATTCCTCGCCGCCGAAACGGGCGAACAGGTCTTCCTGGCGCAGTTCCTTCATGATCGTTCGCACCATGGCGATGAGCACCATGTCGCCGGCCTGGTGGCCATAGGTGTCGTTGACCGATTTGAAATGGTCGATGTCGAGCAGCGCAACGGCCAGCCGTAGCGATTCGACAGTTCGAACTCGCGCCGGACTACTACCTCAAAATGGCACCGGTTATGCGCTCCCGTTAGGGCGTCGCGTTGCGCCCGCGCTTCCATTTCACGTATTTCGTGGACCTGCTGCGTGACCAGCAATTCCTTCGCCCGTGCCAGGATGGACGCCGCCTCGGACTGTCGCAACAACGTGATGTCGAACAGTTCCTCCATCGCCGGCGCTTCGCTGGCCAGTTTTTTCAGCGCGTCGGAGATGGCCGCGGCGTCCAGGCCCAGGCGGCCGGCGACGACGACGGCGCGGCTTGCAATCGCAGGTTCCCAGGGTATTGTACGAGGTCGGCCACCGGGCCGGAAGCGGCGATGCAGGCATGCCAGGCTCGGGCTCGGGCTGCAGCGCATGGCTGGCCAGGCGGGCCTGCGCCAAGTAGTCCGGCAGTTTCCAGCGCGCCAACAGCCAGTGTCCGGCCTCGTCGTGCCCGCAATCGAAGGCCGCGCGTTCGGCTTCAAGCAGCGCGTCGTTATCGCTTGCCGCCGTATACCTCACAGAAGGTTCTCAAGCGATTGCATTATCCACTCGAGATCATGTTGACCTGCGTGCGCTTGTACGTCGCTTATCCGCTGAGCATGCCGCACATCGAGGAAATGATGCAGGAGTGTGGCGTATTCGTCGATCACACGACCATCCACCGCTGGGCGCTCAAGATCCTGCCGGTGCTTGCCGCGGCCTTCCGTCGCCACAAGCGCCCGGTTGGCAACAGTTGGAGGATGGATGAGACCTATGTGCTAGTCGGCGGCCAGTGGAAGTACCTCTATCGCGCCGTCGACCGTGACGGCGCCACTGTCGACTTTTTGCTCACGGCCAAACGCGATCTAGCAGCAGTGCGCCGCTTCCTGGAATGCACCACCGGTCAGCACTGTTTGCCCGACAAGGTCACCATTGACAAGAGTGGTGCCAACACCGCTGCTGTCAAACGTACTCAAGCCGATACTGGCGCGCCGATTGAACTGCGGCAGGTAAAGTATTTGAACAACATCGTCGAGCAGGATCATCGGGCCATCAAGCGCATCATCCGACCCATGCTCGGCTTTCAATCTTTTCGTTACGCGCGTATTCTGTTGGCAGGTATTGAAACGATGCATATGATCAAAAAGGACAACTTGACTGCCTCGACATGCAAGTTGCGTCTGCCGCAGACCAGTTCTATTCTTTGGCTGCCTGACCTCTCCGGCGCTACTCACATCTGCTCGCCCTTACTCCCTTACTGCAACAGAACCCCAGTTCGTTCACCTCGGTTACTGGAGCCATGCCAGGCGGGGCTTCAGCAAGGCCGAGGAGGCCATCCCGAAGGCAGTGCGATCGAAGGTGCAGCTGCCGACCCGCTTCGTCACGCTGATTGCGAAACTGCATGCCGCCGAGGCGCGCAGCGCAAAATGGGGCGCCAGCCGGTGACGGCGCCTGCGCGCCCGCTATAGCAGACGGGTGCTCGAACGCATCGAGCAGCTGCTCGTGGCGCATCGCGATGGCGTTGTGTCGGGCAGCCTGCTGGGCAAGGCCTTGCAGTACCTGAGCAGCCTGTGGCCGTGGTTGGTTCGCTACGTCGAGAACGGCGCGTGGCCGAGCTCTGCACGCAGACCCTGAAACTGGAGCCGTTCAGAAATTGCAGCAGGGATGAGCGGCACATTTGGCTATTGCCTTTATGCGACTAGAGTCAGGCTGATAGGTGAAGTCTGCTAGCGCTTGCACAGACGACTTGGCCTTTGCCAGCATCCTTCGCCTGGTACATTGCCAAGTCAGCCATTCTCAGCAGTTCGTGCTCAACGGCGCCTGATTCTGGGTAGCTGGCCACCCCAATACTGGCCGAAATACGAACCGCTTCGCCTTTGAAGTTATAGGGCTCCGATACAGAGCGAATCAGGGTATTAGCTATTTTCGCAGCAGTATTGCCTGGTGTGCCAATCAGAATCACTGCAAATTCGTCGCCACCGAACCGTGCAGACATGTCCGAATCGCGCACCTCGCTGCGCAAACGCTGGGCAACCTCGCACAGAATCGCATCGCCAGCAGCATGGCCATGGATATCATTGACGGGCTTAAAGCCGTCCAAGTCGATGTACAAAACCGAGAACTGGGTGCCGGCCAGCGCCGATATGGCAATCTGCCTGCTGACCAAGTCATTGAACAGGGCGCGATTTGGCAGACCGGTCAGGACATCATGAGTGGCCTGGTGTTGAGCGGCCTGGAGCATGAGAGACGCTTGGCGCAGAGCAGCGCCCACCTCTTTGGCTTCTTTTAGCCGTAGCGACGGAATGACCACATCTTTGCCTTGGCCCAATGCCAGCGCCGGCACCCTTAGTCCTCTAACGGGCAGCGCAATGCGGGTTGCGACAAAGCTTGCCACGCCAATGCTGCTTAGTAACAAAACCATGATGGCCAAGGCCAGCCATCCAACCTTCTTGCGCATCTCTCCCGTCAGACTGGCAGACGGAATGCCGATGGCGACGGACCAATTCGATACGGCAGAGCGACTAAACATGCCCAGCACCTGGGTGCCCTCGCTTGTCGTACCTTCAAACCACCCGTGGTTGTCGAACTTCATCGCGTCTAACAAGTCCGCAGATGCCTGTTTTCCGGAGAAGTGGGCCATGTCATGAGTGCGGGCGACAATGGTGGATTGGCTGTCGATAATAGCCACAATCCAGTCAGGTGCCAGCTGCTGCTGCTTGAGCAGGCGCGCGAGCTGGTTGGGACTGATATATGCGCTCAGGTTGTAGATGTGCCTACCCGCCCGCCGCACCGGGATGCTGACAGCGATAAGTGCTTGGTTACTAATCGTGTCCTTTATCAGCCCAGAAATCACAGGGCCATTTGTCTCATCAAGCAAACGCAAATTTGTGCTGTCGCTTATCGGTGGCCGTTCGCCAAAAGGCAGACCACTGTTCAAAAGTTGCTTACCTTGCAAGGTGGATAGTACGAGGTTTTGCATAAGGCCGCTGCTCTGGATCTCCGACATTTGCGCGTAGAAAGCAGGCAAATCCTTTTTTGACAGGCTGGGCGATGTTGCCAGCGCGCGCAGAGTGGTTTCAATGCTAGAAAATTCCTTGTCAACAGAATAGGCGATGGTTCGGGCTGTCATCACCGAGCTGTCAATTTGAGCATCACGGGCATGCAGGTAATCATATGACAACAAGGCGAAAGCAATGAGCGACGCCGGCATAATGCAGATTGCCACCAGAAGAACTAAAGCGGACTTGATAGAGAAGTCAAAGCGAAGGGTCATACCGAAGGTCACAGTAAACGGCACAAGAAATATTGCGTACAGGATACTATAAAAATGGGGTATTACTCTGGCGTGCCGAGTCTTAAAGCACATTAACAGCAAGTTCAGTCAAGAAGCTTTTTCAACCGTGGTTTTCCTGGTTGTGTCGCATTGAGCGAGAAGGTCCTCGCCGTCCGGTAGACTGCTACTTTTGAATAATGAGCAGGCA
>CAUQYP010000050.1:0-22351 GCA_963522035.1 uncultured Noviherbaspirillum sp. | reverse complement strand
GACGGGGGCCCACGTCAAAAGCAACGGCAACGGCAACGGCAACGGCAACGGCAACAGCCACGGCAATGGCAACGGCAACGGCCACGGCAATGGCAACGGCAACGGCAACGTCAAAAGCAGCGGCAACTGTCGCTGCGCGGAACGTCAAGGGCAACCGCAACTGTCGCTGCGCGGAACGTCAAGGGCAACCGCAACTGTCGCTGCGCGGAACGTCAAGGGCAACCGCAACTGTCGCTGCGCGGCGCTTAATGCAACGGCAACTGTCGCTGCGCGGACGTGGCGCATCTCGCGCAAGCCAGCATGAAAATGCTCTAAACCGACAAGGCCGCGGCGCGCGCTTCCCGCAATCTGGCAGTTCGTTTAGGAAATCGGTTAAAATAGCAGGCTTTATTTTCGCGAGCGGCACTTCATAAAAGCCGCGCGCGGCACTGCCGGGCAGCCCGCCGCGTAATTTCCCCAACGTTTTTCCTTTTTTAAATTCAGCTATGAAAACCGCACAAGAAATCCGCGTCGGCAACGTCGTTATGGTATCGGGCGAGCCGATGGTAGTGTTGAAGACCGAATACACCAAGTCTGGCCGCAACTCTTCCGTCTGCAAGATGAAGATGAAGAACCTGCTCACCGACGCCGGCTTTGAATCCGTCTACCGTGCCGACGACAAGTTCGACGTCGTGACGCTGGACCGCAAGGAAGCCACTTATTCCTATTTCGCCGATCCGCTGTATGTGTTCATGGACACCGAATACAACCAGTATGAAGTCGAAGGCGAGAACCTCGGCGACGCCATCAACTACCTGGAAGACGGCATGCCGTGCGAGATGGTGTTCTACAACGACAAGGCCATCTCGGTCGAACTGCCGACGACCGTCGTGCGCGAAGTGACCTACACCGAGCCGGCCGTCAAGGGCGACACCTCGGGCAAGGTGCTGAAGCCTGCGAAGATCGCCACCGGTTTCAACGTCAACGTGCCGCTGTTCGTGGGCCAGGGCGACAAGATCGAAATCGACACGCGCACCGGCGAGTACCGCAGCCGCGCGAAGTAATTTCGCTTTGTTGGGAAAAGCGCCGCAGCCGGCTGGTTGCGGCGCTTTTTTTCTTTGGGTCCCGGTTTTTCAAGCCGGTCCGACCGTGATTGCACCCGCGCCCTGGAGGCCTGTTGTCGCCTGCCTGCTCAGCCTGCGCTCAACTGCCCTTGCAAGGCGGCGTGCGAGTGCAGCAGGTTCGACAGGCTGCTGGCGCCCACGCCAGGCGAGGCCTGGCGCGCATGAACCAGGTAAAAGTCCTTGCAAGACTGATAGTGTGCCGGCATGGTCAGCGGTTTGAGCCTGCCTTGTCCCAGCAGTGACTCGACCCGGTTTCGAGGCAGCCAGGCATAGCCGAGGCCCGCCTCGAGCGCGGCAACCGCGCTGTCCATGCTCTTGAAGCGCCATTGCATCGCAGGCTCCGTGGTGCGGCTGGCTGCGGGCTGCGGCTTGATTTCCGCTTCGCCGCCCAGCGCGATGCGGGTATGGCGGCCCAGGTCGACGTCTGTCAGCGGTGCGCTTGCCGTCGCCAGTGCATGCGATGGATGCGCAACGGCCACGTATTGAACCGATAGCAGCCGGGCCGAGATCAGTCCGGGCGGCACGTTCGCGCAAATGGCAAGGTCCGCAGCGTTCTGCGACACCGCCTGTTCCGCCATGGCGCTGCTGGCTTCCTGCACCGTGAGCTTCACATGCGCGGCGGACTCGGTGAAGCTGCGCATGGCGGCCATGACGAAGCCTTGCAGGCAGTCCTGGTCGACGATGAGACGCAGTTCGGGTTCCCAACCCAGGCGCATCTTCTCCGCCAGCGTTTCGAGTTCGATCGCGCTTCGAATCACATTGCGCGAGTACTCCATCAGGGTTCGGCCTTCTTCGGTGACATGGGCCTTGCGACCCTCGACCTTCAGCAATGCCACGCCCAGCTGCTCCTGCATGCGCGCCAGGGTGTAGCTGATGGCCGACTGGCTGACATGCAGGTAATCGGCCGCGGCGCTGAACCCGTTGCAGTCGATCACCGCGTGCAGCATGCGCCATTGCTTGAGCGTGACGCGTATGCGGCGGCTGTCGTATACGCGCGCGTTGCGTGCCGGCGCTGCGCCATCCTGCCTGTGTTCTCCCAAAAACTCGCTGTTGATATCGATCAGTTTCATATTCTTGCCACTTGTCTGCTCGGTAGGTAATCGGCGTCGACCCTGTCCCGGCAAGGTCTGAATCGAGAATACGAGAAGGTCGGTCGCCAACTTTAAGATTTGTCAAAAGATGACGATGATCGAACTTGAAAAAAGGCAACGTGTCATTCGGGCCACGTGTTGAAAAAAAGAAACAAAGTCGCGGTTGGCAGCGCAATGTGCATTGCATCGCAAATTCGAATCATAAGCGTGCGTTTCTGCTTGCATCGATCAGATTTTCGTACTTTTTGTCAGGGAGGCGACTCCGTAGAATATGGCCAGCGGACCTCAACTAGCCACACATGCAGGCTACGGTTTCCGCCGGGAGCCAGGAAAATGAATTTGCTTGCGGGCCGTCGCCTGCGTTCCAAAGCAGCTGACCATGATGCGCATGCCTTGCCCTGCGCCCTTTTCCACCGGAGCGGCGCCGCATGCTGCAACTGGAGACTGCCGTGATCCCTGCCATCGACATGTGGGCGGCGCTGGCAGTGCCGGCGGCAACCAGTTTCTTCATCAGCCTGATGATCGTGCTGACCGAAGGCTGGCACGGGCGCTATACCTTCGACATCGACATGGCGGCGATCCAGAAAATGCATCGCAAGCCGGTGCCGCGCATCGGCGGCATTGCGTTGTGCAGCGGGATCGCAGCGGTCGTCCTGTTCGGCTTCCTCGGCAATCCGCATCCGGCGCTAGGCTCGCACAACCGCGACCTGCTGCTGCTGCTGGTGGCCGGCATGCCGTGCTTCCTGATGGGCCTGACCGAAGACCTGACCAAGCGGGTGTCGGTGCGGGCGCGCCTGATGGCGACGTTCGGCAGCGCATTGACCGGCGCATGGCTGCTCGGCGCCTATCTGCCGCGGCTCGATATCTATGGCGTCGATCATCTGCTGCAATACGGGCCGCTGGCCCTGGTCATCACGGCGATCGCGGTTGCAGGGGTAAGCAACGCGATCAACATCATCGACGGCTTCAACGGCGTGGCCGGCAGCGCGGTGACCATCATGC
This sequence comes from uncultured Noviherbaspirillum sp., assembly GCA_963522035.1. GTDB lineage: Bacteria > Pseudomonadota > Gammaproteobacteria > Burkholderiales > Burkholderiaceae_D > Noviherbaspirillum_A. Next base: position 19,155 of record CAUQYP010000050.1, on the reverse strand, counting down.
TGGCCGGGATGGGCGTACTGGCCTGGCAGGCTGGCGACATGTTCGTGCTGACCCTGGTGCTCGCGGGCATAGGCGCCATGCTGGGCTTCCTGGCGGTGAATTATCCGACCGGTCGCCTGTTCATGGGCGATGGCGGCGCCTATGTGTCCGGTTTCTGGGTCGCAGAAATAGCGGTGCTCCTCATCATTCGCCAGCCCGGCATCAGCCCGTGGCAAGTGCTGGCCATCTGCGCCTATCCGGTCATCGAAGTCCTGTACACGGTCTACCGCAGGAAGATCATCCGCAAGTGCAGCCCCAGCGCGCCGGACCGCCTGCACCTGCACACGCTGCTGTACCGGCGCCTGGTCCGCCGCTGGCTGCCGGCCAGCTCGCAACCGAGATGGAAGGGCAACTCGGTCGTGGCCTGCATCGTCACGCTCTGGCTTTGCCTTGCAAGCTTTGCCGCCATCACGCTGGGCAAGTTGCCATGGATGGCCTTCAACCTGGTCGCCCTGCAGATACTGCTCTACATGGCGATCTATGCGCGGCTGGTGCGCGGCCACTGGTGCCTCAATCCGGTCGTCATGCTGGGACTGCGCGCCGAGTCCCGCACCAAGCTCGTGTGAAGCGGCGCAGCGCAGGCAGTGCAACCCGAGCGTCCTGGCGCCGGGCCCGATTATCAAGCAGGAGGAGCATCGTATGAGCGTACCTTCATCCACCGTCGTCGCCGTCGTTGGCCTCGGTTATGTCGGGCTGCCGCTGGCAGTCGAGTTCGGCAAGAAATACCCGACCATCGGATTCGACATCAACCAGCGCCGTGTCAGCGAACTGATGCAGGGCGTGGACACGACGCTGGAAATCGACGCGTCCGACCTTGCCGCGGCGAGCCGGCTGACCTTCACCACGCGGCCGCAGGAACTGGTGCGCGCATCGATCTACATCGTGACGGTGCCCACACCCATCGACCGCCACAAGCAGCCCGACCTGACGCCGGTGGAAAAGGCTTCCGAGACCATCGGCAATGTGCTCAAGCGCGGCGACCTGGTGATCTACGAGTCGACGGTCTACCCGGGCGCAACCGAGGAGTTCGCCGTGCCGGTGCTGGAGCGCGCCTCCGGGCTGAAGTTCAACGTTGATTTCACCGTGGGCTACAGCCCCGAGCGCATCAACCCGGGCGACCGCAGCCATCGGCTCACCAGCATCATGAAGGTCACGTCCGGCTCCACGCCGGAAGCGGCCGACCTGGTCGACGCGCTGTATGCCAGCATCATCCCGGCCGGCACGCACCGGGCGTCCTCGGTCAAGGTGGCCGAAGCGGCCAAGGTGATCGAGAACACCCAGCGCGACCTCAACATCGCGCTGATGAACGAGTTCGCCATTATCTTCAAAAAGATAGGCATCGATACTGAGGAAGTGCTGCAGGCAGCCGGCACCAAGTGGAACTTCCTGAACTTCCGGCCCGGGCTGGTCGGCGGCCACTGCATCGGCGTCGATCCGTACTACCTGACGCACAAGGCCGCCGCGCTCGGCTATCACCCGCAGGTGATCCTGGCCGGACGCCGCATCAATGACAACATGGGCGGCTACGTGGTCGGCCAGCTCGTCAAGAAAATGCTGAAATCGCAGATACCCGTGGTGAATGCGTCGATCCTGATCATGGGACTCACGTTCAAGGAGAACTGCCCGGACCTGCGCAATACCAAGGTAGCCGACATCATTGCCGAACTCAGGAGCTATAGCGTCAGCATCGATGTCTACGACCCCTGGGTGATCCCGGAAGATGCGCAGCGCGAGTATGGCGTGACGACGGTGCGCGAACCGGTGGCGGGCAAGTATGACGCCATCATTCTCGCGGTCGCGCATGACGAGTTCCGCGCCATAGGCGGCGAGAAGATGCGTGCGTACGGCAAGCCCCGGCATGTGCTGTACGACCTCAAGTACATGCTGCCCAAGGCTGAATCGGACATGCGGCTGTGAACGCCGGCATGCCGAACAGCGGTACGCGGGCCGGCGCGGCGCTGGCGCCGGCCCTGCGCGCACGCATGCTGGAGAAAAAGGCGACCTGGCTGGTGACCGGTTGCGCCGGCTTCATCGGCTCCAACCTGATCGAGACGCTGCTGGCGCTGGGACAGGACGTGGTCGGGCTGGACAATTTTTCAACCGGACATCCGGACAATCTGGACGAGGTCAGGAACGTGCTCGACGCTTCGCAGTGGGCGCAGTTTCGCTTCATCGAAGGCGACATCCGCGACCTTGCCGCATGCGCCCGTGCCACCCTCGATGTCGACCATGTGCTGCACCAGGCGGCGCTGGGTTCGGTGCCGCGCTCCATTGTCGACCCGATCACCAGCAATGCAGTCAATGTCGGCGGCTTCGTCAACATGCTGGTCGCCGCGCGCGACGCCGGCGTGGCGTCCTTCACCTACGCCGCATCGAGTTCCACCTACGGCGACCACCCGGCCTTGCCCAAGGTGGAGGACCGGATAGGGCGTCCGCTGTCGCCTTACGCGGTGACGAAGTATGTCAATGAGCTGTATGCCGACGTGTTTGCCCGTTGCTACGGCATCCGGGCGACCGGCCTGCGCTACTTCAATGTATTCGGCAGGCGGCAGGATCCTGACGGCGCCTATGCGGCGGTGATACCGAAATGGATCGCGGCGATGGTGAATGGCGACGAAGTCGCCGTGAACGGCGATGGCAGCACCAGCCGCGACTTCTGCTACGTCGACAACGTGGTGCAGGCCAACCTGCTGGCTGCGCTGGCGCCGGAGGAAGCGCGCGGCCAGGTCTACAACGTGGCCGTCGGCGACAGCACCACGCTGCTGGATCTGTTCGCACAGCTTAGGGAAGTCCTGATGGACCAGGGCGTCACGTACCACCGGGCGCCGCTGCACCGGCCGCCGCGGCCGGGAGACGTCCGGCATTCGATGGCGGACATCGGCAAGGCCGAACGGCTGCTGGGCTATGCGCCGCTGTTTCGCCTGCGCAGCGGGCTGGACATTGCGATGCCGTGGTACCTGCAACGCCAACACGAACGCCAGCATCAAGGCGCCGGGAGCGCGTTTTGAACTTCCGCCTTGCATGGAACAGCCGCATCGGGGCCATCCATTCCGACCATCTCGCCATCGCGCGCGGCATGGCCTGGGTGATCCTGTTCGTCATGCTGGGCAAGCTGTCCGGCGCCGGCAAGGAAATGGTCCTGGCCTGGCGCTACGGCATCAGCCAGGAAATGGACGCCTACCTGTTCGTGCTGAACCTGGTCAGCTGGCCGCTGGCGCTCTGGTTCAGCGTGCTCACCGTGGTGCTGGTGCCGCTGGTGGCGCGCCTGCGCAGGGACCATGCAGCCGGGCTGCCGGTGTTCCGGGCGGAGTTGCTGGGCATGGCGATGCTGGCCGGCTGCGCGCTGGCGCTGGCGGCGGCAGTGCTGCTGTCGCTGACGGTGCGGATGCACTGGGTCGACCTGCCGCCAGGCACCGCCGCCGGCGTCCAGAAGGCCATTCCGGGCATGGTGCTGCTGATTCCGATGGGCGTGCTGACCAGCCTGTTCTCGGCCTGGATGCTGGCTGCCGGGATGCATGCGAACACGCTCCTTGAGGGCGTGCCGGCGCTGGCCATCGCCATCGCCGTGCTGGCGTCGAACGGCGGCATTGCGCCGCTGGTATGGGGCACGGTGGCGGGTTTTCTATTGCACATGGCATGCCTGGTCGTGCCGCTGGCAAGGCGCCGGGAGATCGAGGCGCCACGGCTGGGGCTGTCGTCGCCGGCATGGCTGTGGTTCCGGCAATGCTTCGCCATCATGCTGGTCGGGAACGCGCTGATGAGCCTGATCGACATCATCGACCTGATGTTTACGGTGCACCTCGGCGCCGGCGCGATCTCCACGCTGGGCTACGCGAACCGCATGCTGGCGCTCATCATCGGACTGGGCGGCACCGCCATCAGCCGCGCCACGCTGCCGGTCTTTTCACGTGCGCACTACGCCAGCGGCAGCGAGGGCAATGACGGCGACGGCATCCACCGGGTGGCGATGCGCTGGGTCGCCATCATGCTGGGCCTGGGCGTGGCAGCCATGGTCGCGGTGTGGCTGGCGGCGCCGCTGGCGACACGGCTGCTGTTCGAGCGCGGCGCCTTCAATGCGGAGAACACCGCGGTCGTCGCCGACGTGTTGCGCCACGGCGCAGTGCAGCTGCCGTTCTATTTCGCCGGTCTGGTCCTGGTGTCGAGCCTGGTGGCCAGGGGACAGCATCGCATGGTCGCGCTGGCCGCGGCCATCAACCTGCCGGTCAAGGCAGCGGCCAATTTCCTGCTGGTGCCGTATTTCGGCATCAATGGCCTGGTGCTCGCCACCAGCGTGATGTACCTGTCCTCGTTCAGCGTGATGTGCCTGTTTGCCTGGCATTTAGAGAAGAGAAAGCGCGTGATCCGATGAACCTGCTCGTATACCTGCATTCCATGAACGGCGGCGGCGCCGAGCGCGTCACTGCCAACCTGGCCAATTATTGGGCGGCGCAAGGCTGGACAATTACCATTGCCACCATCGAACCGGCCTCGCGCGACTTCTATGAATTGCATCCGGCGATACAACGCGTCGAACTGGGGCTGGCGGCAAGGGGAAACGGCCTGGTCGAGGCATTGACCCGCAACCTGGCGCGCATACGCACGCTGCGCGGGCTCATCCTGGAAGTGCGGCCCGACGCGGTGCTGTCGATGATGACGAATGCGAACGTGATCCTGGCGCTGGCCTGCCGCGGCCTGCCCAATGTCTGCGCGGTCGGGTCGGAACGCCACTATCCGGGCCATGTATGGCTGAACCCGATCTGGAGCCTGCTGCGGCGCATTCATTACGGCGGCCTGCAGGCGGTGGTGGCGCAGACATCCGAATGCGCCGCGTGGATCCTGCAGCATACCCGCGCCAGGCAGGCGCCGGTCATTCCCAACTCGGCCACCTGGCCGATGCCGGCGCAGTCGCCCCTGGTCGAGCCGGATAAAATTTGCCGGCCGGGCCGCCGCATCCTGCTGGGCGCGGGCAGGCTGGTCGAGCAAAAGAATTTCGCCGTCCTCGTCGAGGTGTTTGCCCGCATCGCGGCAAAGCACCCGGACTGGGACCTGGTCATCCTCGGCAAGGGACCGCTGCACGACGATCTGCGCCGCCAGGCCGGCGCCGCCGGGTTAGGCGACCGGGTCTTCCTGCCCGGCCTGGTCGGCAATCTCGGCGACTGGTATGCGCAGTCGGACCTGTATGTGATGACCTCGCATTTCGAGGGCTTTCCCAACACGCTGGTGGAAGCGCTTGCGCATGGCGTCCCGGTGGTGAGCTACGACTGCGACACCGGGCCGCGCGACATCATCCGGCATGGCGTGGATGGCCTGCTGATTCCACTGGGCGATGCGCAGGCATTGCACGACGGGCTGGACACCGTGATGGGCAACGAGGCGCTGCGCTGCCGGCTGGCCGCACGGGCAGGCGAGGCGCGCGAGCGCTTCTCGATAGAGCGGGTTGCTGCGATGTGGGAGGCGCTGTTCAGGCAAGGCGTTCCGCACGCCGGCATGCGCGCGCGGTCGTCCACGCCCGAGGCCGCGCGGCAAGACTGCCTGCAACGCAACGCCGGCGGATGAAGAAGGACCGGACTGCCATGAAATTGCTGATCTACCTGTACTCCCTCAACGGCGGCGGCGCCGAACGCGTCAGCGTCAACCTGGCAAACTACTGGGCCGCGCAGGGATGGGCAGTCACCATTGCCACCATCGAGTCGACCTCCGGCGATTTCTACCAGGTCGACGCCAGGGTCGAGCGCATTGGATTCGGCCTCGATGGCGATAGCGGAAACTTGCTGCAGGCGCTCGCGGGCAATGTCGCCCGCATACGCGCGCTGCGCAAGCTCATCCTGCAAACCCGGCCCGACGTGGTCCTGTCGATGATGACGGCGTCGAACGTGCTCCTGTCCCTCGCGTGCCGCGGCCTGCCGCAGGTCCGTGCGATCGGCTCGGAGCGCAGTTATCCCGGGCATGTGTCGCTGAACCCGGTATGGCACCTGCTGCGGCGCATCCATTATGGCGGCCTGCATGCGGTGGTGGCGCAGACCTCCGAATGCGCCGCGTGGATCCTGCAGCATACCCGTGCCAGGCAGGCGCCCGTGATTCCGAACTCGGCCGCCTGGCCGCTGCCGGCCCAGTCGCCGGTGGTCGCGCCGGATCACGTGTGCAGGCCCGGGCGTCACATCCTGCTGGGCGCCGGCAGGCTCATCGAGGGAAAGAATTTCGCCGTCCTGATCGCGGTGTTTGCCCGCATCGCGGCGAAGCACCCGGACTGGGACCTGGTCGTTCTCGGCAAGGGACCGCTGCACGACAACCTTCGCCGCCAGGCCGACGCCGCCGGACTGGGCGGCCGGGTATTCCTGCCTGGCCTGGTCGGTAACCCCGGCCACTGGTATGCCCGCGCGGACCTGTACGTGATGACTTCGCGCCTCGAAGGCTTTCCCAACACGCTGGTGGAAGCGCTTGCGCATGGCGTCCCGGTAGTGAGCTACGACTGCGACACCGGGCCGCGCGACATTATCCGGCATGGCGTGGACGGCCTGCTGATTCCGATGAATGACGAGCAGGCGCTGCATGACGGATTAAACGACGTCATGGGCGACGAGGCGCTGCGGCAGAGGCTTGCCAGCCGGGCCGGCGAGGCGCGCGAGCGGTTTTCCATCGAGCGAGTGGCCAGCATGTGGGAATCGCTGTTCCTGCAGGATGTCGCGCATGCCGGCATGCACGGCGTGCCACGCACCCGGGACATGTCGAGGCAAACATCATGAACCATTCGCTTCCGGCCATGCAGCGGCTTCATCCTTACCGGCGCGGAAAAAGCGTGGAGGGGCGCCTGCTGTCCATCTGGAATGTCATGGCGCTGACGTTCGTGCTGATCTGCATCTATCTCAACTTTCCGGTGTATGCCCGGATACTGAGCCCGAACCTGCTGCCCAAGGATTTCTACTTCGGCTTCATGTATTTGCTGCTGCCCATGCTGCTGCCGCGGCCGAAGGCGCTCCTGGCCTACCTCGTGTCGCCATTTGTCCTGTGGGCCGCCGCGTTGCTGTTGATCGACGTCGTGCATCTGCTGAGCAGCGCGGAAAGCGTGGGCAGTACCTTGAGCCAGAACCTGCTTACCCGCATGCAGACCGTGGTCATGGTGATCATGCTCGGCTATGTTTTTTCACTGGTCCGTCCCGCTGTCTACCAGTGGACTTTCGTCGTCCTGGCGGTACTGGTGCCATGCACGGTGACTGCCGATTTTCTGTTTCCAGGCGTGATCTATCCGGTCGACACGATAGGCGCGGTGGTGGGACGCGCGTCAGGAACGTTCATCAACCCGAACATTGCCTGCGAAAGCATGCTGCTGGTCTTCCTGCTGGCCTGCCCGGTGGTGCCGAAGAAGTACAGGACGCCGCTGCTGCTGCTGTGCGGTATCGGTATCTTGCTGACCTTCAGCCGCGCCGGCATGGTGGCCTGGTCGCTGCTGTGGGTCTACCTGCTGGTGCATCGTAAGGTCTCTGCCGTCGGCGCGGTGACGGTCGTCGCGCTGATTGCCATCCCGCTCGCCATGGGCAGCCTGACGAGCTATCTCAGTACGCGCGCGGAATTCTCCGGCGGGATCGCCAACCTGGAGCAGCGGCTGGCATTCATGTCCGACCGGCGGCTGGACGACCAGAGCGCGGTGGAGCGCGTCGAAGTGATGGAAGCAGGCTGGCGGAAATTCCTGAGCAATCCGATCACCGGGATCGGCGCAGGCGCCACGAATATAGGCATTACCACTGCCTGGCCGCACCAGGTAAGCACCCATAACGAATTGGCCGTCCTTGCCGCCGAATACGGCCTGGCCGGCATTTTTCTCTGGGTCTGGATGGGCCTGATGCTATGGCGCGGAAACTTCTTCAATGACGCGGTGATGCAAAGAGCGGGCGTGATGCTGTTTGTCCTGATGACATTATTCACCCACAACATGTTCCAGTTTCCTTACTGGCTGCTTACCTTCGCCTTGCTGTCGCAACGCGCAAAGCAGGGCCAGGCCGGGCCGGTCCAGCACCCATTGCAAGCCGTTCCCCTGCATCGATGAACGCGCCTTCCTTCATCATTTCGCTGGACTTCGAACTGTTCTGGGGCGTGACGGATGTGGCGACCATCGCCGGTTACGGCCGGCACGTCGAGGGCGAATGGGGCGCCATACCGAGCTTGCTGGCCTTGTTTCGCCGGCATGGCGTGCACGCAAGCTGGGCCACCGTGGGCATGGCGATGTGTCGCGATTACCGCGAGTGGAGCGAGATCAGGCCGTCGCTGATGCCACGCTACCGGAATCCCCGCGCCTCGAACTATCACTACGGCGACCTGGCGCGCGCATACCCGAAGCTGTTCTTCGCGCGCGAGCTTGTCGATCGCATCCTGGATACGCCGGACCAGGAGCTGGCCAGCCATACGTACAGCCATTTTTTCTGCGACGAGCCGGGCGCCACGCCCGACCAGTTTGCAGCCGACATGGCCTGCGCGGCCTTCATCGGGGAGCGCGTCGGCGTCGCGCTGCAGAGCCTGGTCCTGCCGCGCAACCAGGTGCGAGGCGACTATCTGGACGAGCTGCCGGCCCTGGGCATCAAGGCATTCCGCGGCAATCCGGACCACTGGCTGTATCGCAGCGGGCATACGGTCCCCGGCGGCCTTGCGGGCCGCGCCGTGCGGCTCGCCGATGCCTGGATGCCGTTGACCCGTAGCCGTACCCGCGCCAGGCGGCTGGACAACGGGCTGGTCGATGTGCCGGCCAGCTTTTTCCTGCGGCCCTGGTCCAGGCGGCTGGCGCCACTGGAGCCGGCCCGCATCCGCCGCCTGTGCAGTGCAATGACGCAGGCGGCGCGCTGCGGCGATGTGTTTCATCTCTGGTGGCATCCGCACAATTTCGGCATTAATCAGCAGGAGAACCTTGCCATGCTGGACGCGGTGCTCCGCCACTATGCCGGCCTGCGCGACACGTATGGAATGCGCACCATGACGATGCACGAGTTTGAGGTAACACAGGATATGCAGGAACAGTCGCTGCATGATAGGTCAGGCCGGGGCGCGGCGGCAGCCGCATCAGCGACACCAATGACGCAGTGACACCAATGACAAAGACGGCAGCAGGGCATGCGCCGCCCAGCCTGCCAGGGAGCAGAAAACCATGTTTATCGCTGATCGTTTGCCGCAGGCGCCGTCCACATTGCCCGGCGCGGCCATGCAGGAAGCAGCCCAGCCATGTGCGGACTAGCCGGCTTCCTTGGAGGAGCGTTATGGGACGACGCCGACAGGTGCAGGGCAAGCCTGGTGAGCATGACCAATGCGCTGGCCCGGCGCGGGCCGGATGATGCGGACTACTGGCTCGATCCGCAGGCCGGCATCGCGCTCGGCCACCGACGCCTTGCGATCGTCGACCTGTCGCCGGCCGGGCGCCAGCCGATGCGCTCGCCGAGCGGTCGCTACATGATCGTATTCAACGGCGAAATCTACAATCACCTGGACCTGAGGGCGCGGCTGGAAGCCGGGGGCAGCGCTGTCGCCTGGCGCGGCCACTCCGACACCGAGACCCTGCTCGGCGGGTTCGACGCATGGGGCGTGCGGCCCACCGTGGAAAGGGCTGTCGGCATGTTCGCCTTCGCCGTCTGGGACATGGCCACCAGGACGCTGACGCTGGCGCGCGACCGGCTCGGCGAGAAGCCGCTCTACTACGGCTGGCAGGGCCGGGGCAGGGAACGGACCTTTATGTTCGCCTCGGATTTGCAGGCATTCAAGCCGCATCCCGCATTCAAGGGCATCGTCGATCGCGATGCGCTGACCCAGTTGATGCGGCACAACTACATCCCGGCGCCGCATTCCATCTACGAGGATGTCGCCAAGCTCCCGCCGGGCGGCATGCTGACGCTATCTCTCGCGGACGGCAACCTGCGCCAGGAAACCTACTGGTCCTGCATCGACCAGTATCGCTCCGGCCTGGCGTCTCCCTACGGCGGCACGCCGGAGGAAGCGGTCGATGCGCTGGAGGCGCTGCTGAAAAAGGCGGTCGCGCGACAGATGATGTCCGATGTGCCATTGGGCGCCTTCCTGTCGGGAGGCGTGGACTCATCGACCATCGTGGCCCTGATGCAGGCGCAGTCGTCGCGGCCGGTGCGGACCTTCTCCATCGGCTTCCACGAGAAGGGCTATGACGAAGCCAAGCATGCGAAGGCAGTCGCCGCCCATCTCGGCACCGACCATACCGAGCTGTATGTCACCGCGGAACAGGCGATGGCAGTCATTCCACGCCTGCCGGAGGTCTACAGCGAGCCGTTTTCCGACTCGTCCCAGATACCGACATTCCTGGTCTCGCAACTGGCCCGGCGCGATGTGACCGTGTCCCTGTCGGGCGACGCCGGCGACGAGCTGTTCTGCGGCTACAACCGCTACCGCGTGGTGGCCGGCATATGGGACAGGCTGCAGGCCAAGCCGCTGTCGTGGAGACGGCTCGCGGCCCGCATCGTGACCAGCATCTCGGCCAACAACTGGAATCGCATCCTCGGCCTCATGATGCCCATGCTGCCGATGTCGCTGCAGTTTGCGGATGTCGGGGACAAGATGCACAAGGGCGCCGGCCTGCTGAGAAGCCGCTCGCTCGACGATGTGTACCTGAACCTGACATCGCACTGGCTGGACCCGGCTTCCATCGTCCTGCGAAGCCGGGAGCCGACCCCTTCGATGATGGACGTTGCCACGCAGCTGGGCGGATTCGGCAATATGCAGCGCATGATGGCGCTCGACATGCTGCTCTACCTGCCCAACGACATCCTGGTCAAGGTAGACCGCGCGGCCATGGGCGTGTCGCTCGAGACGCGGGTGCCGTTCCTTGACCATGAAGTCGTCGAGTTTGCGATGAGCTTGCCGTCCGCAATGAAAATGCGGGCCGGCACGACGAAGTGGATATTGCGCCAGGTGCTGTACCGCCATGTGCCTGCGGCGCTGGTCGAGAGGCCCAAGATGGGGTTCGGCGTGCCGATCCACGACTGGCTTGCTGGCCCGCTGCGCGACTGGGCATCGGCTTTGCTGGATGAGTCCCGGCTGCGGCAGGAAGGCTACCTGGAGCCGGGGCCCATCGTGCGCTGCTGGAACGAGCATGTTGCCGGCAAGCGCAACTGGCAGTACCCGCTGTGGAACGTGCTGATGTTCCAGGCGTGGCTGGAGCACCAGAAGCGCCCTGTTTCCTGACACCGGGATTGCAGCAGGCGGACGCATCACATCGACAGGATTGGTCGCACGATGAATTCGATCACGGTACGGCACATTCCATCACTTGACGGCATACGTGCGGTGGCAGCCGGCATCGTGTTCCTCAGTCATGCCTTCAATGCGCCTTTCATTCCCAGCAGCCTCGGGGTGACGGTATTCTTCTTCCTGAGCGGCTACCTGATCACGACCCTGCTCAGGGTGGAATACGCGAAGAGCGGGACGATAGACCTGAAGGCTTTCTATATCCGCCGCGCGTGCCGCATCTTCCCGCCCATGTATTTCGCGCTGCTGTCCATCCTGCTGATCACGCTGGTGACAGGCGGCACCGACGCGATCCATGGCGACGCACTGCTGGCGCAGATGGCTCACCTGACGAATTACTTCATCGTGCTGGCCGGCTCGGACCAGCAACTGCTGCCGCATACCGCGGTCTTGTGGTCGCTGGCGGTGGAAGAGCATTTCTACCTGGCCTTCCCCCTGCTTTTCCTCGTGCTGTCGCGCCGCATGCCGCTGCATGCGATCGGGTCCGTGCTGTTTGCGATGTGCATGGCGGCGCTGCTGTGGCGCTGCATCCTGGTCTATGGCCTCGGCGTCCCGGACATGCATATTTTCTTCGCGACCGACGCCCGTTTCGACAGCCTTCTGTATGGCTGCATCATGGGTGTCTGGTGCAATCCGGTGCTGGACTTCGGTGCGGCCGACGGCGGCGGGTCAACGCTTACCGGCGCGGAAAAGGCGCTGCTTGCGGCGGCACTGCTGCTGCTGGCCGCAACGCTGCTGTACCGCGAGCCCGGCTTCCATAAAACGCTGCGCTATACCCTGGAAGGCATCGCCCTGTTCCCGCTGTTCTGGCTGGCAGTGCGTCATCCGGGATACCCGTTGTTCCGCTGCCTGAACTGGGCGCCGGTGCGCTGGTTCGGCGGCATCTCGTACAGCTTCTATCTCGCGCATCCGTTCTGGATTGCGATAGCCCACCGGGTCACCTCCGGCGTCGCCGGCGCCATCCTGGCATTTGGATTGACGACGCTGTTTTCAGCCTTGCTGTTCCGGTATCTCGAACAACCATTCATCTCGCTGGGCCGCGGGTTGCGCAACGGTCGCTGGCCGGCTGCCCTGAAAGAGCCGACATGAACACACCCACAGTACTTCTGTCCGTCAACACCGCATGGAATGCATGGAATTTTCGTGCCGGCCTGATCGAAGCCATCCAGAACCAGGGCTACCGGGTGACGGTTGCGGCGCCGGTCGACAGCTATGCAGACCGGCTGGTGCAGGCCGGATGCAATTTTATCGACCTCCCGATGGACAGTAATGGCATGCATCCGGGGCGCGACATGCAGCTGCTGGCGCGCTACGTCCGGCTGTTGCGGGCAGAAGCCCCGGCGGTCTACCTGGGCTACACCATCAAGCCGAATGTGTATGGCTCGATCGCAGCGCACATGCTTGGCATTCCGGTCATCAACAACATTGCGGGGCTGGGTGCGGCCTTCATCGGGAAGGGCGCCGTCAGGCAGATTGCCTGCATGCTCTACCGCACTGCGCTGCGCAAGTCGACGCGCGTGTTTTTCCAGAACCCCGACGACCGGCAGCTGTTTACCGGCGCAGGACTGGTACGACCGGAGATCACCGAATTGCTGGCCGGTTCCGGCATCGCGCTGCGCCGTTACCAGCCGTCGGCCGGGAAGGAAGACGGCGCCGGGTTCCGCTTCCTGCTGGTCGGGAGAATGCTGATCAACAAGGGCGTGTCCGAATTCGCCGAAGCCGCGCGCATCGTCCGCCGCACCATGCCCACGGCGCGCTTCGCGCTTCTCGGTCCGGTGCATGAAACCAACCCCAACCTGGTGCCGATGGGAACGATACGCGCATGGCAGGCAGAAGGCCTGGTGGACTATCTCGGGTCCACCGACGACGTGCGCCCGTATATCGCGGCCGCGGACTGCGTGGTGCTGCCTTCCTACCGGGAAGGCGTGCCGCGGACGCTGCTGGAGGCCGCGGCGATGGCGCGGCCTATCATCGCGACCGACGTGCCGGGCTGCAGGGATGTCGTCGACGACCAGGTCAACGGCCTGCTTTGCCGGGTCCGTGACCCGCAGGACCTTGCTGCCAAGATGCTTGCCATGGCAGCCGCGCCGGTCGAGGAGCGACGCCGGATGGGCGCCGCGGGACGGCAGAAAGTCGAGCGGGAATTCGACGAGGGGCTGGTCATCGGCAAATACCTTGACGCCATCGCCAGCGTGGGTGTTCGCCGGCCGTATGGCAGCGAATTCAAGCACCGGCTGGCAACGCCTCGCGACCACGAGAACATGCAGATCAAGCGGGGAGAATCGCATGAATTTTGAAATTCTGGAGGATGGCGAGGTCCTGCAGCGGCTGGCCGACGACACATTCCGCCGGGACTGGCAGTCGCTGTATGAACGATGCCCATGGGCCACCGGTTACCAGAGCCCGCAGTACGTGACATGCTGGTACCAGCTGTATGAAACAAGATACCGGCCCATTGTGCTGGCAGCATCGGCCGAGGACGGCAGGCTGGTCGGGATGCTGGCCCTTGCCCTGGATGCAGATGCCCGTGCCCTGGTCGGCGCGGGTGGGGAGGATACCGTCTACCAGGGTTGGCTGGCCACGCCGGAAGGCAGCGACGCGTTCATGCAGGGCGCGCTGTCATTGCTGCGGAAAAAATTCCGGCGCTATCACCTGCATTTGAAGCACCTGCCCGCGGGTACGCCGCTGGACGGATTGCGCTCGAATGCCGGGCTGGTCAAATGCACGTTTTCCGCGCCAGAGCCGCGTCCCTACATGCGTACCGACGCGGAACGTATCGTCAAGTCCTTCAACGGCAAGACCAATCGCAACCTGTTCAACCGCCTGAAGCGCCTGGGTGAAGTCAGCTTCACCACGGTGACCGATGCGGCGGAGCTGGAGGAAACCCTTGACGAATACATCCGGCAATACGATTTCCGGCAGGCTGCGATGTACGACTTTCCGCCATTCCGCGTGGACCCGGCAAAGAAGGCGTTCTACCGGGGCTTGCAGGCCATGGGCATGCTGCATGTCAGCGTGCTGAAGGTCGGCGCATCGACCGTGTCCATCAATATCGGCCTGAAAGGAAAAGACAGCGTGCAGATCGGCATCGCGCATTCGCCGCTCTATGCCGACTATTCGCCGGGACGGCTGCATATCTACATGCTCTGCATGGCGCTGGCAAAGGAAGGCTTTGCCTGTTTCGACCTGACGCCGGGGGGCGGCTACAAGGCCAACCTTGCCACCGACACCGACGAGGTCGTCGAACTGAGCGCGCTCGGCGCCCTGCAGACCCTGCAACTGCGGCAGCGCGCCACGATGAGGAGGCTGGCGCTGACCTGCCTGGGCCGCTTCGGCATTTCTACCACCGCGGCGCGCCTGGCCATTTCACGGGCCAGGAAGACGGCCGGTCACCTGCTGTCCGGCAGGCTGAAGCCGCCCGCGCCGGACCGGTACTGCGTCTACCATGCGGCGCCGGTCGATGCCGCCGATGCGCTGCCGCTGTCATTGCAGGCCAACCGGATCGACGACCTGCTGCATTACGATGAAGCCGCCGGCGACAAGTCCTACCACGAGTTCCAGTATGAAGCGATGAAGCGGCTGGAAAGCCGGCAACAGGTCTATACCAGCGCCGACAGCGAGGGGCTGAAGTTTTGCGCATGGGTGGGGCGGCGGGCCGAAATGGCGTTTGGAAAGGGTGCAGCGGATATGCCGCCCCTGGAAGACGACGCGGTCACGGTCTACGACATCTATCGCCATTCGAAGGCGCCCTGCAAGCTGGGCCTGGACAGTTTGCTGCGGCAGATCACGCACGACATCCAGGGCCGTTTCAATGCGGGAACGGTGGAGCTGGTGCTGCACGCGCATGACAGGGCGGCGCGCAGCGAAGCGGAACGGGCGGGGTTCCGGCTGGTCGAGCCAGGCTGATCCGGGGCTGCGCACGGCCGGCAAACGCGACCGTCGAGGGCGCGATGCGGCATTGGCCAGCTCGTCGGCGAGCCGCTATGACGTTCCATGATGTGCGCCAAGGAATGCCTACAGGGTGTTAGTAAATTAGGCATGACCGGAATGAAAAATAGAGCAGTCCGACATGCGGCGGTCGAAAGCTCACCGGTGGAAGAATCGGCTTTTAAAGGGATGACGGGACGTTTCAAAGTGTTGGTATCGTCGAGGTGAAACATGAGGCATTGCACGCAGTTGTTAAGGAAGGGGAGCGCCGCCACGGCAATCGGCCTGGTCGTCGCCGCACTCGCCGGATGCGGGACGACAAGCCCCGTCGGTCTTGGCTTGAGCGGGAGCCAGGCAAGCAACCCGGGCAGCGGCAAGAACGACGACGCGACTGCATCGACCGCCATCAGGGAGATCACGCCGGAGCTGGTCAGGACCCAGCTTGCAGCGCGCAGCAGCCGCGCGAGCCAGGACATCAGCGCGTTGATCAGGCCCGCCACGCCTTACGCGATCGAGAGCGGCGATGTGTTGTCCATCGTGGTCTGGGACCATCCCGAACTCAACGGCGCGACGGCGTCGCAACCCGGCATGAGCGCGCCGGATTCGAACTCCGGCGTCAGCCCGCAGGCCGGCTTCATCGTCGACCATGACGGGCAGATCCAGTTTCCCTTTGCTGGTACGGTCAAGGTGGCGGGCATGACCGAAGAGCGCGCCCGCGACATGCTCGCCTCCAGGCTGGCGCGCTACATCACCCGGCCCAACATAACGCTGCGGGTCCAGTCGTATCGAAGCAAGCGGATCTACGTGGACGGCGAAGTAAAGCAGCCCGGCGTGTATGCGATCAACGATATTCCGATGACGCTGATGGAGGCGATCAACCGGACCGGCGGCATGATGCCGACTGCCGACCAGAGCCGGCTCGCCTTGAGCCGCCAGGGAACGACGTATTCCATCGACCTGCCTGAAATGGTGCAGCGAGGCGTGAACCCGGCCATGATCCTGTTGCAGGACGGCGATGTGCTGCGGGTACGCTCGCGCGACGAGAGCAAGGTGTTCGTGTCGGGCGAAGTGGTCGCGCCGCGCGCGCTGACCATGCATAACGGCCGCCTCTCGCTGAACGAGGCGCTGGGGGAGTCCGGCGGCATCAATCCGATGAGTGGCGACATGCGGCAGATCTACGTGGTGCGGCGCTCGACCCAGGAGCCCATCGTGTTCCGGCTCGACGCGCAGGCGCCCGGCGCACTGGCCCTGGGAGAAGGATTCGAGCTGGACCCGAAGGACCTGGTGTATGTGGCTGCGACCCCGCTGACCAATTGGCATCGCACCATCAGCCAGATTTTCCCGGGCTCGCTGTCGTCAGCCTTCTCGGCGGTCAGCCAGCCCAGGTAAGCGTCCATCCTTGGCATGGCGCCGGTCGCCGATGTCGGCTGGCGCCATGCAGAACCGTAGCCTAGGAAGCATTCTCATGTCTCGATCAGTGCAGTACCAGCAGCCGGGCAGGCTCGTGGAGCAGCAATTCCTGATGCCGCCGGCGAACAGCGGCGACGAGCCCGAACTGTCGAACTATCTCACCACGTTCTACGAGCAACGATGGCTGATCGCCATGATCACGCTGCTCGTGTCCCTTGCCGGGGGCGCCTTTGCGCTGTTGTCTTCGCCGGTCTACGAAGCAAACGTGCTGGTGCACGTGGAAGAAGAGAACCCGAAGGAGTCCAAGAACTTCCTGACGGAGAGCGGCTCGATGTTCAGCATGAAGACCAGTGCCAGCGCCGAGATCGAATTGTTCCAGTCGCGCCTGGTGATCTCCAAGGCAGTCGACAAGCTGAACCTGGATATCAGCGCCAAGCCCCACTATTTGCCTGTCATCGGCAAGTGGCTTTCGAAATACAGCGATTACATTCCGCAGCCTGAATGGGCGCGGGAAAGAGGCTACGCCTGGGGTGGCGAGAGCATGGAAATCAGGCAGTTCCAGGTGCCGGATGAATTCTTGAATCGGGAATTCACCGTGATCCTGGAGCCGGACGATCGCTTCCGCATCGTTGAGCCGATCAGCAAATTCGCCTCGTCCGGGCAGATAGGCGAGCCGCTGCAATTCGACATGCCGTCGGGCCGGTTCGAACTCCTGATCAGTGACGTCGAGGCCAAGCCAGGCAAGCATTTCATCCTGAAGCGGGTGTCCCGGCAAGTGTTGATCGACGAACTGCTCAAGCGCATGCAGGTCACGGAACAGGGCAAGCAGTCCGGCATCATCCGCGCCACGCTGCAGGGGGAAAACCCGCAATTGGTCAACAATATATTGGGAGAGATTGCCACCGCCTATATCAACCAGAATGGCAGGCGCAAGACGCAGGAGGCGGACGCTGCACTGGCCTTCCTCGAGAAGCAGCTTCCCGAGATGAAGAATCAGCTCAACCTTTCCGAGGCGCGCTATTCCCAATTCCGCAACCAGAACAGCACGATCGACCTTGGCGAGGAAGCGAAGATCAGCCTCCAGCAGTCGGCCGCATTGAAGACACGGAAAATCGAACTGGACCAGAAGCGCATTGAACTGCTGACCCGCTTCATGCCGGAGCACCCGATCATCCTGGCGGTGGACCGGCAACTGGCCGAGGTCAACACCGAGATACGCAAGGTCGCCGGTTATATCAAGACGCTGCCCCAGACGGAGCAGGAATTGCTGCGGCTGTCGCGTGAAGCCAAGGTCAATAGCGAACTCTACACGGCGGTGCTCAATACCGCGCGCCAGCTGAAGCTGACGACGGTCGCGAAGACCAGCAATGTGCGGCTGATCGACATGCCCCTGATGCCCGAAAAGCCGGTCGCGCCGAATCGCGTGCGCGTGGTCGGCATATCCGTGCTTGCGGGCCTGATGCTGGGCATCATCACCGCCCTGACCCGGAATTCGCTGCAGAAGGTCATTAATAATCCGGCCGAGATCGAGCAGATCATGGATGTGCCTGTGTATGCGACTATTCCGCACAGCAAGATGCAGGCAAGCTTGCTGACCTATGCCGACCAGGATCCGTCCACGCCGCCGCTGCTGGCCAAGGTACTGCCGATGGATCTCGCCATTGAAAGCCTGCGTACATTCCGCACCGTGCTGCAATACACGATGTCCAACCTGACCGGCAAGATCGTGCTGATCACGGGGCCGACCGCGGGTACCGGCAAATCGTTCATATCGGCCAACCTGGCGGCGTTGATCGGGGCAGGGGGCAAGCGGGTCCTGCTGGTCGACGGCGACCTGCGCAACGGCCACCTGCATGCATCGCTGGGGCAGAGCCGGGACATGGGACTATCGGAGGTCATCCTTGGTACCCACCGTTTCGAGGAAGTCGTTTGCCGCGAGGTGCTGGCGAACGTCGACTTCCTGTCCACCGGAACCCTGTCGGGCGCCTCGGCGGAACTCCTGTTGCGACCGGTGCTGCCGGCGCTTCTGGAATCATTCGAAGCGCAATACGATATCGTCCTGATCGACAGCGCACCGGTGCTCGCGGTCTCGGATACCGTCATCCTCGGCATGCATGCTTCTGCAATCTACCTGCTGGCGCAGGCCGGCGTGACTACCGCGGACGACATTGCGGAGTCGCTCAAGAGATTGATGCAGGCTGGCTTGTCAGTCAACGGTGTCCTGCTTAATGGGGTGCGCTCGCGGGCCAAGCATTATGCGTACGGGTATGGCTATGGCTCCCACTGGCAGACGAATTACGGTACGGAGGCGCAAGGGGCCAGCAGGACGTTAAGCTGAGGGGGGTATTCTTAATTGGGGTCATGCTCGATGTAGGCGGTGGTTATCGTGCATATCGAGGCTGACTCCAATTAAATGCGAAGTTGCTTTTGATGTTGGCGTTTCGGCTGCACAGCGCAAGGCGACATTGCAGCGCGTGGTGGACGGGTGAAACGTCGAATCGCTCACTGCCGTGGGGAGTAGCCGGGTGTTCG
>CAUQYP010000049.1:0-22565 GCA_963522035.1 uncultured Noviherbaspirillum sp. | reverse complement strand
AACGGCAACGGCAACGGCAACGGCAACTGTCGCTGCGCGGGACGTCAAGGGCAACTGTCGCTGCGCGGGACGGCAACGGCAACGGCAACGGCAACTGTCGCTGCGCGGAACGTCAAGAGCAACCGCAACTGTCGCCACGCGAAAGTGGCAATTCTGGTGCAAGCCAGCATGAAAATGCGCCAAAGCATCACCGGACACAGCGTAGCGTGAGCACCAGTCATGCAACAGGTGGGAAAACTCGCTTGTATTCGACCACGCTGCTGATGGAACACGGGCCCAGACTGGGCGGAATCCTACCCTATGCCGTCCCCCCCACCGTCACCCCATCAATCCGCAAGGTCGGCTGCCCCACCCCCACCGGCACGCTCTGCCCTTCCTTGCCGCACACGCCGATGCCCGAATCGAGCCGCATGTCGTTGCCGATCATCGAGACACGGTTCAGCACGTCCGGGCCGTTGCCGATCAGCGTCGCGCCCTTGACCGGGTAGCTGATCTTGCCATCCTCGATCATGTAGGCCTCGCTGGCCGAAAACACGAACTTGCCGTTGGTGATGTCGACCTGGCCGCCGCCGAAGTTGACCGCATACAGGCCGTTCTTCACCGAGGCGATGATTTCCTGCGGATCGCGATCGCCGCCCAGCATGTAGGTATTGGTCATGCGCGGCATCGGCAGATGCGCGAACGACTCGCGGCGGGCGTTGCCGGTGACCGGCATCTTCATCAGCCGGGCATTCATCGTGTCCTGGATATAGCCTTTCAGGATGCCGTCCTCGATCAGCGTGGTGCACTGGGTCGGGTTGCCTTCGTCGTCGATGTTGAGCGAGCCGCGGCGGTCTGCCAGCGTGCCGTCGTCGACCACGGTCACGCCTTTGGCGGCAACCCGGTCGCCGATGCGGCCGGAAAACGCACTCGAGCCCTTGCGGTTGAAGTCGCCTTCGAGACCATGGCCGATGGCTTCGTGCAGCAGGATGCCGGGCCAGCCAGGACCCAGCACGACGGTCATCGGCCCGGCCGGCGCGGGGCGCGCTTCGAGGTTGACCAGTGCGGAAGCTACCGCGTCGGACGCGTAGGTTTCCAGCAGTTCGTCGGTGAAATACGCATAGCTGTAACGGCCGCCGCCGCCGGACGAGCCCATCTCGCGGCGTCCGTTCTGTTCGGCGATGACGGTGACGGACAGGCGCACCAGCGGCCGGATGTCGGCAGCCAGCACGCCGTCGCTGCGCACCACGAGCACCACGTCGTACTCGCCCGCCAGGCCGGCCATGACCTGCACCACCCGCGGGTCCCTGGCGCGGGCAATGCGCTCGATGCGTTCCAGCAGCTTGACCTTCTCGGTCGCGTCCAGCGAACTCAGCGGGTCGTGCGGGAGGTACAGCGAACGGCCACCCGACGCGGTGACGCGACCTGCGACCTTGACCCGGCCGGCGCCCTGCCGCCCTATGGTGCGGGTGGCTGCCGCGGCTTCCAGCAGCGCGGCTTCGGAGATTTCGTCCGAATACGAAAACGCGGTCCGGTCGCCCGAGATCGCGCGCACGCCCACGCCCTGGTCGATGGAAAAGCTGCCGGTCTTGACGATGCCCTCTTCCAGGCTCCAGCCCTCGCTCTTGGTGAACTGGAAATACAGGTCGGCGTAGTCGACCTTGTGGGTAAACATCGTGCCCAGCACCTTGATCAGTTTGGATTCGTCCAGGCCGAACGGCGTCAGCAGCATGTCGCGGGCAAGTGACAGGGACTGGATATTGGGTTCGAATGGTTTCATGGTCTGGGAACGGTTGCTGGTTGGCTGGGAGTGGCAAAACAGATTAACCGATTGCCGCGTTTCTTGTCTTCAGATGATATTCACAGCACCCGGTGCCGCAACGCCGGCAGGTTGCCGCGCACGGTTTCCAGCCTTGCCGGGTCCATGTCGCCGCCGACCACGCCCTCGCCTTCCGGCAACACGCCCAGCACCTCGCCCCACGGGTCGACCAGCATGCTGTGGCCCCAGGTACGGCGGCCGTTCGGATGCACGCCGCCCTGTGCTGCAGCCAGCACATAGCATTGGTTCTCGATCGCGCGGGCGCGCAGCAGGATGTCCCAATGCGCCTGGCCGGTGGTGTAGGTAAAAGCGGACGGCACCACGATCAGGCTGCAGTCGCCCATCGCCCGGTACAGCTCCGGAAAGCGCAGGTCGTAGCAGACCGACAGGCCGACACGGCCGAACGGCGTTTCGAGCGTCTGCACCGCGCTGCCGGCGGCAATGGTGCGCGACTCGTTGTAGCTTTCCTCGCCGCGGCTGAAGCCGAACAGGTGGATCTTGTCGTAGCGGGCGGCGGCGTTGCCGTCGGGGCCGTAGGCCAGCAGCGTGTTGAGCACCTTGCCCGGCACCGGCGCGGCCAGCGGCAGTGTGCCGCCAATCAGCCAGATGCCGAGTTCCCGCGCCAACGACGCCATGGTGTCCTGTATCGGGCCGGCGCCCGGCTGTTCGGCAACGGCCAGCTTGTCGTTTTCATGCATGCCGAGGATGGGCCAGTATTCCGGCAGCAGCACCAGGCCGGCGCCGTCGCGCGCGGCTTGCGTGACCAGCCGGCGGGCGGTGGCGATGTTGTCGGCAACGACAGGCGAGGAAATCATTTGTACGGCGGCTATCCGGGTCATCGCGCTTGCTGCTCCTGGCTGGTTGTCGGGTTGCCGGCAACCGGGACTGCCTTGCGGCTGCGCCGGTCCACCTTGGCGATTTCCGGGTCTTTCCAGGAACCGGCAATCTGGTATTCCATCGTGAACGCCTCGGTCAGCGGGTCGCGCAGCACCAGTTGGGCGAGGAAGGTGCCGAGGCCGATGACGGGGTTGACCAGCAGGCCGTACGCAACCGAGGCCGCGCCCACATTAATCTCGGGCAGCACCACCACGTTCAGGTTCTGGGTTTCCTTCACGATGTCCACCGAGCCGTCCAGCAGCACCGCCGCCGATACGCTGCGCATCTTGAAGCTGTCGGTCGTCATGATGCCGTGGCTGATGCCGGCTTTGGCGACGATGCCGTCGAATGCGAAGCCTTCTGAAAACAGGTCGCGAAAATCGAGCGTCAGCCGGCGCGGCAGCGACTGCAGGCTCAGCACGCCGAGCAGCTTGGCCGCGCCCGGGTCCACTTTCAGGAACTGGCCGGCCGCCAGGTCGAGCTGGACCTGGCCGGACAGGCTGGCCAGGTCCAGCGAGAACGGCAGGCCGTTCCAGGCCAGCGTACCCTTCATGTTGCCGCGCCCGCCGCGCAGCACGTTCTCGAAGCCGAAGCGCTCCAGCAAGCGGCCGGCGTCGGCGACGTCGAGCGTGTAGTCGAGGCCGGACAGGTTCGCGCCGTCGCGTATGGCCCATTTGCCGGTCGCCTTCAGCGCGCCATCGGGGTTGGCGATGGAAAGCTTGCCGATGCGCCACTCGCGCAGGGCCTCGGTCCGCACATTGTTGGCAGTTAATTCCAGGCGCCCCAGTTTCTTGCCGCTCAGCTCGAACTGTTCGGCAATGATGTCCAGCGCCGGGATCTGCGTGGTCACGCTCTTTTCCTCCATCAGGTCGGACATGCCGGCCGCCGATGATTCGGGTATGGTCAGCGAGGCCAGGCGCGCCGTCACCTTGCCCAGGCCGCGGCCGGAGCGCGACTCGTTCCAGGCCACGTGGCCGGACGCCTGCGCGGACTGCACGTTGGCCTGCCACACGGTGCCTTCATGCGACGCGCCGACCACCACGTTGTCCAGCTTCTTGCCCATGATGACCAGTTCCGATGCGCGCACCGCCAGCGTGTCGGGGTCGACATATTGCCGCATGCTCCGCTTCCCTTCGCCGGCTGCGGGGCCGGCTGCGGCCTCCTTGCCATCGCTCAGGGAAGCGGCGATCGTGCGCCAGGCATCGGCATCCAGCCGGTCGACGGCGAGGTTCAGCATCAGGCCGCTGCCCGGCTGCGGCGCGGGGGCGTCGACGCCGATGCCACCCTGCACCACTTCCCATTCGCCCTGGCGGTCGTCCGGCTTGCGCCGGCTGTAGCGGGCTTCGATCGCGCTGCCAAGGGCGAGGCGCAGTTCGTCGCGCAGTTCGCCTGGCTGCGCCGACGCCGCATTCGCGAGTTCGAAGCGCAGCGGCATGGCATCGTTGGCGGCTTTCTTCAGGGGCGCCGGGAAGTCGAGCGCCAGGCCCTGCAACGTGGAATCGACGACGATTTCCGGCCGCTTGTTCCTGACGTTGATCTGCGCGGTGTAACGGCTGCCGCCGCTTATGCGCCCCAGTACCGGTTGCAGGGCGGGCGCCGGGTAGGACTTCTGCAGACCGTCCGCAGTGAATGCGCCTTCCACCCGTACTGCGATGTCGGTATCGCGCTGGCCGCCGCCCGTCACGGTCGCCGGGCCGCCGAGAAAGGTGGTGCGGATATTGTTCAGCGCAAATCCCTTTTCGTGGAATTTCAGTTCTCCGCTGGTCTGCACCAGCGGCGGGACCACCGTGTCGAGCGTAATGTCGTTGCCGGCGAACTGCAGCGCACCCTGCACTTTGGTGTCCAGCAGGTGAGCCAGCGGCAGCTGCAGCTTCAGCGCCAGCTTCGCATTGCCGGTGGCCTGGCTTTGCCCGGTGAAATTGCCTATCCATTCAGCGATCGGGCTGTCTTTCGTATATTGCAGGAAGTCCTGCAACCCGCCGGCGCCGGTGCCGCGGATGTCGAGCACATGCTCGTGGTCCAGCAGGTCGTCGATCACCGCGTCCACATTGCCGAGCTTGACGCCACCGGTCTGCGCACTGTCCGCGTGGATTTCCATGCGGGTGCGTTCGAAGCTGAAATTGCCGCGTATCTTTTCCAGCAAGGGCCACAGGGGCCTGGCCTTGTCGGCGGCGAAATGACCGGGCTCGTAATTCAGGGTGCCATTGTCGAGCTTGCCGCTCACCAGGAACTGTCCATGCTGGCGCCGGTTGCCATGGAAAGGAAAATGCGCGAGGTCACCCTTCAGCACGACGTCGACGTCGTGCGCACGGCCGCCGACCAGTGCACCGCCGAGCCAGTCGCGCAGCTTGGCAGGCGTCTGCAAGGGCAGCAGGCGGCCGGTCTGGCCGACGTCGTATTCGTTAATTCTTGCGCTCAGGTCCGCCACGCCGGGCGACGGCATGCCATTGGCGTTAAGGGTCGTCCGGTACTTGCCTGTCACCGACGCCGCCATCGCCGGCAGGCGAAAACGCAGCTTGTCGATATCCACCTGCAACTGGCCTTCGTCGCGCAGCGCCCACTTGGCCTGCAGGTCGAGCTGGCTGAACGGCAGCAGCGGGTCTGCCAGGTAAGCCGGCAATTGCAGCACCGCGTCCCGGGACGCCAGGCTGATGCTGCCGCCCTGTTCGCCGGCGTCGATGCTGCCGCTGAGGTTGGCGAAACCTGGCGTGGCGGCGGCAGCAGCCTGTGCGGGCTGCTCGCCCGAGGCCGGGCGTGCCGGCTGCGCCGGGCGCGGTGCGATCGCCAATTTGGTGAAATTGCCCCTGACCCGGTAGGCAGATACATGCGGGTAAACGCCCTGCCAGCTTGCTGCAAAATCGCTCAGCACGCCCTGCGGCGCAGCTTCCGCCAGCAGGTGGCGCCAGGTCGCCTCCAGCGGCAGGCGGCCGACGAAGCTGGCAATGGTTTGCAGGTCGAGCAGCGTGGCCCGCACCTCGGTGCGCGGCGGCGCCTTGCCGGTTGCGGCGACATGGGTTTCGCTGATCGTGGTCGACGGCAGCATCAGCCCATCTTCCGTTTCCATCGAGAAGTCGGTCAGGCCTATCGTATGGCCCAGCGCCCCGAACGTCGACCCGTTTCCCACGCTGCCGTCCAGCACTTCGCTGGCGGCGACGCGGCCATTGGCCTGCTTCAGGACCAGCGGCTCGAGTTCGGGCGCGAGCCGGGTCCAGAGGCCGGACAGCGACAGGTCGGCAGTGAAGCTGGCCACCCTGGCGTGGTCGAAGTCCAGCCAGGCGCGCACTGCGCCGGTGCCGCGCTGTATTTCCACCGGGTAGTCGACATAGGCGCGCCATCGGGCAAGGTCGGTATCGCGCCAGTCGGCATAGACCGTGCCGGTCCAGCGCCTGATGTCGGAGATGCGGCCGGCGAAGGACGGATGGCTGAAATCGGCGCGGATGTCGAGCGCTGCGCCAAGTTCCGCCGGCGGCGTGGCCTTCAGCGCGACACGGTGATGGCGCCATTGGTTTTGCAGCAGGAAATCCACTTTTTCCAGTTTCAGCTCGGGCGCGCCGCGCTGCGCGTCGCGCCAGCGGACCCAGCCATTGCGCACCACGATCTGCCGTTGCGACAGCAGCCAGTCCAGTCCTTTGCCGTCGTCATGCGCCTTCTGCTCGACCAGCACGCCGCCGACGTAAAGACTGCCGTCGGCGGTGCGCTCCACTTCCAGGTCCGGGTGGTCGATCTGCAGCATATCGAGCCGAAGGTCGGCGACCACCAGCGATTTCCAGGACAAGGTGGCGGCAACCTGCGGCAGGCTCAGCGCCGGCTCGCCGGAACGGTTATGGACCACGACATTGTTAAGCACCAGATGCGGGTTCAGCCCATGCCAGGACGCATGGATGGTACCGATGGCAACCGGCCGCGCCAGCGCCTTGCTCGCCATCTGCTCGACATCCGCCTTGTACCGGTCGATGTTCGGCAGCACAAGGTAGCGCAAACCGATCACCGTCGTGCAGAAAATGAAGTACAGCACCAGCAATCCGGTCAGCACTGCGCCCAGCAAATGATGGGTAAATCGGTTGGCGACACGATAAACCACCCGCGCGCGGCGCCAGCCGACACCGGCATGACTGCCCAAGCGCTTCAGGAAAGATGGTGGACTGGACATCGGGGCACGGACAAGGGACAGGGAACAGAAAACCTGGGCGGCAGGCTGCAAAGAGCGCATGTTCGCATGGATGACCGCGCCTTGCCGACGGAAACCGCAAATCGGCCTAAAATACCCGGCTCGTTTTCATGTCGTTTTCCCGCTACTTCTACCTCCAGGAAGCCTCACCTTGACTGACCAGACCGCCTCGCGTTTCCTCCGCCGCTGGCTGCAGGCCGACCCCGGCCGCGCCGCAATGCTGCAACAGACCGCGGGTGCGCCGCTGATGCCGGACGACTTCGCCCGCCTGCTCGGGCAGCAGACCGACGCCGGCATGCCGCTGCCGCGCGCAATGCGGCGAGTGCGCA
This sequence comes from uncultured Noviherbaspirillum sp., assembly GCA_963522035.1. GTDB lineage: Bacteria > Pseudomonadota > Gammaproteobacteria > Burkholderiales > Burkholderiaceae_D > Noviherbaspirillum_A. Next base: position 15,394 of record CAUQYP010000049.1, on the reverse strand, counting down.
ACCTGCTGATCGCCACGCTGATCACGCGCGACCTGGGCGGCCAGGCCGACCTGGCCGAAGTGGTGGAAACCATGTCCCGTTTCGCCGACTTTGCGGTGCGCACCCATCTCGACGCGCTCGGCCGGGACATGCGAGCGCTGTACGGCACGCCGATCGGCGCGGAGTCCGGCAAGGCGCAGGAACTGATCGTGCTGGGCATGGGCAAGCTGGGCGGGGACGAACTCAACGTGTCGTCCGACATCGACCTGATCTTCGTCTATCCGGAAGATGGCGACACGCAGCCCGAACACGCGGGCCAGAAGCAGTTGTCGAACCACGAATATTTCATCCGCCTGGGCAAAAAACTGATAGCAGACCTGTCCGAAATCACCGAGGACGGTTTTACCTTCCGGGTCGACATGGCGCTGCGGCCGAATGGCGGTTCCGGCCCGCTGGCGGCCAGCTTCAATATGGTGGAGCAGTACCTGATGGTGCAGGGCCGGGAATGGGAACGCTATGCCTGGGTCAAGGCGCGTGCGCTGACCGGCGACGCGGACGATATTGCCGCCCTGGACCGCATCGTCCAGCCCTTCGTTTACCGGCGCTACCTGGACTTCGGTTCGATCGACGCCATGCGCAACATGCATGCGCAAATCCGCGCCGAGGTGCGGCGGCAGGAAGCGCGCCACCCTGAACGCAGCGACAACGTCAAGCTGGGCCGCGGCGGCATCCGCGAGATCGAGTTCCTGGCCCAGGTATTCCAGCTGATCCGCGGCGGCCGCGAACCGGAACTGCGCGACCGGTCCACCCGGCGCACGCTGGACATCCTGGCGCAGAAACGGCTGCTGGGCGAGGAAGAAGTCCTGCAATTGCACCAGGCCTACGCGTTCCTGCGCAATCTCGAACACCGCCTGCAATACCTGGACGATGCGCAAACCCATACGCTGCCGGCCAATGACGACGACAGGCTGGTGGTGGCGCAGATGGCAGGCCACGCCGATGTCGCCAGCCTGATGGCCGAACTGCTTAAGCATCGTTCGATTGTCGCCACGCAGTTCGATGAAATTTTCAGCGACAAGACGGCCGCACAACCGGAAGAGCAACACACGATGTCCGGCCCCGAGCTATCGGCTGCGCTGACGGACGGCGACACCGAAGACGCGATAACCGCCCACCTCACCACGCTAGAGTATGAAAATCCGCTGCTCGCGGCACGCCGGCTGACCGATGTCTGGAACGCGCCGCGCATGCAGGCAATGACGGAAAACAGCCGCAACCTGATGGTGTCGCTGGTCAACCGCGCCCTGCCTGTCATTGCCGGCATTGCCGAAGACAAGTCGGCGACGCTGGGCCGGCTGCTCGACTTCTTCGACGCCATTGCCCGCCGCGCGTCCTACCTGGCCTTGCTGACCGAATATCCGCAGGCACTGGAGCGGGTGATCCGGATGATGGCGGTCAGCGCCTGGGCCGCCGGCTACCTGACCCGGCATCCGCTGCTGCTGGACGAACTGCTCGACGACCAGACCCTGCGTTCACCGCCGGACTGGCCCGCTTTCGCCGCCGATTGCCAGCGCCAGCTCGATGCCGCCGCCGGCGACACCGAGCGCCAGATGGACTTGCTGCGCGAACTGCATCATGCGCAGCTGCTGCGGCTGCTGGCGCAGGACCTTGAAGGCGAACTGACGGTGGAGCGGCTGGCCGACCACCTGTCCAGCCTGGCCGACGTGCTGGTCGGCGCGACCGTGAAAGCCGCCTGGCAGACGGTGCGCACCCGGCATTGCGAGGTGCCGCGCTTCGCCGTCGTCGCCTACGGCAAGCTGGGCGGCAAGGAACTCGGTTACGCGTCCGACCTCGACGTGGTGTTCCTGTACGACGACGACGACCCGGAAGCGCCCGGCAATTACGCGCGGCTGGCCCAGCGCTTCATCACCTGGATGACCAGCCATACGCCGGCCGGCATCCTGTTCGACGTCGATATCGCGCTGCGGCCGGATGGCGCCAGCGGACTGATCTGCTCGTCCGTCGCGTCATTTGAAAAATACCAGTTGTCTTCGGCGTGGGTCTGGGAACACCAGGCACTGACCCGCGCCCGCTTCTGCGCCGGCGACGAGGCCATCGGCCAGCGTTTCGAACGCCTGCGCGAGCGGGTACTGCAACTGCCGCGCGACCCTGAAAAGCTGCGCACCGCCATCCTCGACATGCGCAAGAAAATGCACGATGCCCATCCGAACCGGTCGCCGTTGTTCGACTTGAAGCATGACGACGGCGGCATGATCGACATCGAGTTCATCGTGCAATTCCTGGTGCTGCGGTACGCGGTCCACTACCCGGAACTGGCAGGCGACATCGGCAATATCGCGCTGCTCAAACTGTGCGGGCAACTCGGGCTGGTCGATAACGCGCTGGCAGGGCAAGTCGCCGACGCCTACCGGATGTTCCGCCGCCTGCAGCACCAGATCCGCCTGCGCGGCGAGGAACGGGCGCGCGTCGCCGGCGAACGCATCGCCACCGAGCGCGCGAGCGTCGAAGCACTATATATACAGGTATTCGCCGAATGAGCACCGGCTAGGCAAGTCGTGTTGCCGGAATGCCTCGGATAAGGGATAATCCCGCCTGCGTTGCCGAGATGGCGGAATAGGTAGACGCACGGGACTCAAAATCCCGCGCTGGAGACAGCGTGCCGGTTCGATTCCGGCTCTCGGCACCAATGAATTCAAGGCCCTAAGCGATTAGGGCCTTTTTCATTTTTGGCGCAGGCAATGCATGCGGACTTTGGCACAAGCAGCATGCGGAAAAATTCTCCCGGCCGCGCACGCGCAGCCTGCTGACCAAGCGGCAATGCGAAAACCGTTCACCCACACAAATACGCTCGTCTCGAACGTTCCTGTCGGAAATTTTTACATCCGGTAAGCAGACTAACTATTGCTTATCAGTAAATAGTTGATTCGAAAGAAATAATTTCTCTGGCACAACTGTTGCTAAGGAGTACATATAACAAAACTTTCCCGGGAGCTTATATGAACACCAAATCCATTTTCGCAGCATTGGCCTTTGCCGCAGCCTCCATTGCAGCAGCGCCGGCATCGGCCGTGGTTCTCACGACCAGTCCAAACGCTGCCATCAATGATTTCAGAACTGTTGATTCAACGCTCAACGTCGCATCCCACTACATCATCCAGGACCTGAATGTCCTGCTAAGCAGTCTTACCCATACCTACGACGGCGATCTGATTATCAGCATCCTTGCTCCGAGCGGCACTTCAGTGCTGCTCTCCGATCGACGGGGTGGAAACGGCGACAATTTTACGAGTACTGTTTTCGACGATGCGGCAACTGCAGCAATGGCAAGCGGTTCGGCGCCATTCACGGGATCATTCAGGCCTGAAGAGCTGCTGTCGGTATTTAACGGCACCGATGCGTTCGGCACGTGGACGCTTCGCGTGAGCGATGCCGCGGGATTAGACGTTGGAACGCTGAACACCTGGGGACTCGACATTACGCCGTCGCAGGTGCCAGAGCCGGCAACAACCGCTCTGCTCGGCCTTGGCCTGCTCGGCTTCGCAGCTTCCCGTCGCAAGGCAGCGAAGAAGTAAGTTTTCCCGGCCTTGGACCAAGCCCGCCGCGTGCGGGCTTTTTCAGTTTACCAACGTCACCCGACCGACCCAGCCACGCTATCAGGCGGCCTTCGGCTGGCCACCCCGCGCACGCCATTCGAGCAACTCGAACACCGCCATCCCTGCCAGCATCGCCGTCACGAAGATCAGCGGCCTGGTTCCGCCCGACAGCAATGAAGCGAGCGCTGGCCCCGGGCAGTAGCCCGCCAGTCCCCAGCCCGCGCCGAATGACAGGCTGCCCAGCACCAGGCGGCGGTCGATATCGGTCGCGCCCGGGAGCCGGATAGGACCGCCGAGGAGCGCCTTCGACCGCTTCCTGGCCAACTGGAACGGCACGATGCTGACAGCGATGGCGCCGGCCATGACCAAGGCCAGCGACGGGTCCCACTGCCCTGCCAGGTCGAGGAAGCCGATGACCTTGGCGGGGTTGGTCATGCCCGACAGGATGAGGCCGAGGCCGAAGACCAGTCCGGCCAGAAGCGCCATGATTAGCTGCATGATTTCCTCCTCAGGCCAGCAGGTGACGGACGACGTACAAGGTGGCGAAGCCGGCCGCCATGAAGATGGCGGTCGCCGCCAGCGAGCGCGGCGAGAGCCGGGAAACGCCGCACACGCCGTGGCCGCTGGTGCAGCCAGAACCGTAGCGGGTGCCGATGCCCACCAGCAGGCCGGCGGCGACGAGCGTTGCCGTGCCGGCGTCGACCTGCACGACGGGCAATGGCGCGAGCATGCCGAACACCAAAGGGGCAAGGACCAGGCCCGCGAGAAAAGTGACGCGCCACAGCACGTCGTTGCGCACCGGTCGTAGCAGGCCGCCCAGGATGCCGCTGATGCCGGCGATGCGCCCGTTGAACAGGATGAACATGGCGGCGGAAATGCCGATCAGCAGGCCGCCGGCAAGCGACGTCCATGGCGTGAAATGCGTCCAGTCGATATTCATCCTGTTTCTCCTTGCCCGTTCTGCAAGCCGCCGTCATTGCTCGCGGCGCTGCATTATTGTCCGATGTCCATGTAGTGCTTTACGCTGGCCATCCACTTTCGGCTTCCGGCACCGAAGTACGAAAGCCACTCATCGTTCTTGAATATAGTATATATTATTATATAATAAAAGAACAGTTACCGCAACAACAGCCTGCGGCAGATGTGCGCCGCCACCAGGCGCTTACCCGCTTTATCGAATGGACCCAACGATGATCTTTCGCCAGTTGTTCGAGCCGCTGTCCAGCACCTACACTTACCTGCTCGGCTGCGAAGCCACCGGGCAAGCCATGCTGATCGATCCCGTCATTGTCTGCATCGACCGGGATCTCGAAGAAGTGCGCCGGCTCGGACTGACGCTGGCCTGCACCGTCGACACGCATATCCATGCCGACCATATCACCGCGGCGCTGGAGTTAAAGAAGCGGGCAGGCAGCAAGATCGCCGCGCCCGCCTTCGACCGCCTGCCGTGCGCCGATATCGGCATCGAGGAAGACAAGCCGCTGCAGCTTGGCAGCCTGACGCTGAAGGGATTGCATACGCCCGGACATACAGACGGCCATTTTGCCTACCTGCTGGGCGAGCGACTTTTCACCGGGGACGCGCTGCTGATCGAAGGTTGCGGCCGCACCGACTTCCAGAACGGCGATGCCGACGCACTATATAAAAGCGTGCGGGAAAAGCTGTTCACCTTGCCGGACGAAACACTGGTTTATCCGGCCCATGACTACAAGGACCGCTTCGTCTCGTCCATCGCGCAGGAAAAGAAGCGCAACGCCCGCCTGGGCGGCGACAAGTCGCTGGAAGAATTCAGGGACATCATGGCCAACCTCCGCCTTCCGTATCCCAGGTTTATCGATTACGCGGTGCCTGGAAACCGGCAGTGCGGCGTCTGCCCTGCCGACCTGCCGGAGAACCTGGAAAAATACTGCCAGCAAATGACGGCGAGCCCGCAAGGCTGAGTCCCTGCGTCAATGCGCGATGAAAACCGGGATCGTCATCGAGCGCAGGACGGTGCGCGTCACACCGCCGAACAGCGTTTCCCGGAACCGGGTATGGCCATAGCAGCCCATCACCAGTAAATCGGCATCGACATCGGCCGCCATCGACAACAGCAGGTCGCCGACATCGACCTTGCTTTCCTCATCCCGCGGCCGCCGTATCACATTTGCCTGGACGCTATGCCTGGCGAGAAACGCAGTGAGCCGGCTTTCGTCGAAATCCAGCGCCGGTACCTTGTCGCTGGCCGAGCTGAAAACGGCTATGTCGACCTTGGCCGCATTCTGCAGAAGAGGCAATGCGTGCCGCAATGCCCGTGCCGACTGCGTGCTGCCATTCCATGCGACCAGCACATGCTGTCCGACGGACTGGAATCGTCCCGCATACGGAAGAACCAGTACGGGCGCGCCGCTGCTCATGGCGATATGTTCGCCAAGATGGGAGAGGCGCGGCGATGCCGAGCCATCGGGGTTGTATTGGCCCACCACCACCAGGTCGGCGTAGCGGGCCCAGCGGATGGCGCCGTCCTCTTCAAACGCCTCGACGATCCGCCCTTCCGGCGCGGCCACGCCAGCCTCGTGCGCTGTTGCCTCGAAATCATGCACTGCCCTGGCCGCGTTCCGATGCACGGTTCCGACATGCGCGCTGGCCTTGTCGGCGCCGATGCCATGCGTCCAGGTTGCAACCATGTCGCTCGGGATGCCCGTCATCGCGGCGCCGACAAGATGCGCGTCATGGGTCCTGGCAAGGCTGGCTGCCAGGCGGATACGGTCGTCGACGTTGGCGGCATCATCGAGATATACAAGGATGGTTTTGAAAGACATCGTCGATTCTCCTTAAGAACGCCGCCCCGGAGGCGGCAGATCTTCCTGCGCCGCCGGGCCGCCTTGGCGCCGGTGTCATGCCATTGAAAGCTCACTGTTTCGGCGCGCTTCCATAGATCAGGTAATACACCAGGCCCACCAGCATGCTTCCGCCCACCAGGTTGCCGAGCAGGACGGGCACCAGGCTCACCAGGAAGCCCTGCCAGGTAATCAGGTCCTGGTGTACGGCAACGCCTGTTTCCTGCAAAAGCATCGCCATCGGTATCAGGTACATATTGGCCACGCTATGCTCGAAGCCGGCCGCGACAAAGGCCGAGACAGGGACCACGACCGCGACCACCTTGTCCACCACGCTGCGCCCGGCGAGCGCCATCCATACGGCGAGGCATACCAGCGCATTGCAAAGGACGCCACGGAAGAACGCTGTCCAGAAAGGCATCGAGACTTTCTGCGCGGCGATCTGCAAGTAGGCCTGGCCGATGAGACCGTCCTCGCCTTCCGCATGCCGGGACAGGTACACCAGCACGGCCAGCCCGACTGCGCCGATGAAATTTCCCGTGCAGACCACGACCCAGCTGCGCAGCAGTTCGAGCGTCGAGATTTTCCGGTCGGCCCATGCCATGACCAGCAAATTATTCCCGGTGAAGAGTTCAGCGCCCGCGACGGTGACCAGGATCAGGCCCAGCGCGAACGCCATGCCGCCCAACAGCTGCCTGATGGCGACGCCGAGTGACGCATCGGACCGGATGATTACGTAATACAGCGCGCCGAGGCCGATGAAGGCGCCCGCGAGTATGCCCAGCATCAGCATGGACCGTAGCGGCAGCCGCGCCTTTGCCACGCCGATGTCTTCCACCTTCCGGGCAATTTCTCCCGGGGAGAATGCGTCAAAGCCAAAGAGGTCGGACATCGCATGTTCCCCCTGTGTGGGGTCGCCAGACCTGCGACCCTGGCGGCATGCGCCTTGCGCCCGGCAAATGGAATAGCGGGTGCCCGACCCGGACCGCCGGCGTGGTCGTGGATTACAAGGACACCCAGATAGTAGAAACGCGCCTACCAGGCGCTGTTGACATTGGTCAAAATTTTTCGGGTCCCGGTCTGCTATCAGGAATTCTGCCAGCTTCGAGGTACTTCGCACGACCTTGCTGCCCCGCCAGGAGCCTGTGCGGCTTGACGTCCTGCCAGCTATTCGCGCCCGTGATAATAGGTAACACGATTGAGAATTGGAAACATACCTGAACGGCGCATATATTGACTACATCATCAATGCACGTTAAGGAAAACACCATGACTACCGCAACCGCAAATCGCTCCGCTGGCTTCTCTGTCCGTTCAGCCCAAGCTGCCGGACGCGCGTCTAACTTCTCCCTCTCGGCTTTCTTCGACATGGTCTCGCAGTCGCTGGCCATGGCCCACGCCATTCCCAGCACCGGCCGGGTAGGCGCGAAGGATGTTGCAAAAGTTCGCGCGATCGCCGAAGCCATGTAATTTGGTGCTTTTCATGAGCACCTTGCAAGATGCCAGCGTTTCGCTGGCATTTTTTTTGGCCAAGATACCACGGTTGTTGCCTTATTCCAGCCTGCTCGTCGAAGATCCTCCACGCGCTGTCGACGCTTTTTACACCCATGTAATTTTTGCAAAGTTACGACAAGATAACTAGCTGTATTTTAAGCAATATTTACTCCTGGCATGATTGCTGCATTATACCTTCCTGTGACTGTGCCATATTCTGCGACGGTCGCCCTTCGCGGCCTGTGTCTGCCGGGTGTTACAGCGTCGCACCGCAAGCCGGCAAAGGCATAAGCAGGCAACGAACAATGGGGGTGCGTGCGGGACGCGCTCTTCTTTTCACTCCAGGACGACTTCAATGCGCCGTTACATTCTTCGTCAATACATGCAGGGCGAACCGGGTCACGATCCTTCGAGCGTGTCCGGGACCTTCGATGAACTCAAGAAAGCGCAGGCATTTGCCGGCATGCGACTCTGCGACTTTAACGAAGTGATCGACAGCGATAGTTGGGAAGTGGTCTGGCGGCTGAACAGGCGCTCGCTGCGTGGATCGACCGAGCCGCTGCAGCTGGCCATCGAAGCACATGACTGGCAGCGCGGCGCTGGCCGCATTCATTAAGGCAACAATGGCTGGCCGGCAAGCAATGGCCCGCTGCGTATCTCCCACCCTATCCGGATCAGTCGGGCCGCTTGCCCGGTCCCATCGTCTGCAATGCCCCCTGCATAGCGGGTTTTCCGGCCAGCGGCCGGGTCGCCGACGGATGGGCGTATTCAAACTTCGGCGTAAGGCTGATGCCGCCGACATCCAATGGCTGCACGAATTTGCTGTCCAGCCCCGCCCCGGCGATCAGCCGATAGTAATAACGCATCGGCAACGCGAATACGGTCCAGTCGACATTCGGGTTATTCACAAAGCTGCCCTTGATGCCGGTGTCGCGCCATAACAACGACTGATCCTGGTAGTACACGGCCTTGGCTACGTCCTTTGCCCTGTCCCGCCAGCCCTTGACCTGGCCGCCATCGAGCTTGGCGCGACCCACTACCAGGTTATTGACAGCCTGTACCTGCTGGGCGCCGGGCTTGACCTGCAGCATGATGCCGCTGTTCGGGCGGTCGTCGATAATCGTGTTGCTGGCAAGGTAAAGCGCATTCGTGGAGGACGCATATCCTTCGGCGCCGAAGGAAATAATGGTTGAGTTATCCGTGGTCGCCGACTGCTCGATGATATTGCCCACCACATACGCCGTGCCGCCGTTCGGAAATTCGAGCTCGTAGCTGCTCTGGCCGCCGACCTCGTCGGTCAGGCGGTTGTAGAAAATATGGTTTTCCCGGGCCCGGCTTTTCAGCAAGTGGCCGTTCTTTGCATGGTGGAAGTAGCTGCCGCTTACTTTCAGCATTTGGATGGCGCCGACATACAGGTTATGCGTGCTGCCCGTGCCATCGCCGTTATTGCCGAACTCGCTGTTTTCGATTTCCAGCGTGGCATCGCCTGCAGCGGTCAGGATGCCGTTCTCGCTATCCTTGAACGAACAGCGGCGGACGACCAGGTGACCTTTTTCGAAACGTATGCCGGCGCCGTTGCGATCCGGCACGCGGGCGCCGCTGAAGTCGATGTCTTCCACCGTGATCTTGCCGCCGGCGACAACCCAGATGGCCTTGCCCTGCGCATGCGAGCCGGCGGCGATCAGCCTGACCCTGCCGCCAGCGCCTGCGCGTACGGTCAGCCGGTCCTGCTTCCAGACAGCCACATCGCCGAAATAGTCACCGGGAGCGATGACGACGGTGTCACCGTCCCTGGCAATTGCCGCCGCCTCGGCAATGGTGCGGATCGAACTCTTGCCGCCGACATGAATGATCTCATCGGCCAAGGCAGGAGCGGCACAGTGCGCCAGCAACGCCGGCAAAAGAAGAAGACTGGCGGGATGACAGGTGCACCATGGGAAACGGGTAGTTCGCATTGCTTCTCGCATGGTGATCCGCCAAAAAGGTTTCTTGATGGAATAATTATAGTCCTGCGGTTTGATATTCGAACGGAATCTTCGCTCGCGAGCGACGGAACGCGCCCGGCAGCAGGTCGTAAAATGCGTGTTGGAGCATGCGCAGTGGGCGTCTCGCCACAGAAGGAAAGACATGAAATTCTGCATAGTTGGTCTGGGCGCCATCGGCGGCCTGTTCGCTGCCCGGCTGGCCGGGGCCGGACATGAAGTCTCGGCGCTGGCGCGCGGCGCGACGCTGGAGGCGGTGCAACGGGAAGGCCTGACCTTGGTGGAAGGCGCGCCCGGGCAGGAGCAAAGCCGACGGGTAGCCGTCAGGGCCTCGGACGATCCGGCGGCGCTGGGGACTCAGGACGTGGTCATCGTCGCCGTCAAGACCACCGGCTTGAACGCCGTGGCGAACAGCGTCGCGGCGCTGCTTGGGCCCGACACGGCAGTCCTGTCCGCAATGAACGGCGTGCCGTGGTGGTTCTTCCATGGGCTGGCGCCGGAACTGGCGCGCATCAGGCTGCAATCGGTCGACCCGGGCGGCACCATTTCACGCGCCATCCCGGCGCAACGGGTGGTCGGCTGCGTCACCCACCTGTCTGCCGCCACGCCCGTGCCGGGGACGGTGCGTTCCGTCGCCGGCAACCGCCTGATCGTCGGGGAACCGTCCGGCGGCGCGGCGACGCCGCGCGCGTCCGCCATCGTCGCGGCATTGCGCGAGGCCGGCTTCGACGCCGAGGAAGCGGCGGCTATCCAGCAGGAAATCTGGTTCAAGCTGTGGGGCAACATGACGATGAACCCGATTTCCGCGCTGACCGGCGCTACCGGCGACCTGATCCTGGACGACGAGCATGTTCGCAGCTTCATGTCCCGCTGCATGCTGGAGGCAGCGCAGATTGGCGAGCGCATCGGCCTGCCGATCGCGCAGGCGCCGGAGCAGCGCCACGCAGTGACCCGCAAGCTGGGCGCGTTCAGGACCTCGATGCTGCAGGACGTGGCAGCCGGCCGTCCGGTGGAGCTGGACGCCCTGGTCGCCGCGGTCATGGAGATCGGCCGCCAGGTCGGCGTTGCGACACCGAATATCGACGCACTCTTCGGCCTCGCGCGTCTGCAAGCCCAGGTCCGCGGACTCTACTGAGCCGTAGGCGGCGGGTATCGAACCACTGGCGCTTCCTGCCACCTCATGCCATGAAAATTCGTAGGGTGTAATAAGCGCCAGCGCATTACACCCTCCTTCGCTTGCAGAAGGTGCTGGTTCATCGGCCATGGTGTAACGCGCTTCGCTTTTTACACCCTACGCGTCGAGGTGATGCATCGGCGCCATCGATTTCGTTCGGTACGCCATGATTTGGGAATGGTATTTGGCCATGCTCCAGCGTATTGCTGCATCCGGGCAATCCGACCGTTCATTCTCAAAAATGCTACGTTCATGCACCTGCCGAGGTTTAAAACCCCAGGTCGATAAACTTTTGACTACCCCGGAAGTCCGTATTCGCGACGCCTCGTTCAGATACACAGCAGACCGCTGCCCACAAGCAATGCCCGCAAATTTTTCGACCTACCTGGACCTGGTCCGCTTCCTCGCTGCAATGGTTGTTTTTCTCGGACATGCGTCCGGCACCAACTGGACCGCCGGATTTCTCTGGCAGCTTGGCGCCTATGGCGATACCTGCGTCGTACTCTTCTTCGTGCTGTCCGGCTTTGTCATCGGCTACGTGAGCGATGAAAAGGAGCGCACGCCCGAAGCCTACGCGGCAAGCCGCGTCGCACGCCTATGGTCAGTGGTGATCCCTGCCCTCGCGCTGACATTCGTCGTGGACTGGCTGGGCGTGCGGGCCGCGCCCGAGCTGTATTACGGACAGCCCTGGTTCGCCGGCGACTATCCGGTGCTGCGCTATCTCGCTTCCCTGCTGATGGTGCAGGAAGTATGGGACCTGAACCTGGTGCCCGGTGTGAACCTCCCATTCTGGTCGCTCAGTTATGAGGCGTTCTATTACCTGTTTTTCGGGATTATCTTCTACGGACGAACCCCCTTGAAATGGCTGGCCGTTGCGCTTTTCCTGGTCCTGTCCGGTCCCGTCATCGCCGTGCTGTTCCCGGTCTGGGGGATGGGCTACCTGGCCTACCGACTGTGCCGGTCGGCGTCGCTGTCCGTTCCGCTCTGCATGGCCCTGGCGCTGGCAGGCTTGCTGCTGCTGGCCGGCTCGCCCTGGCTGCGTGCGCTGCCCTGGCTGCAGTTCAAGATCATGGGCGAGGAGATCCTGGGCCGCTATGTCGAGGGCATCGCCTTCTTCATGCATCTGCTGGGCGTCCATGGCCTGGCAAGGTCGATGCCCAGGCTGCCCGAGCGCGTCAGGACCCGCATTACTACCGTGGCGGCGACGACCTTTCCCCTGTACCTGCTGCATCGGCCGCTGATCCAGTTCTTCAGCTATGCCGGTCCGGACGACGCGTCGAGCTGGCAGCGCCGGACCGTGCTGATTGCAGGCACCCTGCTCGTCGTCGGGCTGGCCACGCCTGCCATCGACAAGCTGCGCCTGGTCGTACGGGCCAGGCTGAGCCGTTTCCTGATCCAGGCCAAATTGAACAGGCAGGCGCAGGTTGCCTGAGCGTCCGCTGCGGCGCGACGTTCAGTTTCCTGCCGCCCGGCAATGCGCTAGCACGTCCATCGCGCCCCGGTAAAAGTCGGTCCGCACCGCCATCGCGCCGAGCAGGGTGTGATACAGGTTGTCGTGGCTGTACGGCGTCGACCGCTGGCGTTGCAGGCAGGCGCCGTCGATGCCGGCGCGTGCCTGGTAGCCGTCCGACATCCATACCAGCATGGGGATGCGCAGTTGCTCCTGCGGCGCCACTTCGTAGGGCGCGCCATGCAGATGGACGCCGTTCTCGCCCAGCGACTCGCCATGGTCGGACAGGTAGACCAGCGCGGTGTCGTAGCGGTCGGACACGCTGCGCAACAGGCGGATCTGCTCGGCCAGCAGGCGGTCGGTGTAGACAATCGTGTTGTCGTAGGCATTGCGGATTTGCTCCAGGCTGCATCGGCCGATGTCGTTGGACCTGCATGCCGGCGTGAACATTTCAAATGACGGCGGGTACCGCTCGAAGTAGGCCGGTCCGTGGCTGCCCATCTGGTGGAACACCATCAGCCGGTCGCCGCTGCTCTCCGTCATGGCCGCCTCCAGTCCCTGCAGCAGGATGCCGTCCAGGCAGCCGGCATCGCCGCACAGCGGCGGCGTGCGGCTGTCGCTGAAGTCCAGCGTGCGGCGGCTCCCGGCTATGCCCTTGCTGCCGGTGTTATTGGTGCGCAGGCTGACGTCGACGCCGGCCTGCCCCAGCTCGGTCAGCACATTGGGGCTCCGCGCCGCAGCAGCCAGGCTGAAGCGCTCGCGACCGAGATGGGACAGCATGCAGGGCACCGAGACGGCGGTCGTGGTGGCGCAGGAAGTGACCTGGTCGAAATAATAGACGCCGCCGGTTGCGCCCAGGGCAGGGTTGGTCGGCCGGCCATAGCCGCCAAGCTGGAAGTTGTCGTGCCGCGCAGTCTCGCCTATCACCAGGAAAACCAGCAGGGGCTTGTCCGATGACGGTGTCGCAAGCCGGCGCGGCATGGCGGCTGCGCTCGCGGTGCTGACCGGCGCATGCCGCAGCTGCGCATGGGCATACGCAATGACGCCCTGTACCGCGGCGCCAGGCACCGACAGGTAGTGCAGGTCCTTGCGCTGGAGCGCAAGTTCGCCGAAGCGCGACGCATGAAGCGCGACGAACGGTGCGGCCAGCACGACTGCCGCCACGAAAAACAGCAGGCGGTGCCGCAGGTTTTCGCGCAGGGACAACGCCGGAATGCGCGAGCGGGCGACCAGGAATAGCGGCAGCACCCCGAAGCAGACCGCATAGAGCACGATGCGTGGACTGAACAGCGCCGCCGCCTCGCGCTGGTCGGTTGCGCCCAGGTTGCGGATCATTTCGCTGTTGATGGCAAGCCCGAAACTGTCGGCGCAGAAGGCGGCCATGGACCCTAGTGGAAACAGCAGCCCGGCCACGACGATCATCAGCCGGTTGCCCGGCACCAGCAGCAGCGCGCCGGTGTACAGCAACAGCAGCACCAGCGCCAGCGCGACCAGGAAAAAGGCATCGGCGGCTTGCCCGTGCCAGAACGCCGCTGCGGCGTCCTGCCAGAAACGGCGGTTAAAGAACACGAGGAACAGCGCCGACATCGCCAGCGCAAAGCTTACCGGCGAACCGAAGCGCGCCATGCGCCTGGCAGACTGCTGTTGACGATGACTAACTGGTTCTCTCATAGGCTTACAAGGTTGCTGGCCGGTATGGGCACTGTTCTCTGGGCGTTGCCGGGCACGCCGGCGCTGGAACCGGATACACTTAACGCAATATTGCATGCGAAACGGGCAAGTTTGTCCGAACGCAGACATGTGCGTTGATTGCCAGCAGTATTCGGCAGGTCCGACGATATGATTTGCGGGCATCGATCCATGCAGGCATCGACCGTTGATCATTGAGGGCGTTAACCTATGCTGGCCACCCAACCGAGTTATGTCGCAAGCGACTGGATCGCCCAGACGCGTCCCCTGATCAACGCGCAGCTCGACGAGATGCTCAAGCCCGCCCGGCCTTCGCCCGTGATCGAGGCAATGCGCTACAGCGTGCTGGGGCCCGGCAAGCGCATCCGGCCGCTGCTGACGCTGGCCGTCACCGACTTCCTCGGCGCGCAGCCGGCAAGCGCGCTGAACGTCGCCTGCGCCATCGAGATGATCCATGCCGCGTCGCTGATACTGGACGACCTGCCCTGCATGGACAATGACCGGGAACGGCGCGACCGGCTTTCCACGCATGCAGCCTACGGCGAGGACCTGGCGATCCTGGCCGCGGTGTCGCTGCTGATGCAGGGCCAGTGCGTGCTGGCCTCGCACCCTTCGCTGGCACCCGAGCTGCGGATCAGGCTGATCCAGCTGTTATGCGAGACCGTCGGCCCGCATGGCCTGTCGCTGGGACAGTACATCGACCTCAGCGCCAAGTCGCAGCCGGCGAGCCTTGCGGCCATTACGCAGATCCATCACCTGAAGACCGGCGTGCTGTTCGTCGCGGCTGCCAGGGCCGCTTGCCTGATATGCGCCGCCTCGTCCGAGCAGGAAGAACGCGTGGTGCGTTTTACTACCAACCTGGGCCTGGCGTTCCAGCTGAAGGACGACCTCGCCGACCTCGACGAGGCCAGTGTCAACCTGGCAGCCCGCATGGGCGCGTCCAGCGCCGAGAGAACTTTCCACGGTTACCTGCAGGCAGCGGATGCAGCCATTGGCGGCGAGAAGAATGCCGCAGTGCTGCAGGACTTCGCACGGGCCTTCTTCGAACGACGTTAAAGCATTTTCATGCTGGCTTGCGCCAGAAGCGTCAGTTCCGCGCAGCGACAGTTGTCGTTGCATTGAGCCCCGCGCAGCGACAGTTGCCGTTGCTTTTGACGCGGCTTTTGACGTGGGTCCCCGTTGATGGCGCCACG
>CAUQYP010000048.1:0-23201 GCA_963522035.1 uncultured Noviherbaspirillum sp. | reverse complement strand
GAGGGTCGGCCGGGATTCATACGAAATCCTCGAAAATCGCTTTTAACCGACGGATTTGATTTAGAAATTTTTGGCGTCAACTACTTCAACTGGTGGCGCCAGCCAGGCCTGTGGCTCAACAGCGGCGGATCAAATAACGTACCGCACACTACGTTGAACAATTGATTTGAGTTCATTAACCCACCACAGAATTCAGGCTCAGTCGCAATAGTCATTCCCGTCATTCGCGGGAAAATCCACGACATGAACGGACTTGTTGGATCAAGGCATGCCTGGATTTCATCTTGGCCGACCAGTTGAAGCTGGTCGCCTCCTCCGCATGAGTCCGGACTTTCGGTGAAGTAATCCAGATCGATATCGAGGATAGCCGAATCATATTTCAGCCCTGAAACCGCCTCTGTTAATTGCTCCACGGAGTCATAGCAGCAGACCAGGTGCTTCCGTCCGTCGACATCCACGAAGTCCTCCGGGCATTCATCACGCTGCTTCTGCACAACGTGAATGTCACCAATCAAGTTGAGGTAAGCCGCGGCCAGGATGTGACCATCGTTTAAGACATGTAGCTTATCCCAGCAAAAGTAACCGACAGCCTTATAATCATCTGCATCAAGTGCGCTGAGCCACTCGCATTCGAGGTCACAGGGCGGAACAAGATCTTGATGCCAATCCAAAGAAATCAAGGCTGGCGGATTGGGCTGATCAGCTTGTTTGTTTCGCCATTTGAGCCAATAGAAGAAAGCGAAGCGATGGTCCTGAACGATCGCCACCTCGATGGCACGCTTCCGATCGACCGGATGAGCGATGATGTCGTAGTAGGTTCCCGGCGGTCGAATGCACTCGTTGGAATCCATGCCACCCTCTGTAGTCCGCTTTACTTATGAGCATGGTATCGTTGAAAGCATGTGACGAGGTGCCAAACTGCTGCGCGACAACTGATCCTCCTATTACTTTTTCGGTTCAAAGAGCGATTCTTGGTTCTCTGCACTTCCCTTGCGCTGTCCGCTGCCTTTCGTTGCGGGGGGCTGGCTGGTAGTGATCCTTTGCAGGATTTGTTCTTGGCTGGCTAACACGGCTTTCGCTGCAGTCAGTTCAGCCTCCAGACGGAGTCCGGCTTGATGTGTATCCTGCAATTTCTCCGTGCAGCTTTGGTTGTCCGCTTTCAGTTGATCAAGGCGGGTAGTGCTCTGGGCCAAACGCTCTTCCAGCTGTTGATTCTTCAGTTCGAAGACCGCCAATTGTTCCCGGGCGGTACGTAGCGGTCGAATTTCGGTTTCCAGGCGATGCAACTCGCTACGAAGATGGGCCTGCTCGCTGGAAAGACGGGCATTGTCCTCGTGGCTGCGGATGAGCTCCTGCTGTTTCGCATTCACCGTTTCCTTGGCTCCACGCAGTTCCCCCTGCAAGAACTGAATCTGCTGTTCGAACTGCCGCTGATCCTGCTCACGTTGCTCCTTCGCCGCTGTGCGGAAATGCTCCAGCGCCTCCCGGGCATGCTGATGCTTTTCTTCCAGCGATATGCGGTGCATTTCTTCCTTTGCCAGTTGCCCCTCCATATCCTCGATACGCTGCGTCATTTGCGCCCGAACGATTCTCTCTTCCTGAAGCGTGCTCAGGGTTTCGCTGTGGGTGGTCTTCTCTGCCGACAACTCCAATACCTGACGCTCAGACTGGCTGCGGAAGGAATCGACTTCATTACGTAACGCGATGATGGTGTCGTTCAGCGCTGAAATTTCCGCCTTGTGCTTATCGGTCAGCGCCGCCATGCGCTGATCGGCTTCCAAATGCAGACGTTCGGCCAGCCTGGCTGACAGGTCTTGAATGGCATCACTGACCGCAACCTGGGTACCGGTATTCCCGCCTTCCTCTTCCTCGATCTCCTTGAGGTAGCGGTGAATCGTACCTTTGGAGCCCGTGTTGCCCAGTTCGCCACGGATGGCGTCAATCGATGGATAGCGCCCCATCGCCAGCAGGTTGTTACGCGCTCTGACAACTTCTGATTTGTAGATTCCGGCTCTGGCCATGGCATCCTCGAATTTCGTACCGTATTACGTAATACGATAGTACATACTGAATTGCGATAGCACAAGGTGAGAAATTGACAAAATATAAGAAGTGATAATGGTTTGTTATTTGGTGTGATCGTGTTTTTTAGGAAACCATGACTCGGAAACCGTACGAAGCAGAGGAAACAGTTGCTATTCAGCCCCCCTCGCTCTCGAGTGGCTTAGCTCAGGCTGTGCCTGCGTGAGTATTCTCACCAAACCTACCACCCAGTGACGCAACAAGGCAGCCACTCTGCCTACTCAGTGCTTTCCAGAGATATTTGGCACCTATCCAACAAGTACTTTCCAGGCCCCAATACCACTAAGTAACATGCCCGAGATAGACAGATGATGTCTTTCATTCTAGTATCGCCCCCGTCATTGGGGAGTAGCCTCCCTCCATCTATTGGAGGGGCCCGTATCAACAGACTCGGTCTTCTGGCCGTGGTGCGGGCGGTTCCTGAACTTGGCAAGACCTTTGACCACATCGACTCGGAATGGCCGGGAGCGGTGTGGTCATTGGTATTTGTCCGGCCAGGGAGTCATTTTGGAAGCATTCCTCGTCTCAACGGGCATCGTAGCCCTGGCCGAAATCGGCGACAAAACCCAACTTCTCGCATTTCTCCTGGCAGCCAAGTTCCGGCGGCCAATCCCTATCGTCCTGGGCATTCTGGCGGCAACCCTCGCCAATCATGCGTTTGCCGGCGCGGTTGGTACCTGGATTACCACTTTGATGCCCCCCCAAGCACTTCGCTGGGTGCTGGGAGTCTCGTTTATCGCTATGGCAATCTGGACCCTCATTCCGGACAAGCTGGATGAGGAAGAAACCCAACTGGCCAAGATGAGTGTCTTTGGCACTACCCTTGTCGCTTTCTTCTTAGCCGAAATGGGCGATAAAACCCAGATCGCTACGGTCGCTTTGGCTGCCCAGTTCCAGAGTCTCGCTCTCGTTGTGGCTGGAACGACCCTTGGGATGATGATAGCGAATGTGCCTGCAGTACTCCTGGGAGACCGTGTAGCTCATCGAATCCCTGTACGCCTGGTTCATGGCATTGCAGCAGTCATTTTTGCCATCTTGGGAGTGGCTACGTTGTTGGGTGCAGGAAACGCATTTGGGATTTAGTACATAGATGGTTTAGGGCAAGGCCTGGATTCATGGTCCGGACTTTTTCGCGATGTTCGAGATGGATATGTCGCACCTATCCTTAGTTTGTAATGCTCATTCTCTAGCTCGCTGGCAGTCTGATACGCCATTCAATGGCAATGTTGGGATGCGCCTTCTGGCGCCACTAGGAGGCAAGATTTATGCGAATACTCACTTGCGACTGCTTAAGGAGGTCAATAAGTCCTCGGGGCTGAACACAAAAAACCATCATAAGTACAGGAACCGCAAGTTTGTGGAGCGAGGTGCTCCACATGTACTCCGGCTCAGTGACGGTGTTCGTGGTGCATGTCAGGAAAATGCGGGTGGCTGTGCTGCAGTGTCCTGTGGACATGGCTGTGACGATGGCGGGTACCGGCCGCCACAGGCGGGTCATGGGGATGGTCGTGATGGGGATCGTCGCCATGGTAGTGGGTGTGCTCGTGGCTGCCAGACTTGTGCACATGGGGGTGCTCATGGCGCTCGGTCAGGTGCAGCCATACCCCCAGCAGCATCAGGGCACCGGCCAGGGCGAGTTGGGGAGTGACAGGCTCCTGCAGCAGGGCGATGGCCAGCAGCGTGCCGAGAAAGGGGGCTACCGAGAAGTAGGCACCAGTACGTGCCGTCCCCAGGTGGCGTAGGGCCACCACGAACAAGATGAGGCTGGCGCCGTAGCTGGCCAGTCCCAGGAACAGGGCTCCCGTAACAATGCCAGGAGCCGGCCACGGAGCATGGAGCGCCAGGGCTAGCGCTAGGTTGGTGGCACCTGCTGCCAGCCCCTTGGTCATGGCGATAAAGGAAGCATCGGCTAGGGACACCTTGCGCGTCAGGTTGTTGTCCACCGCCCAGGCCAGGCAGGCACTCAAGACCAGCAAGGCGGCCTGGCTGCCGGCGAAGCTGGCCTCCCCTGGCCAGGACAGGACCAGGGCGCCGGCAACGATGGTCACCATACCAAGGGCAACCCGACGGTCAAAGTTCTCATGGAAGACAAACCAGGCCAGGAAGGCGGTGAATACTCCCTCGGCATTGAGCAACAGGGAAGCACCGGAGGCCGGCATCCGCGCTAGGCCGAGTAGCAGCAAGACCGGGGCCACCACGCCGCCGGCCAGGATGGCTCCGGCTAGCCAGCCCCACTCGAGTCCTGGCAGGGACACCGCCGGCACCCGCCAGAGGCGGCGAAGCAGAAGGAGACCAAGACCTGAGCCTAGGTACAGCAGGGCCGCGAGTAGCCAGGGGTTGGTATGGACCAACAGCAGCTTGGCCAATGGGGGGCTGGCACCGAAAAGGAGCGCCGCGATCAGAGCTGTGGCGATACCCCCCATGTCGACCTGCTTCATCAGGATTGCTCCCGATCAGTGGTCTTCAGATGGCAGGTGCAGGTCCCTGATGAGTAGCCTATATCCGCCATCATTAACTGCGCCCCCAAAAAAAGTTCACCCGCTACTCTAAAATAGATTTTAAAACTAAAAAACGCATTTATTAATTTCAATTTTTATAACCGAAATAGCGAGTTAAAAAATTTGACAATGCGAATCCATCGCTCTTCCCGCCAAGTAGCAAAAATCAATAACAACAAAAATATGAGCAGTGCTAGAACCCCTACGACAATCAGCAAAAAACCATCATCCTGCCGCATATGGTTGAGCATGTGACAAATACTTCGATGCAATCGATTTACTCTCTTTCGCCAGAAATAAACTCACTAAATTACTATTTCAGATTCCTAAGCAACTCAGCCATATCCTTGAACTCACCTCCGACACGATCCAAAGTGAATTGGTACATAACAGCATTTTCAGCAAAGTGTTGTCGTTCAATATCCATTTCAACAGTATTGCCATCAGCACTGCTTTGATATGGAACGCGATATTTTAAATTAAAAGTATTAACCTTACTTAAGGTGACTCCTGACATGTGGCTAGCGCTTGATTTTGCTAACGCCATTGAATCGCGATTCATTACACCAATTGACTCATTAATTTCAATATCTTGAGCCTTATACCCAGGGGTATCGGAATTAGCAATGTTTGAAGCAATTAATTGTTGCCGATAGGCTCGTATACTCAGCATATTCTCCTGAAAGTCAGATTTTCCGCCACGTGCGTTATTATTGCTTAAAAGGCGCGTAGAATCAGGAGTGTTGTTTTTCAATTTTTGTGTATCACTAGGATTATTTATTAAGTGATAATGCTCTAATATTTTTGAAAAGCTTTGTTGAGTATTGTATTTCTCATTACTCCCCTCTTTGGTAGTTGTACCTCTAAGAGGGAGTGCAATAGAATTTAAATTTGGAATATCCGCCATATGCAATTATTTCTCCTAAATGTGGAATGTTCATAACAAGCCATCTTTGTTATGCCTCATTTTTACTGTTAGGATTTCTATGCTTCCTTGGATGCCTTTTCAATCGGTTAGGGAGGCTTTTTGCATATGACTTTCTTTTGTTTCTTTTCTCTAGATGCCTCTCTATTAAAAAACGACTGACAAAAAATAAAAGCACCAACGCCACAAAAATTAAAGGGCCGTCGTGGAATAATTCAGAATGGGAATTATGAAGCATCTTATGACTAGCCTAGCCCTATTCAGAAAAATGCCAAACGCTTTTTATAGTCATGCTTTAGCACTACGTCTTTGCAGATAAAGGTTGATTAGATGGAATAGTGTCCAGCTAGCCACATGACGAACTGGACACAGATTCCACTAAAATGAGTAGTTAATTTTTCGAACTGTCAGGAACAGATGCGAAGTCAATTTCTTCGGCATCTTTTCCATGGACAAGGCGATAGAGGAGAGGCAACACAAGAAGCGTCAAAGCAGTCGACGATAGAATTCCACCAATCACTACAGTCGCAAGCGGACGCTGGACCTCTGCACCAGTTCCTGTGGCAATTGCCATTGGAACAAAGCCAAGAGAGGCAACCAGGGCTGTCATCAACACAGGACGCAAGCGGGTCAATGCGCCTTCATGAATTGCTTCATCTAGAGTTCGCCCCTCCTCTCGCAGGTTTCGAATAAAGGAAATCATCACTAGGCCGTTCAATACCGCCACACCGGACAGCGCAATGAAGCCGATTCCTGCAGAGATTGAAAGCGGGATATCCCTCAACCACAGCGCCACAACCCCGCCAGTTAGCGCGAATGGAATGCCGGTAAACACCAGTAGTCCATCCTTCACATTGCCAAACATGGCGAACAACAGTGTGAAAACCAGCAGCAATGCGACAGGGACCACAATTTTTAGGCGTTGGGAGGCCGATTCCAGTTGCTCGAAGGTTCCACCCCAAACGGTCCAATAGCCAGCCGGTATTTTTACCTCGGACAAACGGCTTTGTGCCTCGGAAACAAATGAGCCGATATCTCGCCCGCGAACGTTGGCGCTGACGACCACACGGCGCTTGCCATTCTCGCGACTAACCTGATTGGGGCCCGGTGCTAAATCTAAGCTAGCCACCTCCCCCAAGGGGATGTACGTCGTACGCCCTTCCATTCCACTTACACCGGCACTCACTCTCGGTAGGGCAATTGGAAGACGTTTCAACGACTCGAGGTCTGATCGCAGCGTGTCAGGCAAACGAACAACAATGTCGAAGCGACGATCTCCTTCAAACATCGTTCCGGCTTCTCGACCACCTATGGCAGTAGAAATCGCATCTTGGACATCACCGATGTTGAGTCCATAGCGAGCGGTCTTGTCCCGATCAATATTCACCGTCAGCATGGGCAAACCCGTGGTCTGCTCAACCTTGACTTCGGAGGCACCGGGAAGCTTTTCGAGGATGGCGGCAATTTTTCCTGCCGTATCGTTCATGACCTCCATATCGTCACCAAAGACCTTGATGGCAACGTCACTGCGGACCCCTGAGATTAATTCGTTAAAACGCAACTGGATGGGTTGAGAAAACTCATAGGTATTGCCTGGTAACTGGCCTACGCTCTTTTGAATGGCGGCCAGCAGTTCATCTCTGGTTTTTTTAGGTTCTGGCCACTGAGCTTCAGGCTTTAACATGATGTAGCCATCTGAGATATTAGGTGGCATTGGGTCAGAGGCAATTTCAGCCGTCCCGGATCGAGCAAATACACGCTCGATTTCCGGGAAGTCTGTCTTTAGCTGCTTTTCCAGTTGCTGCTGCATTGCAACTGATTGAGATAGGCTGGTTCCCGGGATGCGTAGTGCCTGGATTGCGAAGTCGCCTTCATTAAGGCTGGGAACAAATTCACTCCCCATGCGGGTTGCAAGCAGACTGGAGAGAATCACCATTACGGTGGTAAAGACCAAAACGACCGGCTTGTTTTCCATGACATAGGCCAGAGCAGGCTCATACCAACGCTTGGCCATCCGCATCAGGATGTTCTCCTTCTCCGCGACCTTCGTGCCGATGAACAATGCAACCGCTGCCGGAATGAATGTGACGGATAGGATCATGGCGCCAACCAGAGCAGTCACTACGGTGAACGCCATAGGATGGAACATCTTTCCTTCGACACCGGTGAGGGCAAATATCGGCAGATATACGATCATGATGATGAGCTGGCCAAATAACAGCGCTCGGCGTGCTTCCTGAGATGCGGCAAAGACCTCATGGAAGCGCTCCGTCCGAGTTAGCGGCCGCCCGTGACGTTCCTGTGCATGAGCTAGGCGACGAACGCAGTTTTCCACGATCACAACTGCGCCATCGATGATGATCCCGAAGTCGAGAGCCCCTAGGCTCATCAGATTGGCACTGACGTGGTAGGACACCATGCCTGAAAAGGTGAACAGCATGGAGAGCGGAATCACCATTGCTGTGATCACTGCCGCCCTAATGTTCCCCAAGAACAGGAACAGGATGGCGATAACCAGGATTGCTCCCTCCAGAAGGTTCTTCTTGACGGTATTAATCGCTTTGTCTACCAGAACAGTCCGGTCATAGACGGTTACTGCATGGACACCTTCAGGCAAGCTGCGGTTGATTTCAGCCATCTTCTGATCGACAGCTCGTGATACCGTCCGGCTGTTCTCACCAATCAGCATGAATACGGTGCCAAGTACAATTTCCCGGCCGTTATCCGTTGCAGCACCTGTACGGAGCTCTCGGCCGATACCGACTTCCGCTACATCACGAATGCGGATCGGGACTCCCTGAACATTGCCGAGAATGACGTTCCGGATATCCTCAATGGTTCGTACTTGTCCTGGTGCTCGAATCAAGTATTGCTCACCACGCTTCTCTATATAGCCAGCCCCGACGTTGCCGTTGTTGCGGTCAAGAGCTGTAACTACGTCTTGAAACGTCAGCCCATAGGAAGCCAGCTTCTCTGGGCTGGGGGCAACCTGGTATTCCTTGGCAAAACCGCCAATCGAGTTGATTTCGGTAACCCCTGGAACATTGCGCAATTGCGGCTTGATGATCCAGTCTTGGATTTCGCGCAAATCAGTCGGCGTATAAGGCGTGCCATCTGCTTTCTTTGCAGCATCTTCGGCTTCAACAGTCCAAAGATAGATTTCCCCAAGGCCAGTTGAGATGGGCCCCATGGCTGGAGCAATTCCAGCCGGCAACTTCTCCTTGGCCTCTTGAATGCGCTGATTGACCAGTTGGCGGGCAAAATAGATATCCGTCCCATCTTTAAAGATCACGGTTACTTGAGACAATCCATAACGTGACATGGAACGGGTCTGCTCCAGATGAGGCAACCCGGCCATGACGGTCTCGACCGGGTAGGTCACCCGTTGTTCCACCTCTAGCGGCGAATAGCCGGGAGCAGAAGTGTTGATCTGAACCTGGACGTTGGTGATGTCCGGTACCGCATCGATTGGGAGACGCTGATAGTTGTAGATTCCAAGTCCAGCTATCCCAAGCACGGCTAAGAGGACCAGCCACCGGTTCTCAATGGCAAGTCGAATGATGCGTTCAAACATGTTGTCTTCTCCCGGCTCAGTGGCTATGTTCGGCACTGCCCTTGCCGAGTTCAGACTTCAATACAAAGCTACCGGATCCTGCATATGGGGTCCCCGCCTTTAGGCCACTAAGCACCTCCACCAACTTGCCGTCAGAGCGTCCCAAGGTGACAGGTTGTGCAATAAAGCCATCCGCAACTCTGGTGAAGATGATGGATTTGTCTCCGATCATCTGAACTGCATCAGCCAGAACACTCACCGGAACATCCGCCTCACCTGAAACGACTTCCACATTGACAAATAGGCCTGGGCGCCACGCCATATTTGGATTGGACAGGGTCACACGCGCCTTGGCTGTACGGGTATCCTGCCCAAGTAGAGCTCCCACATAGGAGATGCTGCCTTCGGCTTTTGAGTCGAAGGCAGTGGCCTTGACTATGACCTTTTCACCAACACGAACTATGTTCAGATCCTTGGCCGGAACCACGATTTCTGCCCAGACGGAAGATAGGTCAGAGACCGTAAAAATACTGGCATCTTCCTTGACGGCCTCGCCGAGTGCGATGTGCTTCTCGACGACCATGCCATCAAAAGGAGCCCGGATTTCATAGCGATTGAGGCTCCCCGATACGCTTGAGCCGGCTCCCAGGGCAACCAGCTTCTGCTGGCTGTTCGCTACGGAAATTTCAGCTTCCCGCAGTACTTGCTGTGCTTGAAGGTAGTCTTGCTCCGCCGAAATCTTTTCCTCCCAGAGCTTCTTTTCCCGCTCATAGGTGGACTTAGCCAGAGTTAGGCGTTTCTGAGCAGCTAACAACTCGCTACGTTGCTCGGAGAGTCCCGTGCTCGCGATTACGGCTAGCACTTGTCCACGCTTGACTGGTTGCCCAAGATTGGCAGGAACGCTCTCTACAACACCGGCTAACCGCGGTACGACGTGCGCAGTCCTATCTTCATTGAAGCGAATCTCTCCCGGCAATTTCGCAGAGGTTCTAATTTTTGCAGGGGCTGCCTTCTGAATAGAAATACCGGCAGATCTAACCTGCTCTTCCGTCAGTTCGATTTTTCCTTCTTCCTGTGTATACATAAACCGGAACGGAGCATTTCCTAGCCTAGCAACAATTGCTGCCTCAAATACATGAGGTTCTGCGATCGGGCTTGTGCTTTTCAGGTAGTCCTTTTCTGACTGGAAAGTGATCTCCTGCTTTTCCCCATCTGGCCGTGTCAGAGTCACTGAAACGTTAGTGGCAGTTGGTACCAACGGCTTGTCTTGTTTGAACAGCCAAACCCGGAAATGCGGCTCTCCCCCCTCTTCAGCCAATAGCAATTCCAAACCGAATCCATCCTCGGTAAACAACTTACCCCCATGGACTCCAGTTTTTGGGCTGCCTTCATGATGTTCTGCATCGCCGTGCTCCTTGGCGTGGTCATGGCTATCGCCAGCCTTTTCACCATGGTGCTCGGCATCGGCATGCCCCTTGGATTCCTCATGGTTGTTATGCTCATGCTGTTCTCCGGCCGGCTTGGACGGACCGGATACCAGGATCCATCCACCGGTAATCAAGCCCAGGGCCACAATCACAGCAATGGTGACACCCTGCTTTTTAGGGATATTCAACGCGTTCTTTTTAAAATTGATCTTCACAACTGGCTCCTACGGACGGCTAGGTACGACGGGCGATATTGAATTGGTGGAACCAAGGACACGCTCCAGCTCTGCGGCAGTCCGGTGGGCCTCGGATAAGCTTCTCAGGTACTGAGCTCTCGCCTGGAAAAAGGTCCGTTGAGCATCCAGGACTTCCAGAAAGCTAAATTTCCCAAGCTCGAAACCCTTGCTGGCAGCCTCATAAGCACTGCGAGCACCAGGTAGGATTTCGCTTTGCAGGGTTTGCGCTTCGACGACGAGTGCCTTTAGACGCTCCTGGTTTTGCGCAATCGCGGTGCTTAAGCGGATTTCTGTAGCACTGAGGTCGTCTCGTGCCTTGTCGGCTCGTCGAAGCGCTTCGAGCAGGTTGCCCTGATTGCGATCAAATATCGGGAATGGGATTGAAACGCCAACAATAGTCTGATCACGCCCAAGATCTTCAGCTCGCTTTGAGCCCACGCTAATAGTGACATTGGGTATCTGGCGGGATCGCTCAACGTCGGCAAGTGCCGCGAAGCGATCAGCCTCATGGCGGGCTCTGACAAGTACGGGAGAATTATTCAGACGCTGCCCGATCTCTTCGGCTGGAAATACTTCCGGCAAGATGTCAGTTTTCCCTTCAGCCTGCTCAAAGCGCGGTGCTGTGCTTCCCCATGTTGCTGCTAAGCGGTTGCGCGCAGTGATCAGGTCACCTTTGGCTTGATTCATCTCAACCCGAGCGGCTGCCTCTGCAACACGGGCCTTGGTTTCTTCTACCGGAGAGATTTTCCCAGCGATAACCCGCCGTGATGCAGCCTGAGTAGCTCGCTGAGCGAGATTGAGCAAATCCTCAACTTGTCGGACTCGCTCTTGTGCGACCAAAACGTCAAAGAATGATCCAACCACGGTCGCTCTGACATCCAAGCGCTTGGCAGCTAAGTCAGCTGTCGCCACATCCCTTCCCCGTTCAGCAGAGGCAATTCGAGCTGCACGCTTGCCACCTAATTCAATCAATTGATTGATCTGAACAGTAGTGGTACGGGTTGTCTTGTTTTGGGTATCTTCAACTAAGGTTGAAATATCTGGGTTTGGCAGTATGCCGGCTTGAACCACAGTCCCTTCTACGGCACGCAATTCGTTGGCCGCGGCAGATAATTCGGGATTGAATGCCAGGGCAAGATTAATTGCAGCAGCGAGATTCAAGGTACCTGTTGGTTCCTTGAGAGGAGTTGGCGCGGCGGCACTCAATGACGGTGATTTCTCCGTCTGCGCCCAGAGATGGGTGCTAGTAAGCACCATAACTCCGAACAGGCCTCGGACCAGTAATGCGGTAATTGTGACTCTTGGGTACATCCGATTCTCCAGTGACGAAAGACACATAGGGAATCGGCGGGGCGCCATCCGGTAAGCGGCATGGCGAAAGTAGCAGCTGATGCTGCTACAGACAGGTGGGCAACAACAACCCAGCCCCGCCGATTAGGCGGGGAAGAACCAGTTGGGACGTTCAGGTTGGTCGCCGTATAGCGACACCTGGTAATGAAGGTGCTGCAGGTGTTCTGTCACA
The DNA here is from genome assembly GCA_963522035.1 of uncultured Noviherbaspirillum sp. Classification (GTDB taxonomy): domain Bacteria; phylum Pseudomonadota; class Gammaproteobacteria; order Burkholderiales; family Burkholderiaceae_D; genus Noviherbaspirillum_A. The sequence goes on along the minus strand of CAUQYP010000048.1, from coordinate 10,958 downwards.
ATCTCAGCTATCGGTACGACCGTGGTCGTACTTGTCATAGCCGCAAGACAACCTGCATGGCACACCGCACAATCATTGTCGGCGTTGACAAGCGATCCCTTGGCATCTTTGGCAACATCATTGGCCTGATGCTTGTGCTCATGGTGACCAAAATGCTGAGCGGTCTGATCGGTTTCATGCAGACAATAGGAAGCCGCCATCGTCCAACTGAATTGGAGCGGTAGGAACACCAGGAGAAAGATGGAGAACCAGCGGCGCATGGAAGAAATCTTAACAGAACCGGGAGTACCCCAGAAGCGAAGTATCGAAGAGAGTTTGATGGCCAGCCCGAGCGCAGAGGGCGCTATTAAAAAAGTTGATGGCCAAGATAAGATTGCCTCTTGGCCATCACTTGAGCACAGCCCTGAATCTTAAGAGCGATACAATTCGTCACGCTGCTTCCGCTCTTCCGGGCTCATCTCCAGAGAGGGTTTCGGCGTCTTGTGGTCGAATTTATCAACATCTTGCCATTTACCATCACGATAGGCATATTCGTGCTGAATAAGCACCCACCCCAGTTCACCACCCACATAGCGATATTGACCATCAGCACTGACAGGATTGCGTTTGAACTCATCCAGTTCCTTCTGGACTTGTTGAGTCGCTTGGCCACCAGCACTGTGCGACGGGTAGAACGCAGTAGAACCACCAGCACCACTGTGGATCACGGACTCCGCAGATGCCATTCCCGATGCGCCAAAGCCGGCGCAAAGAATGGTGATGGAAAGTACTTGTTTGGTTTTCATGTCAGGTCTCCTTTTACCAAATGTCGTTTCAATAGATTTTTGCCATGCCAGTCAGTTAGCTGGCATGGCTCAACTATATGAAATGACCTCTGACAGAAGCCCAACAGGAAGTTTACAAAATTGACATCATTCGATTCGTGAAGAAATGAAACTACTGGTTATCGAAGATGAGAAAAAGCTTGCCCAGTATCTGCAGAAGGGATTGAGTACCGCCGGCTTCGTCGTGGACCTTGCTCACGATGGCATTACTGGGCTTCACATGAGTCTAGAGTTCGATTACGCGGCCATCATCCTCGACTCCATGCTACCCGGCATGGATGGGCTTTCAATATTGGCCGCTTTACGCACCAAGAAACAAACACCGGTCTTGATGCTGACCGCGCTGGGTAAAGTGGAAGACCGGGTTACCGGTTTGCAGGCCGGTGCCGATGATTATCTGGTTAAGCCATTTGCCTTTTCTGAGCTGATTGCCCGAATCCAGGGGCTGCTACGCCGGTCTGCGCCGCAGCAGCCGGACGCCCAGTCGAACCGTCTGATATTGCACGATCTTGAAATGGACCTGGTTCGTCGTAAGGTTCTCAGGAACGGTCAGCGTATCGACCTGAGCGCCAAGGAGTTTCTGCTGCTTTCTCTATTTCTCAGGAAACAAGGCGAGGTGCTGTCGCGAACCGAGATTGCCGAGCAGGTTTGGGATATGAATTTTGACAGCAACACCAACGTAGTCGAAGTTTCAATCAAGCGACTTCGCGCCAAAATGGATACACCTTTCGAGACGCCGTTGCTGCACACCGTACGCGGCATGGGTTACATCCTCGAACTACGCGAATGAGACTAAAAGGATGAGCAACCCAACGCTGAGTGGTCGCCTCATACGCTGGCTCGCTTCGCTGAGTTTGGGGGTCCTGGGATGTTTGTGCCTCGGCGTTTATTTCTCGGTCAAAGCCAACCTTGAAGCACAACAGGATCTGCGTCTTGAAAAGCTAAGTACGGCGATTCATCACCTGTTTGAAGAAACACCGGCACACCGGCAACCAGGGGCGCTTGAGCACGGCCTAGAAGACCTTCTGAAAATCAATCGGGACTCCCATCTCAAGTTAATCGATCGGCAGGGTGGGGCCCGCTTCATTTCGATGCCGAGTGCATGGCCATCAAAAGCTCGTTTTTATTCGCTTGCGCTCCCCGACAAAGCCCAGAGGACAAATTTCTCTGTTGCCGAGTTGGCGCTCGATATCGCACCCGATGAGGCGATTCTGGATCGCCTCGCAGCCATCCTCTGGGGTGCTGCATTAATCGGAAGTACCGCAATCACACTAGGTGGCTACCTGATCGTTTATTTGGGACTGGCCCCCATTCGGACGCTGGCTGAGCAAACGCACAGCCTCGCGGTCCTTTCCCTCGACAAGCGGCTAGAGACAGAAGGGATTCCTGCCGAGCTACAAATCCTCGTCGATCAATTCAACGATTTGCTGAACCGATTGGAAAAAGCTTATCAACAGCTTGAAGGGTTCAATGCCGATGTGGCGCACGAATTGAGAACCCCATTGGCGAACATCATCGCCAGTAGCGAGTTGGCCTTGCGTGGCAACGACAAGGACGAGCACCTGCGCGATTGCATCGGTTCGAATCTCGAAGAAATGCACAGGCTGTCGGGCATCGTAAATGACATGCTATTCCTGTCACATGCCGACCGGGGTGCCAAAGCCCGGCGGGTTCCTGTTCCAAGCCTTGCCCAACTCTGCACCGAAGTAGCTGACTACTACGAAGCCGTACTGCTCGATTCCGACCTCAAATGGTCTATCGAAGGTGATGCATCAGGACAGTACGACACGGCACTGCTGCGGCGAGTTGTATCCAATCTTCTGAATAATGCGGCCCGGCATGCCGATCACGGAAGTTCAATCGTGATTCGTATTGCTATGGAAAATAACGGACAGGTCAAGCTCTCGGTGATCAACCGAGGTGAGCCAATTCCAGCTATGAGCCTGGCTCATATCTTTGATCGTTTTTTCCGCGTAGATGCATCGCGTAGCCAAGGCCATCAGAATCATGGACTGGGCCTCTCCATCGTTAGCGCAATTGCCCGGATGCATGATGGGAAGGCTTTTGCAGAATCCTCCCACGGCAAGACTGAAATAGGCGTACGGCTGGCCTGCTAATGGGATCCCGCTGTCGACCACCAAAGGGGCTTTAGTCTTTGGTTTGCGGCACTGAGGTTCGTAACATACGTAAACCGTTCGCAACGACCAGTAGGCTGGCTCCCATGTCGGCAAACACAGCCATCCACATGGTTGCACTTCCAAAGAGTGCCAATCCCAGAAATACAACCTTGATTCCTAACGCCAAGGAGATGTTCTGCCAGAGTACGGCATGCGTACGTCGCGACAACCGAATCGTTTCCGGAATCCGCCGCAAATCGTCATTCATGATCACCACGTCGGCAGCTTCCATGGCCGTATCCGTTCCGGCGGCCCCCATGGCAACACCGATATCGGCTCGAGCCAAGGCGGGCGCATCGTTGATACCGTCGCCGGTCATCGCAGTCGGCCCAAGGCGGACCTGCAGTTCCTCAATCGCGGCCAGCTTGTCTTCCGGAAGCAGATTTCCTCGTGCATCATCGATGCCAGCCTGGCGGGCAATACTGGCCGCAGTCGCCACGTTGTCGCCGGTGAGCATGACCGATGTGACACCAAGGCGATGCAGATCAGTGATCGCTTCCCGAGAACTCTCCTTGATGGTGTCGGCTACCGCAAAGATGGCCAGGACCCGATCCTCGGTAGCCAGCAGGGTAGCCGTTCGCCCTTGGTTTTCATGAACGGCTAGACGCGCCTCAATCTCCGGGCTGCACAACCCGCGATCCTCGATAAGACGGTGGTTGCCCAGTATCAAGGTATATCCATCCAGGCGGGCTTCTATGCCGCGCCCGGGAAGAGCTGTGAAGTCAGTAAGGCCATTTTCGGGCAGCTTTAGGCCGGCAGCGATAGCCTTTGACACAGGATGATCCGAATGACCAGCCAAGCTGGCGGCCCAGGAAAGAACCTTCATCTCCGGTTCAGAGGAGGTCAGCACCTCCTTAGCCACTAGCCGAGGCTTGCCTTCAGTGATAGTGCCTGTCTTGTCGAGAGCGATTGCACGCAGTTTGCGGGCCTCTTCCAGATAGACGCCACCTTTGATCAGGATACCGCGCTGAGCGGCTGCGGCTAGTCCGCCGACAACTGTAACCGGCGTAGCGATGACCAGCGCACAGGGACAGGCAATCACCAGGAGAACCAGCGCTTTGTAGAGCGCCTGTGTCCACGTCCAGTCGAGCAGCCAGGGACCTCCGGTGGCCACTGCTACGGCTATCACAAAGATTGTCGGCGTATAGATGGCGGCAAAGCGATCAACAAATCTCTGGGTGGGGGCCCGCGTGCCCTGAGCTGCCTCCACGGCATGGATGATGCGTGCCAATGTTGTGTTATTGGCGGCAGCCGTCACCTCAAATTCCAGCGTGCCGGTCTCGTTGATGGTGCCGGCAAAAACAGGATCGCCGGTGGACTTGTCCACCGGAATGCTCTCGCCGGTAACCGGTGCCTGATTGACTGCGCTACTGCCTCCTGTTACCCGTCCATCCAGCGGGATGCGGGCACCAGGCTTTACCCGTGCCAGCGCTCCGATGACAACCTTGTCGGCCGGAGCTTCCAGCCAGGAGCCGTCGCTCTGGCGAATCTCAGCGGTTTCCGGAGTCAAGGCGAGCAGCCCTTTGATGGCGTTGCGTGCCCGATCAACGGAACGGGCCTCGATCAATTCGGCGATGGCGTAGAGCGCCATGACCATGGCAGCCTCCGGCCATTGGCCGATCAGGAAAGCACCGGTCACAGCGACGCCCATCAGGGCGTTCATGTTCAACTGGCCCCGACGTAATGCGGCCAGTCCTTTGCGATAGGTGGAAAATCCGGAGAAAGTGATGGCAGCCGCGGCCAACGCCATACCCAGCCCCTTGAACGGCAGGGTATCGGGTGCGAAGAAATCCAACGCCTCGGCTCCGATGGCCAATGCCAAGGCGATCAGCGCCTTGCTGATCTCGCCGAGACCCGTTGGTGTTTCAGCCTTCTGTTCCATTCCGATGGGCTGCACTTCAAAACCAAGCTGGCGAATGGCCTGTAGGGCGCTTTCCAGGGGAGGCTGCTCTCCGTCGATGGTCAGGGTCCGGGCCGCCAGTTCGAAGCGTAGTGACCGAATCCCCTCGATTCCTGCTAATACCTTACGGATATCGTTTTCTTCGTTCGGGCAGTCCATGGCGGGAATCCGAAAAGCTCGCGTATTCCCCAAGGAGGTGGATATGGCGACATCCGACATATCCTGAATGGAGGTTGTGCCGGCCGCACAGTTACCTGAACATGTGCAACGTTCAGATTCATTGGATCGGTGTTTTTCAGCATGGGTGAGCATGACAATCTCCTGGTTGTTGATGCCATTAAAAACCCTTGAGTCACTTCAAGGTCAAGCGGCTACAATAGAAAGGGCCAAGGAGAAGGGCATGTTGGAGTTCCTGAAGATATTGAGTCTTTTCATCGTCACCGCGCTGGCTGAAATCGTCGGTTGCTACTTGCCCTGGTTGGTGCTGACGCAGGGGCGACAGCGTTGGCTTCTGATCCCGGCTGCCGTGTCACTGGCTTTATTTGCTTGGCTCCTTACATTGCATCCAGGCGCCGCTGGTCGCATCTACGCTGCTTATGGCGGCGTCTATGTTGCGATCGCCTTGCTGTGGCTATGGCGGGTTGATGGAATCCCCCTGACACGTTGGGACCTGCTGGGCAGTGCCATATGCCTCGGCGGCATGGCTATCATCGCGCTACAGCCGAGCAGGGCTTGATAGGCGAACTAGGGAGGCTGCAATGAAAATTGGCGAACTGGCGCGTTTGGCGAGAAGTAATGTGGACACAATCCGCTACTATGAGCGCGAAGGATTGTTGCCGGAGCCTGGGCGGAGCGAGGGGAATTACCGTATCTATGGGTCAATGCACCTGGAGCGACTGACGTTCATTCGGCATTGTCGTGGCTTGGACATGACACTTGATGAGATTCGAACACTGCTGCACTTCAAGGAATCGCCAGAAGAAAACTGTGGTGAGGTAAACCGCTTACTGGATGAGCATATCGGGCATGTCGTCCGTCGAATTGGTGAACTCCAAGTGCTGGAAAAGCAGCTTCTTGAGCTACGCAGCCGTTGTCCCGACGACCGTCGCCCCTCAACTTGCGGGATTCTTGAAGGACTGTCTCAATCAGGAATCGGCGTGGAGCCGACGGGAAATCACATTTCCGGCGTACACGGCACCGCATTAAAGTCCCCCAAGGTATAGAGGGATGAGTCAGGTCGATCTCTACCTTGGCGCGGCCGAACGGGCCAATACCCGGCGCAGCTATGCATCAGCCATTCAGCACTTCGAGATTGAGTGGGGAGGCTTGTTACCGGCAACTATCGACTCGATTGCCCGCTACCTGGCTGCGTATGCCGAATCACTGTCACTGAACACACTGAAGCACCGCCTTGCGGCGCTGTCCCGCTGGCACCAGGATCATGGCTTTCCGGACCCGACCAAGGCTCCGAAGATTCGGCAACTCTTGAAGGGCATTCGGACCCTGCATCCGGCCCAGGAAAAGCGGGCTAAGCCGCTGGAACTGGAAATCCTCCACGGTGTTACCGACTGGCTGACGACGGCCACGGCTGCAGCTGTCCGCCAAGGAGATACTGCCGGCACCCTGCGACTTAAGCGGGATCGGGCCCTGGTTCTCCTCGGGTTCTGGCGCGGGTTCCGCTCCGATGAACTGGCCAACCTTCGCATTGAATTCATCGAAATCAAACCCGGTGAGGGGCTGACCTGCTTTTTGCCCCGCAGCAAGGGGGATCGCAACCTGGAAGGCCAGAGCTACTCTTGCCCAGCCTTGTCCCGGCTGTGTCCAGTCGAGGCGGTCGAAGACTGGCTGGCCTTGTCCCAACTGACAGCAGGGCCGCTATTCCGCAAGATTGATCGCTGGGGGCACCTATCCGAGGCCGAACTGACCCCGAGCAGCATCATTCCTATACTTCGAAGGTTATTGAGCCAGGCAGGTGTGGCCGATGCCGACGCCTTCAGCAGCCACTCGCTGCGCCGTGGCTTCGCCCAGTGGGCAGGCATGAGCGGCTGGGACCTCCGGGAGCTGATGAATTACGTGGGCTGGCGTGATGTGAAGGCTGCCATGCGCTATCTGGATGGGGTCAGCACCGATCAGAAGGCGCGTTTCGAGCAGGGCTTGGATCGGGTGCTCCCAGAAAAGCCCCCTGTTTTGCCCCCGCAATTGCCAAGCCTGCCCAAGGTCGCCCTCACAACGATCGAGGTTTCCATCGATCTGTCCGCCTTCAACGGCGGTCGACGCGGTGTCGCCAATGCCTTACGGGACATGGCGAGTACCTGCCTTGCCCGATTTCAGGCGCAACCGCTGGAACAGGATGGTCGTCGATATCAAATCTCCGTCCCGACCCCATCGACAGATGTCCTGGACGATCATCTCTACGCATTGCTTGATGAACTCCATCGTATTGCTGACACCCGTGAGTGCTTTCTGGAGGTAGTCTGCCGCGATCCGGCCACTGGCAGGCACTGGGATTGATGCTACATGACCCAGCTTCACGAGACCGCATATCCCCGCTTGAAAGCTGATCCATCGGCACAGGATCTCGCCGAGATTTATACCCTGACGCCCGATGAAATCGCTTTCATCGACAAGACCGTGAAGCGGCCTGTTGCCCGCGCAGCAGTCTTCATCTACCTGAAACTGTTTCAGCGCCTTGGGTACTTTGTCCATATCAAGGATGTGCCGGCGGCGATTCGCCAGCATATTGTGGCCCAAACGGGGCACCGACCAGCAAGGTTTGACGAACTCCGACAGTTCGACCGTACGACAACGCGCACGGCATTGATCGCAGCACTTCGACGCTACCTGAATGTTCGTCCTCTGGACGACCAAGGGCGTGCCTGGTTGCGGCATATCGCTGAAACAGCAGCAGACAGCCGGCATATTGTAGCAGACATCGTCAACGTAATGCTTGAAGAACTGGTTCATCATCGCTACGAATTGCCTGGTTTCTCCACGCTTGATCGGCTAGCCATCCAGGCCCGGGAGAAAATCCACGATGTCCATTTTGCGAGTATTACCGATCAACTTGATGCCAAGGTAAAAGCCTTGATCGACAGCCTGTTCAAGGTCAAGTCGGGCGATGCCAGCAGCACCTGGAACCTACTCAAGCGGGAACCGAAGAAACCGACCAATAAGGAAACCCGCTCCTACCTTCAGCATATCCGTCGGCTCCAGCTACTGGTCGACCAACTACCAAAACCGGATATCCCCGTCCCAAAGCTCAAGCAGTATCGCTATATCGCCCGGTCGTTGGATGCGACGGAAATGGCGGAACTGAGGCCACAGAAACGCTACGCACTGGCCGTCATCTATATCCGTTCGCAATTTGCCCAGACGCTCGACGATGCTGCCGACCTATTCGTCCGTATGCTTCAGAACCTGGATAACCAGGCACGCAACAAGCTAGGCGAATACCAACAGGAGCACCAGCAGCGGACCGACCGCCTGATCGGGCAGTTGAAAGAGATGTTGCTGGCCTATCAGATCGACGGTACGGATCATCAACGCGTGGAGGCCATCGGTGGCAGCCTGATAGCCAATGTCGATGACCTGGTAGCCATCTGTGATGAGCACATGGCTTATGCGGGGCGTAATCATCTGCCGTTCCTCGTCCAACCCTACAAGGTTGTTCGTGCCCAGTTGCTGAACTGCATCGAAATCGTCAATCCCCAGAGCAGCAGCGAGGATGACACCTTAATCCGGATGATGGCAGCGTTGCAGGCGCTGCGTGGCACCCGCCATGAAGTCGTCCCACTGTCCTTGGTTGGGCTGAATGCTGAGGAAGATTTCCTATGGCTACCCACGGCTTGGCGAAAACTGGTCGTCTCTGAACGTGCCGATGGGCAGATCGTTGCCCTCAACCGCCGCTACTTTGAGCTGGCGGTCCTGTATGCGATCCGTGATGAATTGAAATCGGGTGATCTGTTCATCCAGCATGGCGAGCGCTACGACGACTACCGGGAGCAGCTGGTTGACGACGATACTCTGAATTCTGAGTTGGCCCAGTACGGCGAAGTGACCGGTGTCGAAACCGACCCCAGAGCCTTTACGGAGACCTTGAAGGCGGCTTTGTTGGAGACCGCCGAAGCCGTCGATGCAGAGTTTCCGGACAACGCCTATGCCGAAATCGTCGATGGCCGGCTAATCCTGAAGAAGCCACCAGCCAGCGAACTACCGCCTGGCATCAGGACAATCGACCTGCTGATCACTGAACATCTGGAGAACATCAGCATTGTTGACGTACTGATCGACACGGAGCGCTGGCTGCAACTGCACAAGCTATTCCGTCCCTTGATGGGAACAGAGAGTCGGATCGAGGAATTGCGTCCAAGAGTAATCAGTACCTTGTTCTGTTATGGCTGTAACCTTGGGCCCACTCAGACGGCACGTTCAATTCGAGGGATGAGCCGCAAGCAGATTGCCTGGCTCAACATCAAGTACATCACGGAAGAGGTACTGGAAAAGGCCATCGTCAAGGTTATCAACGCCTATAACAAGTTCGAATTGCCCAGCTACTGGGGTTCAGGCAAGCATGCCTCGGCCGACGGCACGAAATGGAACCTCTACGAGCAGAACCTGATTTCCGAGCACCACATCCGCTACGGCGGCTATGGCGGCATCGGCTACTACCATGTCTCCGACAAGTTCATCGCGCTGTTCAGTCACTTCATTTCCTGCGGCACCTACGAGGGTACGCACATCCTCGATGGGTTGATGACCAACACCTCGGATGTCCGGCCGGATACCATCCATGGCGACACCCAGGCCCAGAGCTACACGGTGTTTGCGCTTTCCCATCTCTTAGGCATTAAGCTGATGCCGCGCATCCGTGGCATCAAGGATCTGGTGTTTCATCGGCCCGAGAGTAACAAGAGGTTCGTCCATATCGATCGTCTTTTCAGCGACGACATCAACTGGCAGATGATCGAAACCCATTTGCCAGACATGCTGCGCGTGGCTGTCTCGATCAAGCTTGGAAAGATTTCAGCATCGGCTATCCTGCGCCGCCTCGGTACTTACAGCCGAAAGAACAAGCTGTATTTCGCCTTTAAGGAACTCGGCAAGGTAGTCCGAACCATGTTCCTGCTGAAATATGTTGGTGACGTTGAACTGCGCCGGCTCATCCACGCAGAAACCAACAAGTCGGAGCAATTCAATGGCTTTGCGAAAAAACTCTTCTTCGGTGGAGAAGGGGAGATCGCCGAAAACCTGCGCCACGAACAGCGCAAGGTCATTAAATACAACCATCTGATCGCCAACATGGTCATTTTGCACAATGTGGTGGGGATGAGTCGGGTCCTAAAGCAACTACGAGCCGAAGGTTCTCTGATCAACCAGGAAGTATTGGCTGGCCTGGCGCCATACCGGCTGGAGCACATCAATCGTTTTGGTGACTATGTGCTGGACTTCCGACGTAAGGCCGCGGTACTAGATGACGGGTTCCGGATTTTGGAGGCTGAATCAGCAAACCAAGGTCAATGACTATTGATTTCTTCAGGAAAAATCCCAATATCATGAATTGCCATGCACGTGCGTGGTTACTTTTGGGAGATGCTCATGAGCAAGACACTGACCACCAATGGTTCCGTTACGATGAAGAATCTTAATGGGACCTCGGACAAGGACTGTAAGTGCGGATCTTGGTTGGACCACTGGAAGGTCTTCACCAAGGTTTCCTCAACGCCAACATGTCATGTAGCGGGGTGCAATTCACTGGCGGAGGTAGGGGCGCACGTGATACTGCCGAAGCTTGATAATGAAGCACTTCGAAAACTCAACTACATTGCACCGATGTGCAAGTCGCACAACGGCCAGCCAGACACAGAGTTCAGATCCAAGCCCGACAGCGTTTTCGTCAGCGCAAATAAGGCGCTGACCTGCGGAACCTAAGCCTCAATTGATGAGAAGAGGGTAAGGCCAGTGAAAACTGGCCTTACCCTAAACCAAGTTATTTTCCCTTCACGAACAATAAGTTAAGTTGTTTTTTTGAGGATTTCGCACGATTCCCGGCCAACCCTC
>CAUQYP010000047.1:0-23251 GCA_963522035.1 uncultured Noviherbaspirillum sp. | reverse complement strand
GGCACCAGCGACGTGGCGTCATCAACGGGGACCCACGTCAAAGGCAGCGTCAAAAACAACAGCAACGGCAACGGCAAAAGCAACGGCAACGGCAACGGCAACGGCAAAAGCAACGGCAACGGCAACGGCAAAAGCAACGGCAACGGCAACGGCAAAAGCAACGGCAACGGCAACTGTCGCTGCGCGGGGCTTAATGCAACGGCAACTGTCGCTGCGCGGAAGCGGCGCATCTGGCGCAAGCCAGCATGAAAATGCGCTAGCCATGCGGCTTCATCAACTGCGACAGCGCTTCCTCCGGCGTCGCATACAGCGCCGGCTCCGCATCCTGCGCACGCAGCGCCCTGCCGAAATAGCTGCGCATGAAGGTGCTGGTGGTATAGCGCGTGACCCGGCTGTAGAAGCGCTCGGTCAGGTCCCGCACCATCGCGATGTAGTCGTCCATCAGCTCCGGCGCGATCGAGAAGTTGTCATAGTTGACAATGGCCGGCACCTTGCGCTGCAGCGGCGCCAGGTGCTGGGCGACGCTGATGTGTATCTCGTCGATGTCGGCCGCGGTCCTGACCTCGAATCCCTCGAAATTGATGAAAAAGATATTGCGCCCGGTGTCGTAGCGCAGCCGTTGCGGCAGCGGCAGGAACAGGATGTCGTCGCGCAGCCCCATCGCGCCGGGCCGGAAAATGCGCTCGTCCATGATTTTCAGGCTCGGGCTGACGGCGGGCCGGAACCGCATCTGCCCGATGACGTCGCGCTCGAGGTCGATGCCGGGCGCAATCTCGATGATTTCCAGCCCCGCTGCGGTCAGCTGCATCACACAGCGCTCGGTGATGTACAGCGCGACCTGGCCGCGCTCTGCCGCATGGACGCCGCTGTAGGTCCGGTGCTCCACTTCCTCGACGAACTTGCAGGCGCTGCCTTCCTTCACGATGCGCATCGCGCCATCGGTAAGCGCCACCTGCAGGTCGCCGGCGGTGAAGGTGCCGACGAACACCACCTTCTTCGCATTCTGGCTGATGTTGATGAAGCCGCCGGCGCCGGCCAGCCGCGTGCCGAACTTGCTGACATTGAGGTTGCCGTGGCGGTCCGCCTGCGCCAGGCCGAGGAAGGCGACGTCGAGGCCGCCGCCGTCGTAGAAGTCGAACTGCGACGGCTGGTCGATGATCGCGTCCGGATTGGTGGCCGCGCCGAAGTTCAGGCCGCCCGCCGGTATGCCGCCGATCACGCCGGGCTCGGCGGTCAGCGTCACCAGGTCGAGGATCTTTTCCTCGGCCGCCACGCTGGCAACGCCTTCCGGCATGCCGATGCCGAGGTTGACGACGCTGTTGGGCTTCAACTCCATGACCGCGCGGCGGGCGATGATCTTGCGCTCGTTGAAGTCCATCGGTGGCAATGACGACACCGGCACCCTGAGCTCGCCGGAAAACGCCGGGCTGTATGGCTCGGCGAAGGTCTGCATGTGGTATTCGGGACGCTCGGCCACTACCACGCAGTCGACCAGCACGCCCGGTATCTTGACCTGGCGCGGGTTGAGCGTGCCGGTGTCGGCAATGCGCTCGACCTGCACGATGACGATGCCGCCCGAATTGTGCGCGGCCATCGCGATCGCCAGCGCCTCCAGAGTCAGGGCTTCCCTTTCCATCGTGACGTTGCCGTTGGCGTCGGCGGTGGTGCCGCGGATGATGCCGACATTGATCGGCATGGCCTTGTAGAATAGGAATTCGCGGCCGCCCACCGTCATCAGCTCCACCAGGTCTTCGTTGGTGCGCTGGTTGACCTTGCCGCCGCCGTGGCGCGGGTCGACGAAAGTGCCGAGGCCGACATGCGACAGCACGCCGGGCTTGCCGGCGGCGATGTCGCGAAACAGATGGCTGATGATGCCCTGCGGCAGGTTGTAGGCCTCGACCCGGTTTTCCATCGCCAGCCGCTGCAGCCGCGGCACCAGGCCCCAGTGCCCGCCGATCACGCGCTTGAGCAGTCCCTCGTGGCCGAGATGGTTGAGGCCGCGGTCGCGGCCGTCGCCCTGTCCCGCCGCATAGATCAAGGTCAGGTCGCGCGGCCGGCCGGCGCCGTTTTCAAGGAAGCGCTGTTCCAGCGCCACCGCGATGTTTTCCGCAAAGCCGATGCCGACGAAACCGCCGGTCGCCACCGTGTCGCCGTCGTGGATGAGCCGCACCGCCTCGGCGGCCGACACGATCTTGTTGCGATGCGCGCGCCGTGCGCCGGCGGCGGTCTGGTCCAGGCTTGCTGCCTGCGGGGGAAACGGTGACATGGCCAGCCTCCACGAAGTTTTGCAAATTATGCATCAGGCGCGGCGGCTGTCACCACCGGTAGAACTACGCGCTGTCGCTGCCCAGCAGTTGCTGCGCCACGTCGGCCGGTAGCGCTTCCACCGACTTCAGCTTCCGCGACATCTGGCGGCTGCGGGTCTCGGCCTGCTCGATATTCCTGGCCGCGCGTTCCAGCGTCTGCTTGGTCGTGGCCAGCACCTCGCCGAACTTGCCGAACTCGGTCTTGACTGCGCCCAGCACCTGCCAGACCTCGGACGACCGTTTCTCCAGCGCCAGCGTGCGAAAGCCCATCTGCAGGCTGTTGAGCAGTGCACACAGCGTGGACGGCCCGGCGATGGTGATGCGGCAGGTGCGCTGGATCTCGTCGGCCAGGCCGGGCCGGCGCATGACTTCTGCATACAGCCCTTCGGTCGGCAGGAACAGGATGCCGAAGTCAGTGGTCAGGGGCGGTGAAATGTATTTCTCGCAAATGGTCCTGGCCTCGCTCTTCAGCACGCGTTCCAGGTCGCGCACCGCCAATGCGACGCCTTCGGCGTCGGCACGGTCGGCGGCGTCCGCCATGCGCTCGTACTGCTCCTTCGGGAACTTGGCGTCGATCGGCATCCATACCGGCGTGCCGCCATCGACCAGCCCGGGCAGTTTGATCGCGAACTCGACGCGTTCGCCGCTGCCCGGCACGGTTTCCACGTTCTTCGCGTACTGGTCCACGGTGAGCATCTGCTCCAGCAGTATGCCCAGCTGGACCTCGCCCCAGGTGCCGCGCGACTTCACATTGGTCAGCACCCGCTTCAGGTCGCCGACGCCGATGGCCAGCTGCTGCATCTCGCCCAAGCCCTGGTGCACCTTGTCGAGCCGGTCGGAGACCAGCTTGAACGATTCGCCAAGGCGGTGTTCCAGCGTCGCATGCAGCTTCTCGTCCACCGTGCGGCGCATCTCCTCGAGCCGGGCGCCGTTGTCGCTCTGCAGGTCGCGTATCTTCGCCTCCAGCGTCGCCCTGATCTCGCCCATGCGCTGGGCGTTGGACTCGGTCAGCGTGGCCAGCGTCTGGTTCAGCGTGTCGCCGAAATGGCGCAGCGCGTTGGCCTGCTCCTCGCGCCCGGACTTGGCCTGCAGCGTGATCGCGTGCCGCATCGCTTCAAGCTGCTGCGCATTGGCCTCGCCGGTCTTGGCGAGTTGCTGGGCGAAGGCGTCGATCTGGCCATTCTGCAGCGTCGCCACGCCAGTCACCTGCGCGCCGATGCTGCGCTGGAACTCGGCCAGCAGGCCGGACAGCTCCTGCCGCGTGCCGCGGGCGCTGGCCTGCACTTCGCCGCGCAGCTCGCGCTCGGTGCGTTCGGCGGCCTTTTCCAGCACCGCGACGATATCGTCCGCGTCTGCCGCGCCCTGCGCCGGGCGGCGCATCAGTTGCAGGCATTGCAGCGCGACGATGACGATGCCCAGCGCCAGCAGCACGAAAAATTCAAAGGACGACATGGTTCAGCCTTCGCGGTTGCGCATCCAGTCCGCGGTCTGGAAAAAGGAATGGATCAGGCGCTCCTGCAGCGCTTCCGGCATGTCGAGCTCGTGCATGGCCAGCGCCATGCAGCGCAGCCACTGGTCGCGCTCGGTGGATGCAATGGAAAACGGCAGGTGCCGGGCCCGCAGCCGCGGGTGGCCGAAACGCTCGATGTAATGATTGGGGCCGCCGCTCCAGCCGCACAGGAACCAGAACAGCTTGTCACGCGAGCCGTCCAGCGACGGCGGATGCATGGCGCGCAGCGCCGCGAACTGCGGTTCCAGGTCCATCAGGTCGTAGAAGCGGTCCACCAGTTCGCGCAGGCGGGCTTCGCCGCCGATGATGTCGTACAGGGTCGGCGTGTTTTCTTGGTCGTCGGCAGGGGTCATGGGCGGCAATGATAACGCAGCCGCCGCGCCCCTGCCTCCCCCGTTTTCACGCCTCCCGCAGCGTCTGCAGCGGCGGATGCCGCAGCACATTGCGCAGGCCGACCCAGCCGCCGATGAAGGCGCAGGCGGCGCCGACGGCAATGCCTGCGACCCAGACCATGGGGCTGAAGCGCCATTCGAAATTAAAGACGAATTCCGCCAGCGCCCAGCCGGTGGCGGCAGCGCCGGTGGCCGCGAGCAGCCCCGCCAGCCCGCCCACCAGCGCAAACTCGATCCACTGCGCGGTCGACAGCTGGCGCCGGGTCGCCCCCAGCGCCCGCAGCAGCCCGGCTTCGCGGATCCGCTCGTCCTGCGAGCCGACCAGCGCGGCATACAGCACCAGCACGCCGGAGGCCAGCGTGAACAGGAACAGGAATTCAACGGCTCTCACCACCTGGTCGATCACGCCCTGGATCTGGCGCACCACGCTGCCGATGTCGACGATGGTGAGGTTGGGGAAATCGCGCACCAGCTGGTTGACCAGCGCCGCCTTTTCCGGCGGCAGGCGGAACGCGGTGATGAAGGTCTGCGGCGTGTCCGCCATCAGCGCCGGGTTCAGGATGACGAAGAAGTTGACCCGCATCGAGCCCCATTCCAGCTTGCGCAAACTGGTGACCGGCGCCTCCACCACCTGCCCGCCGATGTCGAAGCGCAAGCGGTCGCCCAGCTTCAGGTTCAGGGTCTTGGCCAGCCCGGCTTCGACCGAGGCTTCGGGCTTGCGGTCGTCCAGCCACTTGCCGGCCACCACCTGGTTCTGCGGCGGCAGCGCGGTCATGGTGGACAGGTTGAACTCGCGGTCGACCAGGCGCTTGGCACGGTCCTCTATATAGGTTTCGCCCGTGATCGGCGTGTCGTTCACCTGGATCAGCCGGCCCCGTATCATCGGATACAGCATGGGCTGCGCCACGCCGTTCTGCGCCAGCGTCGCCGCCAGCGGCGCCTGTTGCCCAGGCTGGATATTCAGCACGAACTGGTTGGGCGCATCCGGCGGCGTCGCCTGCTGCCAGGCCTGCACCAGGTCGCCGCGCACGACCGTCAGCAACAGCAGCGCCATCAGGCCCAGCGACAATGCCACCACCTGCACCACGGTCGCGCCGGGCCGGCGCTGCAGCGCAGTAATCGCGAAACGCCAGCCCGGGTGGTCGATGGCGCCGCGTAGCATGCGCAGCGACTTCAGCGCCAGCCAGCCCACCAGCGCAAACAGCGCAAAGCCGCCGAGGAAACCGCCTGCCGTCAGCGCGCCGAGCTTCAGGTCGCCCGACTGCCACAGCAACAAGGCGATAAAGCTGACCAGGCCCAGGCCATAAGTCGCCAGCGTCATCGGCTGCGGCGCGGCTTGCTCGCGCCGTATTACGCGGTTATGCGGGACGTTGCGCAACTGCAGGATGGGCGCCAGCGCGAAGCCGACCAGTAGCAGCATGCCGGTCGCCATGCCCTGCACCGCCGGCAGCACGCCGGCTGGCGGCAGGTCGGCGCCGACCAGGGTGCCGAGCCAGGCCAGCAGCACGAAATGGGCGCCGAACCCGGCCAGCACGCCGAGCGCGCTGCCGACCAGCCCGACCGCGATGAATTCCAGCAGGTACATGCGCATGACCTGTGCCTGCGTCAGGCCGAGGCAGCGCAGCATCGCGCAGGCGTCGAGGTGGCGCAGCATGAAACGGCGCGCCGCCATCGCGATGGCCACCGCCGCCAGCATCGCCGACAGCAAGCCCACCAGTGCCAGGAACTGCTCGGCGCGGTCCAGCGTCGCGCGCATCTCCGGCCGGCCCGATTCCAGCGACTCCACGTGCACGCCCTTGAGCTTGCCGCCTTCGATGCGCCCGGCGATCCAGCGCTGGAACGCCGCCACCTGCGCCGGCTCGCCCGCCACCAGCAGGCGGTAGGTCACGCGCGAGCCGTACTGGATGAGCCCGGTAGATGGCAGGTCGGACTGCGCCAGCATCACGCGCGGCGCGAAGTTCATGAAGGCCGCGCCGCGGTCGGGCTCGACGGAAATCACCTGCGCGATGCGGAAGCTGCGTTCGCCCAGCCGCAGCGCATCGCCGACCTGCAGCTTGTGCGCCAGCAGCAGGTTGTCGTCGACCCAGACCGTGCCCGGCGCCGGCACGTCGCGCGTCACCTGGTCGGCCTGGCCCTGCCGCAGCCTGACGTTGCCGCGCAGCGGATAGCCCGGCGTCACCGCCTTGACCGAGGCTAGTTGCGTGACGCCGGACTCGCCCGCGCCGCTACTGGCCATGCTCGGAAACACGGTGGTCTGGGCAATGCTCAGCTTGCGACCCGTAGCTTCGGCCAGCCAGGCCGGGTCGATCGGCTGGTCGGCGCGCACCAGCAGGTCGGCGCCGAGCAGCTGGTGCGCATCGCGCGCCAACGCACCGCGCATGCGGTCGACAAAAAACCCGACCGAAGTCAGCGCCGCCACCGCGACGATCAATGCAATGAGCAGAAAACGGAGTTCACCCGCGCGCCAGTCCCGGCGGGTCATGCGCAGTGCCTGGGCAAGCATCAGGTGCTGAACTTTCGAAAGAGCCAGCGCATGCCGCGCCAGAGTTTGGGCATCAGCCACAGCGCTAGCAGCAGGAACAGCACCAGCAGCACGAACCAAAGCCAGGGATAAAAGAATGCCGCCCACAAGCCGGCCGCGACGACCGCTTCCTCGGAGAACGAGGCGGCCCAGTTGCTGAAGGGTTCAGGCGAGGTATTGATCAGCGCGCGGCTGCCGGCCTTGGTGAAATGCGCGCTGGCGGCCAGCGTGCCGCCCAGCAGGCCCGCCACCACGGTCCATGCCGGGTCGATGTTGCCCAGGGCCGCCACGCTGAGGACGGCGCCGGCCGGGATGCGGATAAAGGTCTGGATCGCATCCCAGGCCGAATCGACGCCCGGGATCTTGTCGGCCAGGAACTCGACGACCAGCAGCAGCCCGGCCACGCCCAGCACCCAGGGCGACTCCAGCACCTGCAGGGACGACGGCAGTTCCAGCCAGCCCAGACGGCCAAGCGCGCCTGCCATGAACAGGGTCATGTACAGGCGCAGCCCGCTGGCCCAGGCCATGCCGCCTGCCAGGGCGGCGGCGGTCAGGGTCTCATCCATGGTCGCTCTCCTTCACACCAGGGCTACAGCGTAACCCAAGCAGCGCGACAGTGAAGCGCAGCAGTTGCACGGCTGCGATTCGGTCAAGGCCGGCGCGCATGGACATCGCTCAGGCGGTGGCGAAGTAATCATCGACCTGGCGCAAATACCCGGCCTTGGTCTCCTCGTCGACGAAGGCCGCGGCAAAACTGTTGCGGGCCAGCCGGTAGGCATGGTCGCGCGTGAGCGGCAGCGACTCGAACAGCGCGACATAGTTGTCGTTCACATAGCCGCCGAAATAGGCTGGGTCGTCCGAATTGACCGTCGCCGCAATGCCGGCGTCCAGCAGTTCCAGGATGTTGTGGTCATGGATACGGTCGAACACCCGCAGCTTGATGTTCGACAGCGGGCACACGGTCAGTGCAATCTGCTCGCGCGCCAGCCGCGCGGTCAGCACCGGGTCTTCCAGGCAGCGCACGCCATGGTCGATGCGTTCGACGTGCAGGGTGTCGAGCGCGGTATAGATGTACTCGGGCGGCCCCTCCTCGCCGGCATGGGCAACCAGGCGCAGGCCCAGTTCGCGGCAGCGGGCGAATACCCGCTCGAACTTTTCAGGCGGGTTGCCGCGTTCGGACGAGTCCAGCCCGACGCCGATGAACTTGTCGCGATGCGGCATCGCCATTTCCAGCGTGGCAAACGCGTCCGCCTCGGACAGGTGGCGCAGGAAGCACAGGATAAGCGAAGCGCTGATGCCCCACTGCTTGCGGGCGTCGGCCAGCGCGCGGTGGATGCCGCTGATCACGACCGGAAAACCGATGCCGCGCTCGGTATGGGTTTGCGGGTCGAAGAAGATCTCGGTATGCAGCACGTTGTCCGCATGCGCCCGTTCAAGGTAGGCCCAGGTCATGTCGTAGAAGTCCTGCTCGACCTGCAGCACGCTGGCGCCGGCATAGTAGATGTCGAGGAAGGACTGCAGGTCCGTGAATGCATAGGCACGCCGCAGGTCTTCCACCGACGCGTAAGGCAGCGTCACGCCATTACGTTCGGCCAGCGCGAAGATGAGTTCAGGCTCCAGCGAACCTTCGATGTGCATGTGCAGCTCGGCCTTGGGCATGGACCTGACGAGGTCCGATAATAATTCCGTCATTGCATTCTCCCGATTGATGTGCCCGACATGGTAAGCGCTGCACCTGCTTCCCTGCAAAACCGTATAGTTATCGGCTTGACAGCAAACCGTTGCCAGGAAGTTGGCAGTCCGAAAACACCGGTATGCGCAAGCGCATTGAAACGGCAAAACGGCGCAACAAGCGCCGTAAGCGATTGATCCTGCTCAAGCATTTCCTATCAGATCTACTTATGATTCCCGCTAGACACTTCCCAACCCAGTTCACGGATTTGACATGGATACCTTGCGGGACACGGACCAGGCCATCATCGCCCTCATCGAGGCCGCCGGCATAATGGATGCACGTCAGCGTTATCTGTACCGCCAGTCATTGCAGGCCCTCGTCAGGCTGGCCAAAACCGAGCAGATGAACGAAGTCCGCGCCAACGTCGGCATGCTGGTCGGAGCGCCGGCCTATGCAGCGTCCTGAGCCGGACGGACGATATCGCCGTTTCAACGCCCGTGCAGGGCAATCTTCCCTGCACGGGCCAGCGTGCGACGCTCAGTTCCACTTCCCCGAACGTCCACCGATGCTGTAGCTTCCAGCGCCGAGCAGTGCGACCGCAAGCGCAGTAAAGAAGAAAAACCCCTGTAGTTCCAGCGCCCATCCACCGGTCTTGCCCATGGTGAAGATCTGGTGCGCGTGGGCGAGTGCGACCGCGACGATCATGTTGATGGCGACGATCACCGCACCCAGCCTGGCCCAGATGCCGAACAGGATCATCAGCGGCGCAATGACTTCGCCGATATACACCAGGAACGCAACGCCGCTGGGCAGGCCGGCCTTGGTGACCATGCCCATGATGGGGTCGATGCCGTTGATCAGCTTGGAGACGCCATGAAACAGCATGAAGATGGCAAGCGACGCGCGCAAGACCAGTTTGCCGAAGTCATCGTTGGATTGCATCGTTTTCCTTTCGGTTCGTTGAGAAGGCTTTTACCAGGCGGCGCCAGCAGGACTTGGTCGCGCTGCCACAAATTCGACCACGTCCATAAAGCGCTTAAAAATCAAGCAACTAGTTCATACGAAGGCGATTTATCCACAAGCTTGTCCACGCCATGCGGGGATAAGCTTGTGGAAGCGGGCAAGCCATTGGAGTCGAACTATCCGCCGGCGACGGTATCTTACACTGTGTATTAATTATTAACAGACTGGAGTATGTAATGGAACAGCCCATCAAGCACATGCCGACGGAAGTCGATGTCGGCAGCGGCGAAAAAGGACCGGGTCAGAAGGACACGGAAAAAATGATCGAGCAGGTCGGCGACAAGGTTGGCGAGACGGCGCATGAACAAGGCCGGGACGACGATAAGGAAAAGCCGGCAAGCTGATCGTCTGGCACATGAAAAAAGGCCTGCTGGATCGCAGGCCTTTTTTTATTTTAATGAACGTTTATTTGCCGCTGTTTGGCGCAGCCTTTGGATGGGCATGGTGCTGCATGCCGTGATGGCCATGGCGTCCTCCCTGATGATGCATGCGTTCGCCGTGCGGGCGATCCTTATGCATGCGATCACCATGCATCCGCCCAGGTTCGCCCGGTGGCGAACGCTGCGGTTGGGTTTGCGACTGCATGCCCGAACCCATCGTGGGTTGACCGCTGCGCAAGGCCTGCGCCCGACGCTCGACTTCGGCCACACGTGCGGGATCGGTGCTTTCACGAATGCTGCTTTCCGGCGCCTGCGCGAATGCGCTAGCTGCGGCCATTACCAGCGGCAACACCGCAAGAGAAATGCGCTTCATTTTCATGACGACCTTTCGTGAATTGTGAATGGCCTGTTGAGTGGCAATTCCGGCAATTGGTTCCTGACTGCTACGTTACGCCAACGCTTCCGCCCGTGTTGCCCCATGTGGCATAATGCCGCTTCCCTCCAGGAAGCGTGGCCGAGCGGTTGAAGGCACCAGTCTTGAAAACTGGCGACGGGGTGACCCGTTCGTGAGTTCGAATCTCACCGCTTCCGCCATTCCCCTCCTTACTCTCTTGACTCGTCAGTAATTTTCCAAAGATCAAGTGGGATATGCCGTTCTCTACCCACATTCCGTGCGTCGGTCAATTCAGGGATCGCGTGGGGATTGGTCTGGCTTGACGCCAAGGTCATCCCCGTCTTTCTGCACCCGTATCAACCGCTTGCAGAGCTAGTGAGATTCGGGCCGGTCGTCGAAGGTCATCGTGCTGCTGAAACGACAAAATGGTCTTGGAGTGCATCCATGATGGTGAAGGCATACAAGGTTTTGCCAAAAAAGGGTGGGTCTGAATACGCCTGGCCGAACCTGGAACGCGCTCACGGAAATTGAATTGCTTCTGTTGCTATCGTGACGGATCGTCTCTACCAGACGGCTTTACCCACCTGGTGGCGACGTAAGTTGTTATGGATTTATGGATTCCCAAGGGCTTGTAACGACGGCTTGTAACTTTGTAAGCAAATCCACCGCCCCCCACAGGCCGAAGCCAGTCTTGGCGTTACGAAGCCTTACAGTTCAGCCATCACCTTTTCTCTTATGTACTGCAGTATGACTGTGCAGGCAAAAACTGCTTAACCTTAAGAGGAAGACATGAACAAACTGACCGCCACTCTCATCGCCACCCTGTTCGCAGGTACCGCTTTCGCCCAGGCACCAGCCGCTACATCGACGACAACCACGGCACCGTCTGCTGCATCGACCACAACCACCACGACCCCGGCAACCAGAGCTGAAATCAAGGCAGACAAGACTGAAGCCAAAGCTGACAGGAAAGTTGAGAAGACTGAAGCCAAGGCGGACCAGAAGGTCGAGAAGGCCGAAGCCAAGGCAGACAAGAAGGTAGAAAAGGCAGAGGCCAAGGCCGAAAAGAAAACGGATAAGGCTGACATGAAGGCTGACGCCAGCGCGGCCAAGAAGTAATTCAGCTTATTTATGAAAAGCCGCAAGAAGGTTGCGGCTTTTTTCACGTCTGTACCTTTACGCTTGTGCGCCCTGGGACAACTGCTCAAACCAGCTAGATCGCTCAGTATCGCAATGCGATGACCCTTGCCGTTGTACTCCATCGCTCTCTCAATTGCTGCTGACAGGTACGCCAACCCTCGATACAACTTGGCTTTCGCACCATTCGCAGCTGCCGGACTGAAACTTTCCGGTAAGCAGAACGTCCTCGTGTCGAATGCAACTCGCGACTGTGGCAATGTGTACGGGAGAGCGGTGCTACTGCTGGACTCACCCTTCATCGGCGCATTATTTCGTCCGACCGTTCGCGCCTTCAGTGATAGCCCACCCCCGCCTTTACCTTGCCCCTGAACACCCAGTACGACCAGAACACGTACAGCAGGATGACGGGCAGCAAAAACATGGTGCCGACCATCAGGAACTGCTGCGACATCGGTGCAGTGGCAGCGTCCCACAGCGTGACCGAGGGCGGTGCGACATACGGCCAGAGGGAAATGATCAGCCCGGTATAGGCAAGCACGAACAGGCCCATGGTGCAGACGAAGGGCAGCACGTCGCGGTTTTGCCTGAGCGAGCGCCACAGCAGCAGCGCCAGCGCGGCGGTGAGCAGCGGCACCGGCGAGAACAGCACGATGTTCGGAAAGCTGAACCAGCGCTGGGCAATGCGCGCCTGGGCCAGCGGCGTCCAGATGCTGACCATGACGATGAAGGCCAGCAGCCCCAGCAGGAACCAGCGGGCGATGCCGCGCGCCCATTCCCTCAGCTCGCCTTCGGTTTTCATGACCAGCCAGGTGGCGCCGAGCAGGCAGTAGCCAACCATCAGCCCCAGCCCGGTCAGCAGCGGGAACGGTGCGATCCAGTCCCAGCTGGTGCCTGAAAAGGAACGGCCGACGACCGGAAAGCCGCGGATGAAATTGCCCAGCACGATGCCCTGCGCGAACGTGGCGACCAGCGAGCCGTAGGCGAAGGCAACGTTCCAGAGCCGCTTGCGCGCTGCCGGCGCATCGCGGAACTCGAAGGCGACGCCGCGAAACACCAGGCCCAGCAGCATCAGCAGGATAGGGAAATACACCGCCGGCATGATGATGGCGAAGGCCAGCGGAAACACCGCCAGCAAGCCGCCGCCACCCAGGATAAGCCAGGTCTCGTTGAAGTCCCAGACCGGCGCAACCGACGCTACCATCAGGTCGCGATCCTCCTCGTGCCTGCGAAAGAAGAACAGCATGCCGACGCCGAGGTCGAAGCCGTCGAGCAGCACGTACATCAGCACCGCGAGCGAAAGGATGCCGGCCCAGAGCGGCACGAGGTCAAGCGTCATGGCGTGCTCCCACGCCCCGCGCGACCGGGGTGTCCACGTGGTCGTCATGCTCTGTCACGGCCGACAGCGGCCGCTTCGGATGCGCCTGCGCTTCATGCGTCTCGTCCTCGCTGCCGACAGGCGGCCCGATACGGACCAGGCGCCGCAGCAACACGAAGCCGGCGCCGAAGATGAACAGGTAGCTGATCACGTAGGTGGCCAGCGAGATGGCAACGTCGAGCGTCGTCAGCGACGGCGTGACGCCTTCGCTGGTGCGCATCAGCCCGTAGATGATCCAGGGCTGGCGGCCGACCTCGGTCGTGGTCCAGCCGGCGAGCACCGCAATGAAGCCGGCCGGCGCGACGATGGTGCACAGGCGCAGGTAGCGCCTGTTGGAAAACAGGGTGCCCCGGCGCCACAGGAACAGCCCGGTATAGACGGTCAGCAGCATCAGCATGCCGATGCCGACCATGATGCGGAAGGCGAAGTACACCACTGCCACCGGCGGCCGGTCTTCCTTCGGCCATTCCTTCAGCCCCTTGACCTCGCCGTCGATGTCATGCGTCAGGTAGAGGCTGGCGAGCTTGGGGATGGCAATCTCGAAATGATTGGTCTCCGCCTCCTCGTCGGGAATGGCGAACAGCGAGGCCGATACGCCGCGTCCGGTTTCCCACAAGCCTTCCATTGCGGCGACCTTGGCCGGCTGATGCTGGAGCGTGTTCAGGCCGTGCAGGTCGCCCACCAGTATCTGCGTCGGCACCATGATGGCGAGGAAGGCCAGCGACATGCGCATCATGATCCTGCTCTCGGCAGGGAAGCGGTTATGCCGCAGGTAGTGGGCGCCGACGCCGAGGATGACGAATGCCGTCGTGACGACAAAGGCGATCACGGTATGCGTGAGCCGATACGGAAACGACGGCGTGAAAATGATATCGACCATGCTGGTCGGGAAGTAGCGCCCGTCGATGACCTGGTAACCGCGCGGCGTGTGCATCCAGCTGTTGACCGCAAGGATCCAGAACGACGACATCAGGGTGCCCAGCGCCACCATCACGGCCGACAGCACATGCGCCCACTGCGGCACGAGCTTGCGGCCGAACAGCAGCACGCCGAGGAACGCGGCTTCCAGGAAAAAGGCCGTAACGACTTCATACGCCAGCAGCGAGCCGATGACGGTGGAGGCGCTGTCCGAGAAGCGGCTCCAGTTGGTGCCGAACTGGAAGGGCATGACGATGCCGGACACCACGCCCATGCCGAAGGAAATTGCAAAGATCCTGATCCAGTAGGCTGACAGCCGCCTTATCGTGTCGTCCTTGGTGATCCACCATCGTACTTCCAGCGTGGCGATGTAGCAGGCAAGCCCGACCGTAAACGCCGGGAGCAGGATATGGAAGGCGATCACCCAGGCAAACTGGATTCTCGACAGCAGCAGCGCATCCATGAAAATCCTTCATGCAATGGCAGCGCCGGAATTTGGCCGCCCGGATTGTGCGGCCCCTGGCCACCGCCAGTGTCGTTTTTGCAACTTGCCTGCTATGACCGTGCAAGCCGGTGACTGGTTCAGTCCTGCCGCTTGAGGTGTGACAAGGTGCGGTCTGCTGCAGTACCCTGCACCCTGCACCCGGGATCGGCGCGATGGCCGCGCCAGAATGCGGCAAAGCCGGCACGCAGCCGGCTTTATGTTGCCCTAAGGCCGAAGCGCCCTGTCCTTGCTGCAGGATGACGCTGCGGTGTCGGCTTAAGCTCCCAAATCAGGCACAGAAATACAGGTTGTTGACATCGCCGACACTGCGGGCCTGCGCAGCCTGCACAGCTTCGGCGCACACTTCCTGGCGGCTGCCTGCGCAAGGTGCTGGCGCCAGGAACGCCCTACCCCGGCTTCAATGCCGTTTCATAACTCCGGTGGCGTCCGCGCAATCGCCTTGAAATGACGAAAGTCCTGGTCCTGCAAGGGCTCTATCCGGTAGCGCAAGTCGCGCAGGCGCTCGATCAGGGTTGCATACACTGTATCGTTCTCCGCGCCGACGATACGGTAAATTTCACCTTCGCTGTTTTCAATTCCGAACTGCCGGACGCTTTGCTGCGTGATCGAATCGACCTCTGGCGTACCCAGAAAAGCAATCAGCGCATGGTCGAACTTTGGAATTGCCTTCCCTTTGATCAGTACGGTCTCCATGTTTCCCCCCATAGGTTTCCTGTCCGCCAAATTTCAATCTGTGCCAGATGAAATCGTGCAGGTTTTGACGTTTTCGTTTGCATAAAATGCGCCAGCGAAAAGAACCCTATTGAATTCAATCGCTTAGGAAAACATAACGAGTCTATTCTAGGAATATGTAAAGACAACCGACACTTATCTATTAACATTCTTGCGTGAAATCAATTGCGGTGGGCTGTCGCACAGGCACACGACTTGCTTGAAACGGCAGGCAGTTCTGGCCGGGCGCGTATCATACCGGCTGTTTTTCACACCTTCACCGCTTAACTGGCTTTCATGACGCGTCCCAGCTTCCTCCCCGACAATTTCACCGCATCGATCCTGTTCACCGTACTTCTGGCCAGCGTGCTGCCCTGCAGCGGCCGCTTTGCCGACATTGCACATGGCGTAGCCAGCGTTGCGATCGGCCTGCTGTTCTTCCTGCACGGCGCCAAGCTCTCCCGTGAGGCGGTCGTCGCCGGCGCTACGCACTGGCGGCTGCACATGCTGGTCTTATGCAGCACCTTCCTGCTTTTCCCACTGTTGGGCTGGCTGATGAAACCGCTGGCGCTGAAGTTGCTGACGCCCGAGCTCTACACCGGCCTGCTGTTCCTGTGCGTGCTTCCCTCGACCGTGCAGTCATCCATTGCGCTGGTCGCGGTGGCGCGCGGCAATGTGCCGGCGGCAATCTGCAGCGCGTCGGCGTCCAACCTGCTGGGCATGTTCCTGACCCCGGTGCTGGTCGGACTGCTGGTGGTGCATGGCGCCGCCGCCGCCGGTGTGTCGCTCGAGTCCGTCGTGCCCATCGTCCTGCAACTGCTGCTGCCATTCACGCTCGGGCAGCTGTTGCGGCCCCGTATCGGCGCATGGGTAGACCGCCGCAAGGCGACGCTGCGGCTGGTCGACCAGGGCGCCATCCTGCTGGTGGTCTATACGGCATTCAGCGCAGCCGTGATCGAGGGCCTGTGGGACAAGCTGCCGCTGAGCGCGCTGGCTGGGCTGGTGGTCATCAACCTGGTGCTGCTGGCGCTGGCGCTGGGCCTGTCCACGCTGATCAGCCGGCGCATGGGTTTCAACCGCGAAGATGAAATCACGCTGGTATTCTGCGGCTCGAAAAAAAGCCTGGCGAGCGGCCTGCCCATGGCCAAGGTCCTGTTTGCCGGCCACAGCGTGGGCATGATCGTGCTGCCGCTGATGCTGTTCCACCAGATCCAACTGATGGTGTGCTCGGTCCTGGCGCAGCGCTACGCAAGGCGCGCCACAGTGCTGGTGCCCAAGACCGCACATCGATAACGTGACACTGCCACATCCAACCCAGGGAGACACCAATGAATGCAAGCCCCAATCCGGCACGCGGCCGCCATGGCATGGCGACCGCGCCGAATGCGCTGGCGTCGCAGAGCGCCATGGCCGTGCTGCGCGAAGGCGGCAATGCGGTGGAGGCGATGATTGCCGCTGCCGCGACCATCGCGGTGGTCTACCCGCACATGAACAGCATCGGCGGCGATGGCTTCTGGCTCATTGCTAAACCGGGCGAAGCGCCGCGCGGCCTGGAAGGCTGCGGCGCGGCCGCCGGCGCGGCCAGCCTGGACAGCTACCGCGAGCGCAATCTGTCCAGCATCCCGTTTCGCGGCGGCGCCGCAGCCAATACGGTGGCGGGCACCGTCTCTGCCTGGGACGCGGCCCATGCCTGGTCGCGCGACGCGCTGGGCGGGAAGCTTCCGCTGTCGCGCCTGCTGCAGGACGCGATCGACTATGCACGCGACGGCATACCGGTCACGCGCAGCCAGTCGCTGGGCACGGACGCCAAGCGTGACGAACTGGCGTCCATCGCCGGCTTTGCCGATACCTTCCTGCCGGGCGGCGCGCCGCCTGCCACCGGCAGCCTGTTTCGGCAGCCACGCCTGGCCGACACGCTGGAACACCTGGCGCGGGCCGGCCTCGCCGACTACTACCAGGGCGCGCTCGCCGAAAGCATTGCGCAGGACCTGGGGCAGCTCGACAGTCCACTGACGCTGGCCGACCTGCACCGGCACCGTGCCGAATGGAAGACGCCGCTGGCGCTGCAACACAGCCTGGGCACCGTCTACAACATGCCGCCGCCGACGCAGGGGCTGGTGTCGTTACTGATTTTGGGCCAGATCGACCGGCTGCTCGACGCCGGCATGGACCCGGTCGGCCCGCAATTCGTCCATGCGTGCGTGGAGGCGACCAAGCGTGCATTCGCGATCCGCGACCGCGAGCTGACCGACCCTGCCTACATGTCGGTGGTGCCGCAGGACCTGCTGGAGGCCGGCGCGCTGCAGCGCATGGCGGCGAGCATCGACCTTGAGCGCGCTGCGCCCTGGGGCCAGGGCCTCGGTCCGGCCGACACGGTATGGATGGGCGTCATCGACGGCAATGGCGTGGCGGTCAGCTTCATCCAGAGCATCTACCACGAGTTCGGCAGCGGCCTGGTGTTGCCGGGGTCCGGCATCAACTGGCAAAACCGCGGCTGCAGCTTCAGCCTCGATGCGCAGTCGCGCAACCCGCTGACGCCTTTCCGCAAGCCTTTCCACACCTTGAACCCGGCGCTTGCGCGCTTCGATGACGGCCGCACGCTGGTCTACGGCAATATGGGGGGCGACGGCCAGCCGCAGTCGCAAAGCGCGGTCTTCAGCCGCATTGCCTTCTTCGGCATGAACCCGCAGGAAGCGATCACGGCGCCGCGCTGGCTGCTGGGCCGCACCTGGGGCCAGACCAGCGACAGCCTGAAACTGGAAGCGCGCTTTCCGGACGAGACCGTCGCAGCGTTGCGGGCAATGGGACATGAGGTGGACGTGCTGGCGGACATGGATGAAACCATGGGACATGCGGGCGCCATCATCCGCCACCCGAACGGCTTGCTGGAAGGCGCCTCGGACCCGCGCAGCGACGGGGCAGCGGCTGGTTGGTAAACACGGATGCCGGGGTCAGACAAGCGCAGCCCATCGACCCCCGACGTTTACGCCCTCTCTACAGTCGACACGCAGTACCTGGCAATCGCATCGAGCACCGCGGCGTCCTCGCCCACTGCGGGGGCCACCGTAATGTCAAGGCCGGGATGCGTGCCGCGCAACTCGTCCACCAGCAGGGGCAGGTCGCGCAGCACATGCCCGCCCTGCCCCAGAAATACTGGCACCAGCGATACCTTATTGCAGCCGTCCTGCACCAGGCCGGCAACCGCCTCAGGCAGCCTGGGCGACATCAGTTCCAGGAATGCCAGCGACACCACGGTTTCGGGAAGCGCCGCCTGGGCAAGCTCGCGCAGGCGCTCGAACGGTGCGGCCCAGCGCGGGTCGCGCGCGCCATGCGCGAACAGGATCAATGCGTGTTTCATCTAATTCCTTTCGACCCACATCAAGGCAACGATCGCCGCGAGCAGGAACAACACGCTCGGCAACACCGCCGTGGCAAACGGCGGCCAGGTATTGAGCATGCCGACATGCGAGAACAGACGGTTCACCAGCTGGAAACTGACGCCTATCATGATGCCGGCGAAGATCTTCAGGCTGACGCCGCCGGCCCGGAAGTGCAGGTAGGCAAACGGCAGCGCGACGGCCATCATCACGAATACGGCAAACGGATAGATGAGCTTGCGCCAATAGGCGATTTCATAACGCTCGGTGCGCTGCCTGTTGTCGGCCAGGTGCTTGCTGTACAGGGACAGGTCGGCCGCCGACATGCGCTCCGGGTCGGCGAACAGCACCGATAGGATGGACGGCGTGATTTCCGACACCATCGGCGCCGTGGGCAGCTTCCGTGTCGACACCGCCGCCGTCAGGTCGAGCGCGCCCGGACTGCTGCGGGTAGCAGCGTTGCCGAACCGGCTCTCGGACACTTCGGTCAGGTTCCACGTGTTACTGCCGGCATAGTTGCCGCGTGCCGCAAGGATATAGGCGTTGAGATGGAAGTCCGCGTCGAACTCGTAGATGCGCAGTCCGAGCAACTCGCCGGTGGGCCGCATTTCGCGCGCGTTGAGGAAGCGGGTGCCGACTACCTTGCCGCTGACGCCGTTTTCACGGATCACGTCCTTGGCCCAGAGGCCGGACCTGAATTGCTGCGAGACTGCCGTGCCCTTCACGCTCAGCTTGAGCTTCTCGCCGGCCTCGGTCGACTTCGGCGCAATGTATTCGCCGAACACGAAGGTGAGCACGGCGAACACGATGCCGATGCGCGCCAGCATGGCGGCAGCCTGCCGGGTCGACAGGCCCGAGACGCGCATGATGGTGAACTCGGAACGGGAAGCGAATTGCGCCAGCACGTAGATGGTGCCGATCAATGCGGCAATCGGCATCAGTTCGTAGGCATAGCCGGGCAAGGCCAGCAGCACATAAAGGAAGGCATGCTGCAGCATGTAGCCGCCGTTGCCGACCGACTGCATCTCGTTCATCACGTCGAAGAATGCGAACAGCGCCAGGAAGGCCAGCAGCACGAACGCGCTGGCACGCAGGATCTCGGAGGCGAAGTACCGTTGCAGGACCTTCATGCGCTACGCCTGTGGAACACAGAACGCTTGAATGCATTCCAGTAAGCCAGCGGATGGCGGCGGCTGTTCATCAGGATGCGCCAGGAAAACAGGAAGGCGACCAGCACTGCGGCAAGCAGGTGCAGCGGCCACCAGCCGACGGCAAGCGCCAGGCGCTGCTGGCTGACCGCGGCCTGCAGCACGCCGACCATGTTGCTGTAGACGACGAACACCAGCAGCGCCAGCAGCAGGTTGGCCGAGCGGCCGCCGCGCGGGTTGACGAAGCCGAGCGGCACCGCCAGCAACATCAGCAGCAAGCCCATCAGGGGCAATGCAGCGCGCCAGAGCAGCTCGCCGCGGTTTTGCGGCGTGGGGTTGGCAATCAGCATGCTCAGCGGCTGCGCACGCGCCGAATTGACAGCCGCCGCGCTCTGCGGCTGGCTGTTGATCAGCACGCCGTAGCGTTCGAACTCCATCAGCTGGAACTCCGGCTCGGACGGCGTGCCGTCGTAGCGGCGGCCATTCTTCAGGACCAGGAACTTGTCGCCGTTGGCGTCGACCTCGGTCGTGCCTTCGCGCGCGACGATGACACTGGACTTGCCGTCCCGCACACTGTTGATGAACACATTCTTGACATTGCTGATATCGTCGGCAAGGCCTTCGACGAAGAACACGCGGTCGGCGGACGAAGACTCCTGGAAGCGTCCCGGCGACACCCTGGACACGTCCTCGCGTTTTTCGAAGCGGCTGCGGAATTCAACGCTTTGCCGGTTCGCCCAGGGCGTGACCGCCAAACTGAGAAGAGCCGTGACCAGCACCAGTGGTATGCCGAAACTCAGCACGGGCCTGATCCATGCGGTCAGGCTCATGCCCGACGCAAACCACACTACCATCTCGGAGTCCTGGTAGGTACGTGTCAGCACCAGCAGCACCGAGATGAAGCCGGTGAGGTTCAGGATGATGGGCAAATAATTCAGCGTTGAAAAACCGAGCATCGCCACGACGTCCTGCGACGCGATCTTGCCGCCGGCAGCCTGGCCCAGGATGCGTATGAGCATGACGGTGATGGTGATCGAGAACAGGGTAGTGAAGACGGCGCCGGCGGTGCTGAGCAATTCGCGACGTAGAGCGCGTTGGAAAATCATTCGATACTATAATTGCATGGACTAAAAAGGAGCATCCATGGACTTTAGCATAAAAACATTCGACGCCCGGACCACCCTGGCACAGGCAAAGACCGGCGTCGTGGTCGTAGGCATTTTTGAAAACAGGGTCATGACGGCAGCCGCCGCCGGACTCGACGGCGACGGTGCACTCACTGCCGCGGTCAAGTCCGGCGACATCAGCGGCAAGGCCGGCAGCACGCTGCTGCTGCGCGGCGCGGCCGGCGCCCCGGCCGAACGGGTGCTGCTGCTGGGCCTGGGCAAGGAAGAGCCGGTCACGCCCAAGGACTACACCACCGCAGTCCAGGCGCTGGCCCGCACGCTGGCCTCGCTGGGCGCGGCCGACGCGCTGGTGTCCTTGCCGTTCGACCGCGTGCGCGAACGCGAGCCGGGCTGGGCAATGCAGGCGCTGGTGCTCGCCCTGCGCGAGTCGCGCTACCGCTTCGACGAACTGAAAAGCAAGAAGGAGCCGGCGCCGCCGGGCGTGCGCAAGGTCACGCTGGTGCTCGATGCGTCGACCGCAGCTTCCGGCCGCAGCGTGCTGGCGCAAGCCGAAGCGCTGGCCAACGGCGTCGAGTTATGCAAGGACCTCGGCAACCTGCCGCCCAACGTCTGCACGCCGACTTATCTGGCCAATACCGCCAAGAAGCTGGCCAAGCAGTTCGGCTTCGGCATCGAGGTGCTGGACCGCAAGCAGCTGGAAGCCTTGAAGATGGGCAGCTTCCTGTCGGTGACCAACGGCAGCGTGGAGCCGCCGAAGTTCATCGTGCTCAAGCACCTGGGCGGCAAGACCCGCGAGGCGCCGACGGTCCTGGTCGGCAAGGGCATCACCTTCGACTCCGGCGGCATCTCGATCAAGCCGGGCGCGGCAATGGACGAAATGAAGTACGACATGTGCGGCGCCGCCTCGGTGCTCGGCACCTTCCGCGCCATCGGCGAGATGAACCTGAAGCTCAACGTGATCGGCGTCATCCCGACCACCGAGAACATGCCTTCGGGCAGCGCGACCCGTCCCGGCGACATCGTGACCTCGATGTCGGGCCAGACCATCGAGATCCTGAACACCGATGCCGAGGGCCGCCTGGTCCTGTGCGACGCGCTGACCTATGTCGAGCGCTTCAAGCCGGCCGTCGTGGTCGACATCGCGACGCTGACCGGCGCCTGCATCACTGCGCTGGGCCATCACAACTCCGGCTTGTTCACCCGCCACGACGATGCGCATGACGCGCTGGCCGACGCGCTGATCAGCGCCGGCAAGGCGACCGACGACACCGCCTGGCGCATGCCGATCGAGGACAGCTACCAGGAGCAGCTGAAGTCCAACTTCGCCGACATGGCCAACATCGGCGGCGCACCTGGCGGCAGCATCACCGCGGCCTGCTTCCTGGAACGCTATACCCGCGCCTACACCTGGGCGCACCTCGACATCGCCGGCACCGCGTGGAAGAGCGGCGCGGCCAAGGGCTCCACCGGGCGCCCGGTGCCGATGCTGACCACGTTCCTGATCAACCGGGCCCAAGCGGCGCGTTGAGCAAACGGCAGACAGCCATCGCGCCGGTCCTGCTGCAAGCAGGTCCGGCGCTTTTCATTTGATCGGGACAACCATGAAACTAGCAACCTGGAACGTGAACTCCCTGAAGGTCAGGCTGCCGCACGTGCTGCAGTGGCTGGCTGACACGCAGGTCGATGTGCTGTGCCTGCAGGAGACCAAGCTGACCGACGACAAGTTTCCGGTCGCCGATATCGAGGCGGCCGGCTACCAGGTCGCCTTCAGCGGCCAGAAGACCTACAACGGCGTAGCCATCCTGTCGCGCCATCCGATGACCGACGTGGTCAAGAACAACCCGCTATTCCCGGACGAGCAGCAGCGCATCATTACCGCCACCATCGAAGGCATCCGCATCGTCTGCGCGTATGTGCCGAACGGCCAGAGCGTGGACTCCGACAAGTACGGCTACAAGCTGGCCTGGTTGGCAGCCCTGCGCGACTGGCTGGCAGCCGAATTGCAGGCCCACCCGTCGCTGGCCCTGCTGGGCGACTACAACATCGCGCCGGCCGACCGCGACGTGCATGATCCTGTTGCCTGGGCCGGCTCGGTGCTGGTGTCGGCACCTGAGCGCGAGGCCTTCGAGGCGCTGCGTGCGCTCGACCTTGCCGACGCATTCCGCCTGTTCGAGCAGGCCGACAAACTTTATAGCTGGTGGGATTACCGGCAGATGGCGTTTCGCCGGAACATGGGTTTGCGCATCGACCATATCCTGCTGTCGCCGCCGCTGGCGGCGCGCTGCACGGCCTGCATCATCGACAAGGCGCCGCGCAAGCTGGAGCAGCCGTCGGACCATACGCCGGTGGTGGCGACGCTGGATGCGTGACACGGCGCTGGATCATGGAGCCGTTCAGCCTGATACCCATCTTAAGTCATGTCGCGCCATGAAATTTCGCAGGGTGTAATAACCGCCAGGGCATTACACCGCGTGTCGCGGACGGGTGATGCCTGTTTAGAGCAGTTTAGTGCTGACTTGCCTAAGCCGGCCTATAAGCCTTATTGCCTGCTCCGCGCAGCGACCGTTGCCGTTGCCTGTAGCTCCGCGCAGCGACCGTTGCGGTTGCCGTTGCCTGTAGCTCCGCGCAGCGACCGTTGCCGTTGCCGTTGCCGTTGCCGTTGCCGTTGCCGTTGCCGTTGCCGTTGCCTTTGACTCTGCTTTTGACGTGGATCCCCGTTAGACGGCGACGCGTCGCCAGGGACTGAAAC
>CAUQYP010000046.1:0-23761 GCA_963522035.1 uncultured Noviherbaspirillum sp. | reverse complement strand
ACTGCAACTGCAACTGCAACTGCAACTGCAACTGCAACTGTCGCTGCGCGGGGCTACAGGCAACGGCAAATGTCGCTGCGCGGG
This sequence comes from uncultured Noviherbaspirillum sp., assembly GCA_963522035.1. Lineage (GTDB taxonomy): Bacteria > Pseudomonadota > Gammaproteobacteria > Burkholderiales > Burkholderiaceae_D > Noviherbaspirillum_A. The sequence goes on along the minus strand of CAUQYP010000046.1, from coordinate 23,677 downwards.
GCTACAAGCAGCTGCAACGGTCGCTGCGCGGCGAAAGCACCTTCTACTCCCCCGCGGCAGCGCTCCCCTCGTTAACTTCCTGCGCCCAGGCACGCCGGCTTGATATTTTTCTCGGCCGCATACTTGGCCGAGCTTTCCTCAAGCAACTTGCGCGTCAACGCCTTGTCCCCGACCACCCAATCCTTGGACACCGCCACCCACTTCTTCCCATCCCATTGCTGCACCTTCACCGCGCCCGAGCCTTCATGGTCCTCGCACGATGTCTTCACCGGCGGGAACATGTCGAACGCGCCCAGCGCCTTCTGCCGCGTGGCATCCACGTTCAGGTTCTCAAGCCCCCAGCGCACCTGCTCGCCGGTCATGGTCTTGCCCTTGCCATACTTTTCCTGCGCATTGCGAATAGCCTCTACCGACAGGATGGCCGCGGTCACGCCGCGCATGTGGAACACCGAGCCGATGCGGGTCTTGTCTTCGAGGTTGCCCTTGCCGCCGTCGTAGACCTTCTTGCGGATCTCGTCCAGCACCGGGTAATTGCCGGGTGTGTTGAAGGTCATCGTGGTGTAGCCCTTCGCGGCGTCGCCGGCCGGTATGGTGTCTTCTTCGGAGCCGGCCCACCAGACGCCCAGGATCTTTTCGCGCGGGAAGCCGTTGCGCTGGGCGGTCTTGATGGCGACGGCGTTCATCACGCCGAAGCCCCACAGGATCACGTGGTCGGGGTTGGCCTGGCGGATCTGCAGCCACTGCGACTGCTGGTCGTTGCCGGGCGGGGCGATGGGAATCTTGACCAGTTCGAATCCGTACTGCTTCGCCTGCTCTTCCAGCACCGGCAGCGGTTCCTTGCCATAGGCCGAGTCATGGTAGAGGTGGACGATCTTCTTGCCCTTCAGCTTGTCCATGCCGCCCGACTTCTCGCCCAGGTACTTCACCATGGCGGCGGCCTGGTTCCAGTAGCTGGTGATCAGCGGGAACACGTAGGGGAAGACCTTGCCGTTGGCGGCGTCGGAGCGGCCGTAGCCCAGTGTCGTCATCGGGATCTTGTCGGCGGCGACCCGGTCCAGGATGCCGTAGGCGATGCCGGTCGACAGCGGCTCGACCAGCGACGCGCCGCCGTTGCGGGTCTTCAGGCGCTCGTAGCATTCGACGCCGCGCGAAGCGTTGTACTCGGTCTCGCATTCTTCCCAGGTCAGCTTGACGCCGTTGATGCCGCCGTTCAGGTTGACCAGGTTGAAGTAATCGATCACGCCGCCATAGAAGCCGGTGCCGCCGGCCGCATACGGGCCGACCCGGTAGGACAGCAGCGGTACGTATTGTTCCTGCGCGGCGACAGTGCCGCAGGCGCCGGCCAGCGCGGCCGCCAGCATGATGGACTTCAGTGTTCTCATTGTCTCTTCTCCTCGGTTGTTATGGTCAAACACGGTGCGTTGCGTCGGTACTCAATGGGGGAACGGCCATAGCCTCAGCTTTTCCTTGGCGATCTGCCACAGTCGCGCCAGGCCGTGCGGCTCGACGATCAGGAAGAAAATGATCAGCGCGCCAAACACCATCAGCTCCAGGTTCGATGCCACCGAGGTCGGCAGCGACAACGCGTGCGCGATCACGTTGAGCAGGATCGGCAGCAGCACGATGAAGGCCGCGCCCAGGAAGGAGCCGAGGATGGAGCCGACGCCGCCGATGATGATCATGAACAGGATGCGGAACGACAGGTCGAGGTTGTAGGCTTCCGGCTCCACCGTGCCGAGGTAGGCATACGCATACAGCGCGCCGGCGACGCCGCAGTAGAACGAGCTGACTGCGAAGGCCAGCAGCTTGGCGCGCATCAAGCGGATGCCGATCACCTCGGCGGCGACGTCCATGTCGCGCACCGCCATCCACGAGCGGCCGACGTTGGAGCGCACCATGTTCTTGGCCAGCAGCGCCATGACGCCGACGATGCCCAATGTCAGCAGGTACTTGGCGGCAGGCGTGTTGAACTCGTAGCCGAATATGACGATCTGCTGCGCGGTGATCACGCCCGAGCTGCTGTAGTTGGTGAACCAGGGCACCTTGGTCAGGCACCAGACCACGAAGAACTGGGTCGCCAGCGTGGCCGCGGCAAGGTAGAAGCCGCGAATGCGCAGCGATGGCAAGCCGAAGGCGATGCCGACCAGCGCCGCGCACAGTCCGCCCAGCACGAACGCCAGCAGCACCGGTATGCCGGGAATGCGCAATATGAAGTTGTAGGAGGCAAACGCGCCCACCGCCATGAAGGCTGCAGAGCCGAGCGACAGCTGGCCGGCATAGCCGGTCAGGATGTTCAGGCCCAGCGCCGCCAGTGCAAAGATCAGGAAGGGGATCAGGATCGCCGAGAAGGTATAGGGCGAAGCCCACAACGGCACCAGCACCAGCGCCACGATAGCCAGCAGCAGCATGCCGGCACGGTCCTGGGCAATGGTGAAGATGCGGCTGTCGGCGGCATAAGTCGTCTTGAACTGTCCTGCTTCGCGGTAGTACATGGTCAGATCCTCCGGATGATGCGTTCGCCAAACAGGCCTTCGGGCCGCACCAGCAGGAACAGCAGCGCCAGCACATACGGGAACCAGCCTTCGATGCCGCCGCCGACCATCGGGCCGATATACACCTCGGCCAGCTTCTCGGAGGCGCCGATGATCAGGCCGCCGACGATGGCGCCCGGCACCGAGGTGAAGCCGCCGAGGATCAGCACCGGCAGCGCCTTCAATGCAATGAAGGTCAGCGAGAACTGCACGCCGTTGCGCGAGCCCCACAGCATGCCGGCCACCAGCGCGACAAAGCCGGCCACGGCCCAGACGATGGCCCAGATATGCTGCAGCGGTATGCCGACTGCCAGCGCGGCCTGGTGGTCGTCGGCCACCGCGCGCAGGGCCCGGCCTATCTTGGTCTTCGAAAAGAAGAAGGCCAGCCCGGCCACGAGCACGCCGCAGATGCCGGCCGCCATCACGTCGAAGCGCGAGACGACGATGTTGAACGCATTGAGCAGCCATTCCATCGGCACGTCCTCGATGCCCAGGTCCAGCCGCTGCACCTGCGCCCCCCACAGCATCTGCGCCAGGCCCTCGATGAAGAAGGCCAGGCCGATGGTGGCCATGAAGAGCGTGATCTCCGGCTGGTTCACCAGCGGTCGCAGCACCAGCCGCTCGATGACGAGTCCCAGCAGCACCATCACCGCCATCGTCAGCGGCACGGCCAGCCACAGCGACAGGCCGAAGCGGTTGACGAAGGACGCACAGGTCAGCGCGGCGAAGAACACCATCGCGCCCTGGGCGAAGTTGAACACGCCCGACGCCTTGTAGATCAGCACGAAGCCCAGCGCCACCAGCGCATACATCACGCCCGAGAGCAGGCCGCCTATCAGTACCTCGAAAAAGAAATTCATGTTCTCGGCTCCGGGTCTAGTGGGCTACGCCCAGGTAGGCATTGATCACTTCCTGGCTGGAACGCACCTCATCCGGCGTGCCGTCGGCGATCTTGCGGCCGTAGTCCAGCACCACCACCCGGTCGGAGATGTCCATCACCACGCCCATGTCATGCTCGATCAGCACGATGGTGGTGCCGAACTGGTCGTTCACGTCGAGGATGAAGCGGCACATGTCCTGCTTCTCTTCCACGTTCATGCCGGCCATCGGCTCGTCCAGCAGCAGGATTTCCGGCTGCGCCGCCAGCGCCCGTCCCAGTTCGACGCGCTTCTGCAGGCCATACGGCAGGCGCCCCACCGGCGTCTTGCGGATGTGCTGGATTTCCAGGAAGTCGATCACCTTTTCCACTTCGCGCCGGTGCGCCAGTTCCTCGCGCTGCGCCGGGCCCCAGTACAGCGCCTGCAGCAGGAAGTTGGACTTCATCTTCAGGTTGCGCCCGGTCATGATGTTGTCCAGCACCGTCATGCCCTTGAACAGCGCAATGTTCTGGAACGTGCGGGCAATGCCGCTCTTCGCCGCTTCGTAGGTGTTCATGCCGCGCCGCGGCACGCCGCGGTAGACGATCTCGCCCTGCTGCGGATGGTAGACGCCGTTGATGACGTTGAGCATCGAGCTCTTGCCCGCGCCGTTGGGGCCGATGATGGCGCGGATCTCGTGTTCGCGGACATCGAATGAAATATCGGTCAGCGCCTTGACGCCGCCAAAGGCCAGCGAGATTTTCTTCAGGTCGAGGATCACGTCGCCGGTACGGCGGCCAGTCGCCGGCGGCACGTCGGCGCCCTGCTGCAGGACTGCACTCATGCCGCCTCCTTCACCACGGGCCGTGCAGCAGGTATGGCTCCCACGGACGGCTTGACGTCGCGTATCTTCAGGTCGGCGCTGACCATGCCCTGGCGGCCATCCTCGAAACGCACCTGGGTCTCGATGTACTGCGACGCCCGCCCGGTGTAGAGCGCTTCGATCAGCACCGCATACTTTTCGGCGATGAAGCCGCGCCGCACCTTGCGGGTGCGGGTCAGCTCGTCGTCGTCCGGGTCCAGCTCCTTGTGCAATATCAGGAAACGGTGCACCTGGGAGTTGGCCAGCAGCGCGTCGGTGGCGAGGTCGGCGTTGACCTTGGCCACGCAGTCGGCGATGAGGTCGTATACCGCCGGCTGCGCGGCCAGGTCGGTATAGCCGCTGTAGGCCAGGCCGCGCCGCTCGGCCCAGTTGCCGACCGCGTCCATGTCGATGTTGACGAAGGCCATGCAGCGGTCACGCTCGTTGCCGAAGGCCACCGCCTCCTTGATGAAGGGGAAGAACTTCAGCTTGTTCTCGATGTACTTCGGCGCGAACAGCGTGCCGTCCGCCATCTTGCCGACGTCCTTGGCGCGGTCGATGATCTTCAGGTGGCCGCCGGTGTCGAAGAAGCCGGCGTCGCCGGTATGGAAATAGCCGGCCGCGTCGATCGCCTCGGCGGTCGCGTCGGGCCGCTTCCAGTAGCCCTGCATCAGCCCCGGCGAGCGCACCAGCACTTCGCCATTGTCGGCGATGCGCACTTCCACGCCGGGCATGGGTTTGCCCACGGTGTCGAGCCGGACGTCGCCCGAGGCCTGCATGCAAACGGTGACGCAGGTCTCGGTCATGCCGTACAGCTGCTTCAGGTTGATGCCGATGGAGCGGTAGAAGTCGAACAGGTCGGGGCCGATCGCCTCGCCGCCGGTATAGGCGGTGCGAATGCGCGACATGCCCAGCACATTCTTCAGCGGGCCGTAGACCAGCAACTCGCCCAGCCGGTAAGCGGCGCGGTCGGCCAGAGACACGTCGCCGTGGCCGTCGAGGATGCGGATGCCGACCCGGCGCGCCAGCTTCATCGCCGCGTGGAACATGTGGCGCTTGATCCAGCCGGCGTCCTCGATCCGGATCATTACCTGGGTCAGGATGTTTTCATACACCCGCGGCGGGCCGAAATAATAGGTCGGCCCGATCTCGCGCAGGTCCGTCATCACCGTGGCCGGCGACTCCGGGCAATTCAGGCAGAAGCCGCCGACATGCGACATCGCAAACGAGTACAGGAAGTCGCCGACCCAGGCCAGCGGCAGGTAGCACAGCACCTCGTTCCTGTCGTCCAGGTGGTCGAATTCGGTCAGCACCTGGGCGGTCGCAATCATCGCCGCATGGGTATGGCAGACGCCCTTGGGCTTGCCGGTGGTGCCGGAGGTGTAGAGGATGACGGCGACGTCGCTTGCACTGCCCTGGTTGACCTGCTGCATGAAGAACTCGGGATGGGCACGGTCGTATTCGCGGCCGATCTGCTGCAGCTTTTCAAAGGCGCACAGCTCGGGCTGCGCATAGTGGCGCATGCCGCGCTCGTCGTCGTAGACAATGTGCGCCAGGCGCGGCACGCTCTGCTTGATTTCCAGCAGCTTGTCGACCTGTTCCTGGTCTTCCACCACCGCAAAGTCGATTTCCGCGTTGTCCAGCACGAAGGCCATGTCGGCGGCGGGCGCATCCTGGTAGAGCGGCACCGGCACCCCGCCCAGGCACTGGGCAGCCGACATCGCCCAGTAGAGCCGCGGCCGGTTGTCGCCGACGATGGCAAGGTTCATCCCGCGCTTGAAGCCCAGTGCGGCCAGGCCGCAGGCCAGGGCCCGCACTTCGTCGGCCACCTGCGACCAGCTCGTGGTCTGCCAGATGCCGAGGTCCTTTTCACGGAATGCCGGATGCTGCGGCCGTGACTGCGCATGCTGCAGCAGCAGCCGCGGAAAGGTCTCCGCAGCGCCTTGTCTTGTCTCCACCATGGCCAATCCTCTTGTCGATATGGTCCGTGTGTCCAGTCTGTCCATTCCGGCTTACGGCGGTCTTACGAACTACCGCCTGGCCATCGGGATGACCCTGAATATTTTTATGCGATGATAATAGGCCCGCCGAGCGCTGCTGGTTGTCATTTAAAAGACATTTACCCGACATTCGATATTGCAACGCACCATGTCCATCATCAAGCCATCCTTCCGCGACGTGCTGACCCACACCATGTGGGCGCGCTCGCTGGATGCGGCACAGATGGCGCGGGTGGAAGCCGACATGGTCGAGCGCTTTGTCCCGGCCGGCGGCTATGCCTGCCGCAAGGGCGACCAGGTGGAGCATTGGATGGGCGTGACAGACGGCCTGCTGAAGATGAGCAGCGTGTCGCCCGAAGGCAAGACCGTCACCTTCACCGGCATGCTGACCGGCGGCTGGTTCGGCGAAGGCTCGCTGCTTAATAACGAGCACCGCAAGTACGACGTGGTGGCCCTGCGCGACAGCCACCTGGCCCTGATGCCGCGCGCCACCTTCCAATGGCTGCTGGATAACAGCATCCCGTTCAACCGCTTCCTGCTGATGCAGCTCAATGCGCGGCTGGGCCTGTTCATCTCGCTGGTCGAGTACGACCGCTCGCTCGAAACCGACGCCCGGGTGGCACGCTGCCTGGCAGCCCTGTTCAATCCCTACCTGAACCCCGCAGCCGGCCACCAGCTGCAGATTTCGCAGGAGGAAATCGGCTACCTGTGCAGCACCTCGCGCCAGCGCGCCAACCAGGCGCTGCAGCTGCTGGAGCGGGAAGGGCTGTTGCGGCTGGAGTATGGCGGGGTGACGATACTGAATGTCGAAGGGTTGCGGGGGTTCAAGGCCGGCTGAATCCCTGGTCCCGGACCATGGCGCGGATTTCCCGCGTGACCACTCCCCTGTTACTCTTAAAAACGGAATGCTCGCTGTCGGGAACCGTCACTTGCCGGTTCGTAGATGACTGTCGTGCCATCCGCTTCTGGATTTCCTGACGCAAGACTTCCGTTGCCGGGTCGAGGAAGTCATCCGTTGCACGAGGCGGCAAATATTGCCGCTGCTCATCGTTTCAACGCGGTGTAAGCCCATGCATTTGCCGGTATAAGTGAACCGCCGAACAGACGCCCTTGCTGCAATGCCGCATCATTGATACAAATGCACTTTCTGTCCCAGCCGGAACTGTTTTTTCCCTGCGATGTCCGTCTAGTAGCGTTACAAAAACAGAAGAGTTCATGTCACTGCAATCTTTCCGCCTTTCCATCCGCTTCATCCTGCCGCTGGCGTTGGCGCTGGGCCTGTTCGCCTATGCGGTTGTGCCGCTGGTGGACGACATGACGCTGCGCTGGTTCGTGCGCGACCTCGATGCGCGCTCGCAGATGGTGTCGTCGGCCTTACAGGAGCCGCTGCAGGAATATGTGCCGCAGGGGGCGGACCGGCGCATTGCGTTATTGCTCGACAGGTCGGTGCAGGAGGGCCGGCTTTCCGCGCTGGCATTCTGTAGCCCGCAGGGAACGGTGGTCTACAAGACTGCGGCTTATCCGGAAGCGCTGGGCTGTCCGCCCAGCAACTACGCCGATCCGCTCAAGCAGTCGATGCTGAATCTGCCGGGACGGGGACGCATCCACGTCACCGAGAGCACCTTGCGCAATGGCGCGCAGTATCTGGGCAAGCTGATCCTGGTGCATGACATCAGCTACATCGAGCGCCGCAGCGCCGACGCGAAGAAATATGTCATTGCCCTGTTCGCGCTGCTGGCCGTAGTGGTGTCGCTCATTACGGTATTCGTAGCCCACCTGAGCTGGCGCGGCTGGATCAATTCCATGCGCCGTCTGCTACGGCCCAATAACAATACGGCGCAGCCGCAGCCAAACAATGCGCCACCGGAAGTACAGCCGCTGGTGTCGGACCTGCGGGCGCTGCTGCACGAGTACAACGTCGAACGCCGTGGACAGGAAAACTCGGCGCAGCTGTGGAATGCCGACAAGCTGCGGGCGCTGCTGCATGACGAACTGGCGGGAGATGAAGTGCTGGTGGTGTCCAACCGCGAGCCTTACATCCATACGAAGACGGCCAAGGGCATCGAGGTGCGGCGTCCGGCCAGCGGCCTGGTGACGGCGGTCGAGCCGGTCATGCGCGCCTGCTCCGGCACCTGGATCGCGCATGGCGCCGGCACCGCCGACCGCGAGACGGTGGACGAGAACGACCGGGTGCAGGTGCCGCCGAAGAACCCGGCCTATACCCTGCGCCGGGTATGGCTATCGGCCGAGGAAGAGCAGGGTTATTACTACGGCTTCGCCAACGAAGGCTTGTGGCCGCTGTGCCATATCGCGCACGTGCGGCCGGTGTTCCGTTCCTCCGACTGGGACGAATATGTGAAGGTCAACCAGCGCTTCGCCGACGCGGTGGTGGCCGAGGCCAATACCGAAGACCCGGTGGTGCTGGTGCAGGACTACCATTTCGCGCTGTTGCCGCGCATGGTGCGCGAGAAGCTGCCGCGCGCCACCATCATCATGTTCTGGCACATCCCCTGGCCCAACCCGGAGTCCTTCGGCATCTGCCCGTGGCGCGAGGAAATCCTGGAGGGTCTGCTGGGCAACACGCTGCTGGGATTCCATACACCCTTTCATTGCAAGAACTTCCTGGAAACCGTGGACCGTTATCTTGAAACCCGCATCGAGCATGAAGCCTCGACCATTTCGTATGGCGGCGACCTGACCCAGGTCGAGCCTTACCCGATCTCCATCGCCTGGCCGGAGGAGCCGTACCCGGAAACCATCGAGGAGTCGCGCGAATCGGTGCGCAAGGAGCTGGGCCTGCCGCGCGAGCACCTGATGGCCATCGGCGTCGACCGGCTCGACTACACCAAGGGCATCCTGGAGCGGCTGCAGGCGGTCGAGCGCATGCTGGAACTGCATCCGTCGATGGCCGGGCGGTTTTCCATGGTGCAGATCGCCGCGCCCAGTCGCACCTCGCTGGAGGAATACCAGAACCTCGAAGCGCGGGTGCGCCTGCTGGCCCAGCGCATCAACGCCCGCTTCGGCGCCAGCGGCATCAACCCGATCATCCTCAAGATCGAGCATTACGAGTCGGACCAGGTGATGCGCTTCTACCGCGCCGCCGACATCTGCGTGGTGACCAGCCTGCATGACGGCATGAACCTGGTGGCCAAGGAGTTCATCGCCGCGCGCGAGGACGAGCGCGGCGTGCTCATCCTGTCGCAGTTCACGGGCGCGGCGCGCGAGCTGCATGAGGCGCTGATCATCAATCCCTACCATGTCGAGCAGGGCGCCGACGCGCTGTACCGCGCGCTCACCATGCCCGAGATGGAGCAGCGCGAACGCATGCGCAGCATGCGCACGCTGGTGCGCGACTTCAATGTCTATCGCTGGGCCGGCCGCATGCTGCTGGACGCGGCGCGCCTGCGCCGGCGCGAGCGGGTCACGGCGAAGATCCATTCGCACAGCCGCCGTCCGTTGCGGCGGGTGAGGTGAGCATGCGCCTGCTATTCGATGAAGCCGGCCGGCAGCGCCTCGACGACATCGTGCAGCCGGGCATGCTGTGCGTGTTCGACTTTGACGGCACGCTGTCGCCCATCGTGGCGCAGCCCGACAGCGCCGCGTTGCCGCCCGAGGTGCGCGAACGGCTGCTGACGCTGGCCACGCTGGCGCCGGTGGCGATACTGACCGGCCGCTCGCTGACCGACATCGGCAAGCGGCTCGGCTTCGAGCCGCATTACGTGATCGGCAACCACGGCCTGGAAGGCATGCCGGGCTGGGAAGACCGCAGCAAGGGTTATGCAACGGCTTGCGCCGCGTGGCGCAGCGCGCTGGAACTGGCCTTGCTCGACAAGCAGCGTTTCGACCCCGGCATACGGCTCGAAGACAAGAAGTATTCGCTGTCGGTGCATTACCGCATGGCGCGCAACCCGGCGCAGGCCGAGCAGCGGCTCGCCGCCTTGTTCGAGACGCTGTCGCCGCCGCCGCGCGTGGTTGCCGGCAAGTGCGTCTATAGCCTGATGCCGGTCGACGCCGCGCACAAGGGCGGCGCGCTGGAAGAACTGATGCAGCAGGCGGAAGCCACGACGGCGATCTATGTCGGCGACGACGTCACCGACGAAGACGTGTTCCGCCTGCGCCGCCCCGACGTGCTGACGGTGCGCATCGAACCGCACCCGGACACCGCCGCCGAATTTTATCTGCCGGCCATGCCGGACATCGTGCAACTGCTGGACGAGCTGGTGCGCCGGCTTGCCCGCCAGTCGCAGGCAATTTCACACAGGACCCCCGCATGAGTACACTCGACCTAGGCCTGATCGGCAACTCCCGCACCAATGCGCTGATAGACAAGAACGCGTCCATCGTCTGGTGGTGCTATCCGTATTTCGACAGCGACCCGCTGTGCAACGCGCTGCTTGCCGGCGAGCAGACGGAGGACAGCCACGGCCGCATCGACGTGCTGTTCGCCGACTCGCGCATGGTAGAGCAGCGCTACGAGCGCAACTCCGCCATCCTCGTCACCCGCTTCGAGGACAACGCCGGCAACGCCATCGAAGTCACCGACTTCGCGCCGCGCTTCCGCCTGCATGGCCGCATGTTCTCGCCGTCGATGCTGGTGCGCATCGTGCGGCGCACTGCCGGCCGCCCGCGCATTGCGCTCCGTGTGCGGCCCTCGGTCGACTACGGCCGCGCCCGCGCCGAGACCCGCTGCGGCGCCCACCATATTTCCTTTGTCGGCTCGGCACAGTCGATGCGTCTCACGACCGACGCCGCGGTGTCCGCCATCACCGACGAAAAGCCTTTCTTCCTGCAGGAATCGGTGACCATGCTGTTCGGTCCCGACGAAACCGTCGCCGGCTCGCCGCGCGAGATCGGCCGCTCCTTCCATGAGCAGACGCTGGGCTACTGGCAGCGCTGGGTGCGCAACCTCGCCATTCCGTTCGAGTGGCAGGACGTGACGATACGCGCGGCCATCACCCTGAAGATGAATGCGTTCGACGACTCGGGCGCAGTCATCGCTGCGGTCACCACCTCGGTGCCGGAAGCGCCGCACAGCAAGCGCAACTGGGACTACCGCTTCTGCTGGCTGCGCGACGCCTACTTCGTGGTCAATGCGTTGAACAGCCTGGGCGCCACCGGCACCATGGAGCGCTACCTCGACTACATCCTGAACATCATCGCCGACAGCCGCGACGCGCCGCTGCAGCCGGTCTACGGCATCCGGCGCGAGGTGGTGCTGGACGAGCGCGAGGAGCCGCACCTGGCAGGCTATCGCGGCATGGGGCCGGTCCGGGTCGGCAACTCGGCGTATTTCCAGGTGCAGAACGACGTGTTCGGCGCGGCAGTCATGGCCAGCACCCATGCGTTCTTCGACACCCGCATGGAGCGCCCGGCCGGCCACCAGATGTTCCAGGACCTGGAGCGGCTGGGCGAGCAGGCCATACTGAACTACAACGTGCCCGACGCCGGCATCTGGGAACTGCGCGGGCAGAAACGCGTGCATACCTTTTCCAGCATCATGTGCTGGGCCGCCTGCGACCGCCTCGCGACCATCGCGGGCCGGCTCGGACTGAATGAGCGGGCCGCCTACTGGGGCGGCCATGCACTGGAAATCCATCGCGTGATCTGCGAATCGGCATGGAACGAGGAGCTGGGCAGCTTCGTCTCCACCTTCGGCGGCGACCGGCTCGACGCCAGCCTGCTGCTGATGGCCGAGTTCCAGTTCCTGGCGCCTGACGACCCGCGCTTCGCCAGCACCGTGCGCGCGACCGAGAAGCACCTGAAGCGCGGCGAGTTCCTGCTGCGCTATGACGAGGAGGACGACTTCGGTCTGCCGGAAACCGCCTTCCTGGTCTGCACGCTGTGGTGGATCCTGGCGCTGGCCCAGATCGGCGAGAAGGAGCGGGCGCGCACGCTGTTCGAGCAGGTGCTGGACCGCCGCAACCATCTTGGCCTGCTGTCGGAAGACGTGGCGCCCGAGACCGGCGAGATGTGGGGCAATTTCCCGCAAACCTACAGCATGGTGGGCCTGATCCAGTGCGCGGCCCGGCTGAGCATTACCTGGGACGAGGCCTACTGATGGACACCGACGCAATGAACCAGAGCCTGTTGGGCGCACTCGACATCGGCGGCACCAAGATCGCGGCCAGCGTGGCCAACGCCGGCGGGCCGCTGGCGCGGGTGACTGCGCCCACGCCCAAGAGCGGGCCGCCGGACACGGTGGCGCGCACCTGCATCGAGCTGCTGCATGCGGCCTGCGATCAGGCCGGCGTGCCGCGCGAGGCGCTGCATGCGGTAGGCGTATCGTCGGCCGGTCCGTTCGCGCAGGTGGACGGCATGCTGGGCATCGCCTCGCCGAACATCTGCGGCGGCCAGTCGCAGGCGCATGACCTGCCGAACGACTGGGTGGTCATCCCGCTGGAACGCCCGCTGAAGGCGCAGTTCGGCCGGATCGCCATCGAGAACGACTGCGTCTCGGCGCTGGTGGCCGAACGCACCTTCGGTGCAGTGCGCGACGAGCCGGACTGCGTCTACGTGACCTGGAGCACCGGCATCGGCTTCGGCTTCTGCGTGGATGGCCATGTCCTGCACGGCAAGCACGGCAACACCGGCCATGCCGGCCACATGCTGATGAGCGACACGTCCGACGCGGTGTGCGGCTGCGGCAACCGCGGCGACCTGGAAGCGCTGATCTCCGGGCGCAATCTTGCCAACCGGCTGGGCCAGTCCACCGCCGACGTGTTCGACGCTGCCCGCGAAGTCGAGGGCAACGCGCGCGCCATCGCGGAAGACGCGGCACGCTGGTTCGGGCGCGGGCTGTACAACGTCGCGGTGGCACTGGACACCCGCATGTTCGTGGTTGGCGGCAGCGTGTGGGAGCATCATGGCGACTGGCTGCTGCCGATGGTGGAGAAGGAGCTGCGCAGCCGCATGCAGGCGCTGACGGACGGCGTAAGCATCGTGCCGGCGGGCCTGGGAGGGTTGGTGGCGGACATCGGCGCGTTCGCGCAGGTGATGCCGCCGGAGTGGGTGAGAGAATGGCGGGAGACGGAGCCGTGGAAGCGATGACGATAGGCGTAATGCGCTGCGGGTATTACGCCATGAATCCTGGTTGTTTGTTTTAGGCTCCGCTTTTACCTTCTCGCCCACCGTAAGACTTGTACGGATGTGGCGCGTCGTACATATCAGCGACGCTATCCATGGGGCGAGCGTCATGACCTGGCGTCCCGCCCGATATCTCTTCTAGCGCGTTCCCGTCCAATGCATTCCCGGTATTGGCATCCGGCGCCCCCTCATGATGTTGTCCTTTTTGTTTGGTGCTGGCGTCTTCCGGCTTTTCGTTCAACGTACTCATGTCTGTTCCTCGTTAATTTATTTCAGGGATACCGGCTGCCGATGTGGCGGCCCGCAGACATGGGTGGGAAAAGATTAACGGGAGTTCACTGCATTCCGACGCTGACTTCCCCCGCCGCCGCCGACTTCGTCCCCGCCACCGGCACATTCGATTTCCCGCGATACGCAAACACGACCGACGCCTTCATCTGCATGCTGTCATTGCGGCCCGCCGCATGAAACAGCTTGCTGTGAAAGAGCACCACATCGCCACGCTCCAGCACCGGCGTGACGCCCTGGGCAAATAAGGCCTGGTTCTCAGGCACTTCGGGCCGCAGGAAATCAAGCGCGTCCATCTGGCCTGGCGCGAGCGGAATGCGGTGCGAGCCGGGGATGAACTTCAGCGCGCCATTGCCGGCTTCCTCGTGGCCTAGCGCCAGCCAGACCGAGATCAGGTCCGGCCGGGTGAACGACCAATAACGTATGTCGCGATGCCAGCCGGTCGCGGTGCCGAAGTCCGGGTGCTTGGTCATCACGCAGTTGTGATGCGCCAGGCTCAGCACGACCTCTTCGCGCAGCAACTGGCGCAGGCCCGCGACCAGCACCGGGTTGGCCGCCCAGTCATGGAAGCTGGCGTCGCGCTGCCATGCATTGCGCAATCGGCGCGCGGTGCGCCCGCCCGGTGCGTCGAGCGAGGCCGGCGCGCCTTCGTAGCCGACCTCGGCTTCGTATTCGATGGGCGGCACGGCCGCGCGCAGGTGATCGTGCGTGACGGCCAGCATGCGCTCGCAGTCCGTTGCGGGCACCATGCCGCGCAACAGCAGGTAGCCGTCGGTTTCGAAGCGCTGGATCTGGTCGGCCGCCAGCGGGCCGGGCATAAGGTCAGTCATGGTGAGGGTCATGGGTTATCGGGTCAGCAGCGTCCTGGTGCAGGGTCAGGGCGTGGGCGCCGGGGGATACGGCGGCAGCGGCGCGCCGCAGTCCTTGCAGAACCGTGCAGCCAGTTCGTGCCCTTCGCTCAGGCACTCGTGGCAGGTCCGCGTGGTGGCGCGCAGGCGGCCGTGCTGCACCGAGAGTTCGGAACTGATGATGCCGGTAGGTACCGCGAGGATGCCCCAGCCCAGCAGCATCATGAACGAGGAAATTGCGCGGCCGAGGTCGGTCCTGGGCACGATGTCGCCGAAGCCGACGGTGGTGATGGCGGTGATGGCCCAGTACACCGAGGTCGGAATGCTGGTATAGCCGTTGCCAGGCCCTTCGACCACGTACATGACCGTGCCCAGCAGGAGAACGATCATCATCACGACCGACAGGAAGATCAGGATCTTGCGGCGGCTCGCCACCAGCGCCCGGTTCAGCATGCCGTACTCTTCGACGTAGGAAGTCAGCTTCAATACGCGGAAGATGCGCAGCAGCCGCAAAATACGCACGTCCAGCAGCACATGCGCGCCCGGTAGCAGCAGGGCGAGGTAGGTAGGCAGCACGGAGACGAAATCGATGACGCCGAAAAAGCTGGTTGCATAACGCAGCGGGCGGCGCACACAGTACAGCCGGGCCAGGTATTCAGCAGTAAACAGCAAGGTGAAAAACCATTCGAGCGCGCCCAGCACGTCGCCGTATCGCGTCGATACTGCCCGCACGCTGTCGAGCATGACGACGAGGACGCTGAGCAGGATGGCGACGATGAGGGTCAGGTCGAACAGGCGGCCGGCGCGGGTCTCGGCCTCGAAGATGACGGTGTACAGGCTGGCGCGGAAACCCCCGTCCGGCTTGCCGAACTGCTTGCCGGGGTCGGCGGGCGTCTTTGCTGCTACGGGTCGTCCTGCGTGCATGCGCTTGCCATGGTTGATGTGCTGAGGGACCGACAGTATATCGCCGCACCTGGCGCCCGCCGCAATGATCAGGCGTCGCGATAGAACACGGCCAGCCAGACAGTTCGCATGGCGGGCGTGGTCCAGTCGACCCGGTGCCTGGCATGGGCCGGGATCAGCACATGCATGCCGGGCATGAGCCGTAGCGACTGGTTGTCCTGCTCGAAGCGCAGCGTCGCTTCGCCTTCGAGCAGCATGACCCATTCGTGTTCATCCTGGTCATACCAGAAACCGGGCGGCGAGGCCTGGCCGTAGGAGGCGATACGTTCCATGCGCAGGTCGCGGCCGGCCAGCATGACTTCGCTGATCTCTTGCGGCAGTCCGCTGGCTGCGTCCTGAAGGAAATGTCCGGGATTGATCATGCCGGTCATTATGCGTGAAATCAACAAGCGCGCAGGTAGGCCGATTCGTGCAGAACTACCAGTCTTGCAATATTGACTAATTTTTTCGAACGCCGGCAGTCATCGTGGCTGCCGGCAGTGCGCCGTTGCAACAGGCGGCCGCCACGCTTCGGCATAGTCAGCGGTGCAGCGGCCAGCCACATGGAGAATTGTATGAACGAAACCGAAATCGATACCAAAAGCGATACCAGCACCGATCCAGGCAAGCCTGCTTCGCCCGACCCGGGCAGTGCGCTGCGAACTCGTCCGCCGGGCAAGGAGTTCCGTTACGAGGCGCCGTCCGGCGACGGGCTTTCGCCGCTGCAGATAGGCGCCGGCATGGTCATACTCGGCCTGGGCCTGGCGCAGCTCCTGGCGCCGCGCCGGGTCACCCGCTCGACCGGCGTCCATGCCCATCCGGGCCTGGTGCGCACGTCCGGCCTGCTTGCCATCGCCAGCGCTGCCAGCATCCTCGGCCGCGGCAGGCCGGCGCCGCTGGGACTGGCGCGACTGGCCAGCGTTGCCCTCGAGCTGACGCTGCTGGGCCGCTCGGCAACCCATCCCGCTTCGTACGGACAACGCAGCCGCCTGGCGCTGACCGGCGCCGGTATCGCCACCGCTGCCATGCTCGACATGAGCGCCGCCGCCAGGCAGGGCGCGCGCCAGGGCATGGGCGAACGCACTACCGGGTCGGGCGCGCTGGCGGTCGAGAAGTGCATCACCATCAACAAGTCGCCGGACGAGTGCTACCGCTTCTGGCGCAACTTCGACCGTTTCCCTGAGTTCATGCAGCATCTGGAGGCAGTGGAAAAGATCACCGATACCCGTTCACACTGGAAAGCAAGGGCGCCGATCGGCTCGAACGTCGAATGGGACGCGGAGATCACCGTCGACCAGCCCGGCGAAGTGCTGGCCTGGCATTCGGTCGAGGGCGCCGACGTCGACAACGGCGGCACCGTGCGCTTCGAGCGCGCGCCCGGCGGGCGCGGCACCATCGTCCGGGTCGAGATGCAGTACAAGCCGCCGGGCGGCAAGGCCGGCGCGCTGGTGGCCAGGCTGTTCGGCGAGAACCCGTCGCAGCAGATGGATGGCGACCTGCGCCGCTTCAAGCAGCTCATCGAGACCGGCGAAATCACCACTACCGAAGGCCAGCCAGCGGGCGAGCGCAGCGCCATGGTCAAACTGATTAAAAAAGGAGTTCCAGGATGAGAGCACTGTGCTGGCATGGCGCCAAGGATGTACGGGTCGACAACGTGCCCGACCCGAAGTTACTCAACCCGCGCGATGCGATCCTGAAGATCACGTCGACCGCGATCTGCGGCTCGGACCTGCACCTGTACGACGGCTATATCCCGACCATGGAAAAGGGCGACATCCTCGGCCACGAGTTCATGGGCGAAGTGGTCGAACTGGGTAGCGGCGTGACCAACCTGAAGGTGGGCGACCGGGTGGTGGTGCCGTTTCCCATTGCCTGCGGCAACTGCTACTTCTGCGAAGAGCAGCAGCACTCGCTGTGCGAGAACTCCAACCCGAACGCGCCGATGGCGGAAAAGATGTGGGGCCATTCGCCGGCCGGCATCTTCGGCTATTCCCACCTGACCGGCGGCTACGCGGGCGGCCAGGCCGAGTACGTGCGCGTGCCGTATGCCGACGTCGGCCCGATCCGGGTGCCTGACGGGCTGGACGACGAGAAGGTGCTGTTCCTGTCCGACATCCTGCCCACCGGCTACATGGCCGCGGAAAACTGCGACATCAAGCCGGGCCACGTGGTGGCGGTGTGGGGCTGCGGACCGGTCGGCCAGTTTGCGATCCAGAGCGCCTACCTGCTGGGCGCGGAACGGGTCATCGCGATCGACCGCTTTCCCGAACGCCTGCGCATGGCGCGCGAGGTGTCGCGCGCCGAGACCATCAACTACGAGGAAGTCGACGTGCTCGACGCGCTGAAGACCATCACCGGCGGCCGTGGCCCGGACGCCTGCATCGACGCGGTCGGCATGGAAGCCCATGGGGTCGGCCTGGTCGGCGCCTATGACCGCGTGAAGCAGGCGATGATGCTCGAAACCGAGCGGCCGAACGCATTGCGCGAAGCGCTGATGGCCTGCCGCAACGGCGGCGTGGTCTCGATACCCGGCGTCTACGGCGGCTTTCTCGACAAGATGCCGATCGGCTCTTTCATGAACCGCTCGCTGACCCTGAAAACCGGCCAGACCCACGTGCAGCGCTACCTGAAGCCCTTGCTGGACCGGGTGCAGAAAGGCGAGATCGACCCCAGCGTGATCATTACCCACCGGATGCCGCTGGAGCAGGCGCCGGACGCGTACAGGATGTTCCGCGACAAGCAGGACGAGTGTGTGAAGGTGGTGCTCAAACCGTAGGCAGGCTGCGAGAGGCGCGGGCGATGAAAGCGCCGGAAGCGCCTGCAGCCGGGTGCGAATGACGCTGCCTGCCCGCCGCTGCCGCCAGGCCTCGATACCAGGCCGGCAGCGGCATGGTCCATGCCAGCGGTTCGGTAGTTGATGCAGCTGCAGCCTCGAATTGAGGAAGCTCAATCTCGTGCCATAAATGGCAGATGCCTGTGCAGCAGCCCGAAATCGCGCGGCACTCACCGCGCCATGAATACTCCCGAACGCACTGGCGCAGCGCAGCGCCCCAATCATCCCGCCACTCCCGGCGCCCCGCGCAGGAAACATGCCGAGCCGGTGTCGCAGGTGCGCTACGTCATGCGCGGGCTAAGATCAACCGCTATCGCCTTCATGGGGCCAACCGTGGTCGCGCCATTTCTCCCGGCCCCGGTGAGACCCTTGCGCCTGATGGTGAGCGGCGTGCTGTATGCGGACCAGCAGCTGCAACCTTCCGACATGCGCTTCAATCCGCCTCCAGGCCGGCGAGGACAGTACGCAGGCATGCTGCTGGGCTTGCTGCCCTTTATTCCGGCTTTCGCGCTGCAAGCGCACTTGAGCGAGACCTGGTGCGCGAGGGAGGGCAGCGTCGGCACGCGCATGGCGGCGACAAGCCAGAAAGCCTGGACTGGTTTCTGGAATCATTTTCCCCAGCGCGTGGCTCGGGTCGCTGCGTGTTATCCGATCAACTTTGTGCTGGCGCGCTGCGTGGCCCAGGTTGCAGCTTCCATCGCGGGCAGCAGCCTGTCTGCCGGCTACCATCGCACCCGCGGCCGCAAGCTGGTTGCACGCAAGCTGCCACCGGTCAAGCCGCGCTTGCCGCAACGCATTGCCGCAAGGCCGGAGGTGTATGTCGCAGGAGGACTGCTGTTCCTGGTGCCGGCGTTGCTGGACAGCCGCACGGGCCTGGAGCTGCTGCAGAAAGCCGGCGTTCCACGCGCTTCGATCGGCACCGTGATTACCAGCTCGCTGGTCGGCGCCGCACTGACGACTTCCATGGTGACACCCGAGCGAAAAGCATGACGGCAGCGTATGCCTCCATGCTGGAGCGCCTGTGCCGCCTGGCCGGCGTGCCGCCTTCGGAGCAGTCGCAGGTGGTGGCGCAGGAAGCAATGATGGTGGACGGCCTGCCTACCCATTTTCGGCTGGAAGAGTGGTCCGGCTTCGTCAGGATCTACATGGAAATAGGCCGGCCGGCCCCGGCCAGGCTTCCTGTCCTGTGCCAGGCCATCGTCGAACAGCAGTTAACGTTGCCTGCACCTTTCACGATGCTGACCGCGCTCGACCCCGCATCCGGCAACCTGGTGCTGTACGCCTGTGCGCCCCTGTCGCAAAGTGCCGACGAGGACGAGACTTTCCTGGGTTTTCTGCAAGCCTGCGCCGACGCTGCACAGCTGCTGCGCAGCGCATTGGAAGATGGGGACGGTGGCTTGATGGTGCAGGGCTACCGCTGACGATGAGAGGGAAGCAACATCAGCGATTCATCCCCTGCAATACCGGCAACACCTCGCCCGCCCAATCCAGCCAGCCCTGCTCCGCGACGATGCCTGCCCGCAGGACCGCATGCTGCAGCTTCTGCGCCACGGTCAACTCACGCGACGCAAAGTCGCGCTGCTCGATTTCCAGGTAAGTCTCCAGCTGGGTGCGATGATGCACGATGAGCTGCTGCAGCTCCCGGTCCACGCCGTGCGGCCCGATCACCGCCTCGGCCCGCAGCTTGATCAAGAGCGCGCGCGCGGGGTCGCCGTCGGTCTCCGGCGTCGATACCCAGCGCGACAGCTCGGCCGCGCCAGGCGCAAGCACCCGGTATAGCCGCCGTCGCCGTTTCCCTGCGTCATTGTCATCGGTCGCCTCGATCCAGCCCGCTTCCGCCATGCGCCCCAGCTCACGGTAGATCTGCTGGTGGCTGGCATGCCAGAAATACCCGATCGACTTGTCGAAGCGCCGTGCCAGGTCGTAGCCGGTGGACGGCTTTTCCAGCAGCGAGGTCAGCAGGGCATGTTGGATCGACATGGCAAGCATTCTAACGGCTGGGGTCTCGTCCGTAAAACTTTATGCAACCAGTTGCACATCGCAAGGTGGCCTGCTATTCTTTATGCAACCAGTTGCGTATTGGATGCCGGCGCCTGCCAGCCCTGGTCCAACCATGCATGGGCAAGAATGACCAACCGGCCTCGCCCTCCGCCGAGGTCCCTACCGCAAGGAGACATCATGCAGGTAACCCAACTATCCGACGCTGCGCAGCGCACGCTCGCCACCTGGCACGAACTGCTGGAACGCAATGCGATGGAAGAGCTCGATGCGCTGCTGTCGGAGCGCATCGTGTTCCGTTCCCCGGTCGCGCATACGCCTTACCCGGGCAAGGCCGCCATCAAGCTGGTGCTGAAAACCGTCAACACCGTGTTCCAGAATTTTCAATACCACCGCAGCTTCGTCAGCGAGGATGGCCGCAGCATCGTGCTGGAGTTCAGCGCCGAGGTCGACGGCAAGGCGCTCAAGGGCATCGACATGCTGCGCTTCGACGACGACGGCCGCATCGAGGAGTTCGAGGTCATGGTGCGGCCGATGAGCGGGCTGCAGGCGCTGGGCGCCCAGATGGCGGCCAAGCTCGCGCCGGCCTACGCCACGCTGACCGGCAAGGGCGTTCCCGCCTGAGCCGTTTTTTGCTCAACCTGTTCAACCAGTTCAACGCATACACCCACGGAGTTCACCATGTCCCTGCCCGCCATACTCGAAGGCCTGTCGCTGCCGATGATCTGCTCGCCGCTGTTCATCATTTCCAACCCCGACCTCGTGATTGCGCAGTGCAAGGCCGGCGTGGTCGGTTCCTTCCCGGCGCTCAATGCGCGGCCCGATCCGGCGCTGGACGAATGGCTGGACCGCATCACGACCGAACTCGGCGAATACAACGACAAGCACCCTGACCGGCCGGCCGCGCCCTTTGCGGTCAACCAGATCGTGCACAAGTCCAACGACAGGCTGGAGCGCGACCTCGAACTGTGCGCCAAGTACAAGGTGCCCATTACCATCACTTCGCTCGGCGCGCGCGAGGACGTGAACGAGTCGGTGCACTCGTATGGCGGCATCGTGCTGCATGACATCATCGACAATTTCTTTGCCAAGAAAGCCATCGCCAAGGGCGCGGACGGCCTGATCGCGGTGGCGTCGGGCGCGGGCGGACATGCCGGCCGGCTCTCGCCATTCGCGTTACTGCATGAAATCCGCGAATGGTTCGACGGCCCGCTGATCCTGTCGGGCGCCATTGCCAACGGCAATGCGATCCTGGCTGCGCAGGCGGCCGGCGCCGACCTCGCCTACATCGGCTCGGCCTTCATCGCCACCACCGAGGCCCATGCCGACGAGCGCTACAAGCAGATGATCGTCGACAGCTCGGCGGCCGACATCGTCTACTCCAACCTGTTCACCGGCGTCCACGGCAACTACCTGAAGCAGAGCATCGTCAACGCCGGCCTCGACCCGAACGCCTTGCCGGAATCGGACGCGTCCAAGATGAACTTCGGTTCCGGCGGCGGCAGCAAGGCCAAGGCATGGCGCGACATCTGGGGCGCAGGCCAGGGCGTCGGCGCAATCAAGCGCGTGGTCCCGGCCGGCGAACTGGTGGCGCGCTTCATCGACGAGTACCAGGCCGCCCGCCACCGGCTGGGCCTGGCGAACGCAACGGCGCACGGCGGCGCGAGCGCGGCCACCGCCGCTGCCTGATACACGCCGGCGCGCCCGCGCCGGCTGCCCATAACGCTGGCGCACCCGTGCGCCGCAGGAGACACCATGCTGCCTACGCTCTGGTACCGGGACCAGCTGTATTCATCCGACTGGATCGACGCTGAAGTAGAACGCATCCTGGCCGGCCTGCATGCGCTCGGCTGCGGGCCAGGCGACACGGTTGCCGCGATGCTGCGCAACAGTCCGCAGTACGTGGTGGTGACGCTGGCCTGCCGCCGGGCCGGGCTTTACCTTGCTTCGGTCAACTGGCATTTCAAGGCACTGGAGGCGGAACATATCCTGACCGACAGCGGCGCCCGCGCGCTGTTCGTCGACAGCGACCTGCTGGAGCAGATCGCCGAGGGCATTCCCGGCCAGCTTGCGGTGATCGCGGTGGCGGGCGATGCCGCTCCGCCATCGTCCGTACGCACGCAGGACTGGGCCGGCTTCGGCGCCGGCCTGCCGCCCATGCCGGCCGGCACCGGCCTGGTCCATAGCGCCATTACCTACACGTCCGGCACTACCGGCAAGCCCAAGGGCGTACGCCGCATTCCACCGGCGCCGGGCGGCCGGGCATCGGCGGAACGCTTCGGGCAGGTCATGGACATCGTCTACGGCAAGGGGAGCGTCGCCTTCCTGGCCGCGCCGATCTACCATAGTGCCGCGATGTCCTACCTTGGCCATTTCAGCAACCTGGGCGCAACCCTGGTGCTGGAGCCGCGCTTCGATGCGGCCCGCGTGCTGGCGCTGATGGAGCGGCACCGCATCACCCATGCCTACCTGGTGCCCACCATGTACCAGCGGCTGCTGGCACTGCCGGCCGACGTGCGCGCGCGGCATGACGTGTCCAGCCTGCAGCAGGTGGCCTCGACCGGATCGCCCTGCCCGGTGCCGCTGAAGCAGGCGATGATCGACTGGTTCGGGCCGATCATCACCGAGGCCTATGGGTCGAGCGAAGCGGGCTACACCACCTTCATCGATTCCGCCGACTGGCAGCGCCACCCCGGTTCGGCCGGCCGTGCGCTGCCGGACGCCGAGGTACGCATCCTCGACGAGGAAGGCCGGGCGCTGCCGGCCGGCGAGATCGGCCTGATCCATGTGAGGCAACATGCGCTCTCCGACTTTACCTACGTCAACCGGCCCGAGGCGCGGGCTGCCATCGAGCGCGACGGCCTGGTGACGCTGGGCGACATGGGTTATCTCGACGAGGAAGGCTTTCTCTTCATCTGCGACCGCAAGGCTGACATGATCATCTCGGGCGGCGTCAATATTTATCCGGCCGAGATCGAGTCGGTGCTGCACACCATGCCCGGCGTCGCCGACTGCGCGGTGTTCGGCATACCGGACGCCGAGTTCGGCGAAGCGCTGGCAGCGGCGGTGCAGCCACTGGACGGGATGCAGCTCGACACCGTCGCGGTGCAAGCCTTCCTGCGCGAACGCATCGCCAACTACAAGGTGCCGCGTGTCGTCGACATCCACCGGCAACTACCGCGGGAAGACACCGGCAAGATCTTCAAGCGCAAGTTGCGCGACCCTTACTGGGTGGGGCAGGCGCGGTCGATATAGGGTTACCGCCACCGTTGCAGTTGCATTTGACGTTCCGCGCAGCGACAGTTGCATTTGACGTTCCGCGTAGCGACAGTTGCCGTTGCCGTTGCCGTTGCCGTTGCCATTGCCGTTGCCTTTGACGCGGCTTTTGACGCGGCTTTTGACGCGGCTTTTGACGTGGGTCCCCGTTGATGACGC
>CAUQYP010000045.1:0-23869 GCA_963522035.1 uncultured Noviherbaspirillum sp. | reverse complement strand
AGATTCAACGGCAACGGCAACGGCAACGGCAACGGCAACTGTCGCTGCGCGGAGCAAGCAATGTGAATTGGGGTCAGACTCGATATAGACGTTCTATATCGAGTCTGACCCCAATTAACCCTACCCGTCCTCAACAGAGTAGACTACGTCCCTTGTTTTTCCACCGCATTCGCTTTCCGTGAGTCCCGCCATGTCCGAATTACCCTTTCCGCTGTTTGCCGAACTGAATCTCGGCGAGCCCATCCTGCGCGTGCTGAACGAGCTCGGCTACGAAACGCCGTCGCCGATCCAGGCTGCCACCATTCCTCTGCTGATGTCCAACCGCGACGTGCTCGGGCAGGCGCAGACCGGCACCGGCAAGACCGCCGCCTTTGCGCTGCCCATCCTGGCCCGACTCGACATCCGCCAGAGCGCGCCGCAGGCGCTGGTGCTGGCGCCAACGCGGGAACTGGCGATCCAGGTGGCGGAGGCGTTCCAGCGTTATGCGACGCATATTCCGGGCTTCCACGTGCTGCCGATCTACGGCGGACAGAGCTACGGTCCGCAACTCTCGGCGCTGCGGCGCGGGGTGCATGTGGTGGTGGGCACGCCGGGACGGGTGATCGACCACCTGGAAAAGAACTCGCTCGACCTGTCGCAGGTGAAGACGCTGGTACTGGACGAGGCCGATGAAATGCTGCGCATGGGCTTCATCGACGATGTCGAGACCATCCTGCAGAAAACCCCGGCCTCGCGCCAGACTGCGCTGTTCTCGGCCACCATGCCGTCGGCGATCAAGCGCATTGCGCAGACCTATCTGCAGAACCCGCAGGAAGTGACGATCGCCGCCAAGACCGGCACTGCCGACAATATCCGCCAGCGCTACTGGCTGGTCAGCGGCATGCAGAAGCTCGATGCGCTGACCCGCATTTTGGAAGCGGAAACCTTCGACGGCATGATCATCTTTGCCCGCACCAAGCTGGGCACCGAGGAGCTGGCCGGCAAGCTGCAGGCGCGCGGGTTTTCGGCGGCGGCGATCAATGGCGACATCAACCAGCAGCAGCGCGAACGCACGATCCAGATGCTCAAGGATGGCAAGATCGACATCCTCGTTGCGACCGATGTCGCGGCCCGCGGGCTGGACGTGGAACGCATCAGCCACGTGATCAACTACGACGTGCCGCACGATCCGGAAAGCTATACCCACCGGATCGGCCGCACCGGCCGCGCCGGACGCAGCGGCGAAGCCATCCTGTTCATCACGCCGCGCGAGAAGGGCCTGCTGAGGGTGATCGAGCGGGCCACGCGGCAGCCGGTGTCGCCGCTGACGCTGCCGACCATCGAGGCGGTCAACGACGTGCGCATCGCGCGCTTCAAGGACCAGATCGCCGACACGCTGGCGGCTGGCGGGCTGGACATGTATCGCTCGCTGATCGAGGACTACGAGCGCGAGCGCAATGTGCCGGCCGTGGAGATCGCCGCCGCGCTGGCCAGCCTGGCGCGCGGCGACGTGCCGCTGCTGCTGGAAAAGCCGCGCCGCGAGCCGCAGCCGGAACGCTTTGCCAGCGAAGACCGGCCGGCGCGCTTCGAGCGGCCGGAACGTTTCGAGCGGCCGGAGCGTAGCGAACGTCCGTCCACCCCCCGCCCTGAACGTGCGGAACGCAGTGAACGTCCTTCCGACGCCGGCATGGCACGCTACCGGATCGAGGTCGGCGCCATGCATGGCGTGAAGCCCGGCAATATCGTCGGCGCCATCGCCAACGAAGCCGGCGTGGACGGCAAGCAGATTGGCCGCATCGATATCAACGACGACCACACGCTGCTCGACATGCCCGACAGCCTGCCGCAAGACACGCTCGACAAGCTGCAGGGTGTGCGCATCTCAGGCCGCCAGTTGCACCTGAGCCGGGCCGGTGAGCAGGCCGCAAGCCCGGCTGCGCCTGCTGCACGCCAACCGGCACCACGCACTGAACGCGCGGCGTCCGACAAGCCGCGCGAGCCATCGGCACGGACCGAGCGCCCGGCACCTGCCGCAGACCGCGAACCGGCGCCGCGCACCGAGCGCACCGAGCGACCACCGCGCGCTGAAGCGCCGGAACGCGATGAACCTGCCCGCAAGGAGCGCAAGCCCAAGAGCGACATCGGCATGGAGCGTTACCGCATCGAGGTTGGCAGCGCGCACGGCGTGAAGCCGGCCAATATCGTCGGCGCCATCGCCAATGAAGCCGGGCTGGATGCGAAGTACATCGGCCATATCGAGATCCTGGACGACCACAGCGTGCTGGACCTGCCGGAAGGCATGCCCAAGGAACTGCTGCAGCACCTGAAAACCGTCTGGGTCGCCGGCCAGCAGTTGCGCATCAGCCATGCGGACGGTCCGCCGGCGGCATCCAAGCCGGCCGGCAGCGGCAAGATTACGCTGACCGTGCCCAAGCGCGGCGCCGAGCGCCGGGTCGAGGACAAGAAGGCCGGCGCAAAGCCGCATCGCAAGGGCGGCAAGGCCAGGTGAGACTTGCCGTCGCGGTTACGGCCTGGCCGTTAAAAACGGTCAGCCGAGCGCGCCGTTCTCGGCCAGCTCCCTGACCATGCGGATGGTGTCGATGTCGGCTTCCTGGTAGGCCGAGCGGCGGAACTCGTTGTAGAACGCTTCGGCCTGGTCCTCGTTGGTCTTGTGGTCGTCGTAGATGAAGCGCACGTACAGCACGCCCGGCTGCGGTTCCTCGATGGTCATGGTCAGGTCCGACATCGGAATGTCGTTCTGCTGCGGTACGTGGTAATGCACCTGCATCTGCGGCAGGTAGCTGACGCGGTCGCGGATCACGGTCTCGCCGTAGCGCAGTTCACGCTCGACCACGGCAGCCGATTTTTCCAGGATGTCGCAGGCGTCGAGATGCGGCACGAACAGCTTCGGCTGCTCGGCCCGCAGCACCAGCCCGCGCCAGAGTTGCGCGCGCGACAGTGGCTCGATCAGCGGATTCAGCGGGTCGTTGATTTCAACGAGATGGGAAAATTTCATGGCAGAAGCGCGCCGTGGGCAGGCTGCGGCGCTTGGACGGAATTGGGGGAGGGGGGACTTTACCATGAGTGGGCAGGTAGGCATTCGTAGGGTGTAAAGAGCAAAGCGAATTACACCATTCGCCGATCAGCAACCGTCCGTCATGATCGACCAATGGTGTAATGCGCTGGCGCTTATTACACCCTACAATACCCGGCTTCCTTTCCGGATTCTTCCCCGCATGTCCTCCACTCCCCAGTTCGGCCTGAATACCCCGCAGCGCGAAGCCGTCAAGTACATGGACGGGCCGTGCCTGGTGCTGGCCGGCGCCGGCTCCGGCAAGACCCGGGTCATCACGCAAAAGATCGCGCACCTGGTCGAGGAGTGCGGCTACGATGCGCGCCACATTGCCGCGCTGACCTTCACCAACAAGGCCGCGCTCGAAATGCAGGAGCGCATCGCCAAGCTGCTCAAGGAGCCGCGGCTGGCAAAGCAGCTCACCGTGTCCACCTTCCACTCGCTGGGCGTGCAGATCCTGCGGCGCGAGGCGCGCGAGCTGGGCCTGAAGGACCGCTTTTCCATCATGGACAGCGACGACTGCTTCTCGCTGGTCCAGGACATGGCGATGACGACCGACAAGCAATTGATACGGCGCATCCAGAACACCATTTCGCTGTGGAAGAACGGCCTGGTCGACCCGGACAGCGCCATCAAGTCGGCGGTGACCGAGGACGAGGCGCAGGCCGCGCGCATCTACCGCGACTACGTGGCCACGCTGGCGTCCTACCAGGCAGTCGACTTCGACGACCTGATACGGCTGCCGGTGCAGCTGTTCCAGTCCAATGACACGGTGCGCGACAAGTGGCAGCGCAAGCTGCGCTATTTGCTGGTCGACGAATACCAGGATACCAACACCTGCCAGTACGAGCTGGTCAAGCTGCTGGTGACGGGCGTGGGCAAGAAGCCGATGTTTACCGCGGTGGGCGACGACGACCAGGCCATCTACGCGTGGCGCGGCGCGACGATCGAAAACCTGCGCACGCTGCAGGTCGACTTCCCCGACCTGAAGGTGATCAAGCTCGAGCAGAATTACCGTTCCAGCACCCGCATCCTGCAGGCGGCCAACTCGGTCATTGCCAATAATCCCAAGCTGTTCGAGAAGGCGCTGTGGTCCGAGCACGGTCTCGGCGACCCGGTCAAGGTGCTGGCCATGCAGGACGACGAGCACGAGGCCGACCAGGTCGCCATCATGCTGTCGGCGCACCGCTTCGAGCGGCGCGGCAAGTTCTCGGACTACGCGATCCTGTACCGCGGCAATCACCAGGCCAGGGTGTTCGAGCAGGCGCTGCGGCGCGAACGCATACCGTATGTGATGTCCGGCGGCCAGAGCTTCTTCGACCGCGCCGAGATCAAGGACATCATGAGCTACCTGCGGCTGGTGGCGAACTCGGACGACGACCCGGCCTTCATCCGCGCAGTCACCACGCCCAAGCGCGGCGTCGGCAAGTCGACGCTGGAAGTGCTTGGCAACTTTGCCGGCCAGTGGCAATGCTCGCTGTTCGAGGCGGTGTTCAAGGGCGGCATCGAGGCCAGGCTGCCGGAGCGGCAACTGGCGCCGCTGCGCGAGTTCGCCACCTTCATCAACCAGCTCGAGGCGCGCGCGCACCGGCCGGGCGAGACCGCGGGCGAAGTACTGGACGACATGATGAAGGCGATCAACTACGAAGCCTACCTGCACGACGCCTTCGACGACCGCGGCGCCCAGGGCAAGTGGCAGAACGTGATCGACTTCACCAGTTGGCTGAAGGAAAAGGGCACCGGCGGCCGCGACGGCGCCAGCGCCGAAAAAAGCCTGCTCGACCTGACGCAGATGGTCGCGCTGATGACCATGCTGGAAGGCAAGGACGAGGAGCCGGACGCGGTGCGCCTGTCGACGCTGCACGCGTCCAAGGGGCTGGAGTTCCCGCACGTGTTCCTGGTCGGCGTGGAGGAGGGCATCCTGCCGCACAAGGGCGACCCGGACGCGCCGATGGAGCTGATGGGCGCGCGCATCCAGGAAGAGCGGCGGCTGATGTATGTCGGCATTACCCGCGCCCAGCGCACGCTGCACATCACCTGGTGCAAGAGGCGCAAGCGGGCGCGCGAGAGCATCAACTGCGACATGTCGCGCTTCATCAAGGAAATGAAGCTCGACGAGGGCGACGCGGTGCCGACCGAGGCCGAGACCATCACGCCGCAGAACCGGCTGGCCAACCTGAAGGCGCTGCTGCAAAAGCCGAAGGTGTCATGAAGGCCGGCGCGGTGCGCAACCCGCACGGGCTGCCGGTCAAGGTGTGCGCCGCCTGCGGCCGGCCCTTCACCTGGCGCCGCAAGTGGGCGTTGAACTGGGACACCGTGCGCTATTGCTCCGACGCCTGCCGGGCCGGCAAGATTAACCAGAAAGGAAAGCAGCATGGATGACGAACGCCTGGTAGATATCGAGATCAAACTGGCGCGGCAGGAAGACCTGCTGGACACGCTCAACACCACCGTCTACCGGCAGCAGCGCCGCATCGACGAGCTCGAGGCGCTGTGCAACCTGCTTGCCAGGCGCATTGCCGAAGCCGGGCAGGGTAGCGGCGGCGACGGGCTGAACGCGCACGAACCACCACCACATTACTGACATCGCCATGGAACAGGACAAGGACGCCGAGCTGAAGACACGGCTCAACCAGGAAACCTCGAAACTCAAGTGGACCGAGCTGCAGCGGCACTATGCCGGCGGCAATGTCGTCGTCATCGATGAAGCGCTCGACCTGATTGCGGTCGCAGTCGCCATCGCCCGCGACGACACCGCAGCGGTCGGCAAATGGATGGCCGACGGCCTGCTGGCACGGGTCAGCGACATCCAGGCGGCGGCCTGGCTGCAGGTCGACCTGGAGATGTGGGCGGTGGTGGTCAAGCCGTGGGTGCTGGTGCAGCGGGTGGAGCGGGTGGAGCGGGTGGGCGGCTTGCATTGAGGCGTGACTCGTTTGGGAAGCGGTTTTAAACTGGCATTGGTTTGAATCCTCCAGGAGAAGTGGCGCATGCAACCGACGCAAGACAAGGAAGTCACGTCGACCGAAGTGACTCTATGCGTGGCATTCGAACTGTACAGGTCTAATTGGACGCTGGCCTTACAGGATGGGAAGCGAGACAGGCCGGCGATCACGTCGGTCAGTGCCGGGGGAGCCAACGCGCGGCTGGACCAGGCGCTGGCAGTGATCGAGACGACTAGACGCAATTGGGGTTTGAGCGCGGACACGCCCGTAGTGGTGGTCCATGAATTGGGCGAGGACGGCTATTGGATCGCACGAGCACTGCAGCAGCGCGGCATCGACGTCAAGGTGGTCGACGCGGTAAGCCGGCCTGTGCGACAGCAGGCGCGCCACGGCAAGACCAAACGGATCGACGCCATTCGGCTGGTCAACGCGCTGCGCGCATGGCTGCGCGGGGAGCACGACGTTATGCACGTGGTGGCTGTGCCGACCGAGGAAGAAGAAATGCAGCAGCACCTGGTAGAAATGCGCGGCGATTTGCGAGAGGACATCGCCGGACATCAGGACTTCATACGCGAGCTGCTAAATATTTTCGGCTGCCAGGATGAACCGGGTGATGGCTTTGTCCATCGGCTTGCGCAGGGTCAGGTACGTGGCGTTGGGGGAGTTGCCCTGCCGGCCGAGGTGCAGGCTTGTCTGGTGGACGAATGTGAACAGCTGGCGTTGGCGCAGCAGCAATTACACGAATTGGAGACGAAATTGCTGGCCAATGTCTTTTTGCCGAATATTTGATGGGTTGCGCGATTCAGGCTAGGGTTGGTATCAGGCATTTCGAACCATCGCTTCACATTGAAATCATTCCCGCCTTGGCATCATGCGATTGCCCTGCGGAATTGTCCAAGCTGCTGCCACCCCTTGGGTTAAGTAGCACTATCGCTACATTTATCATTCAAACGAGGTGTCGCCATGCCCATCACTACCTTGTCAAGCCGCGAATTCAACCAGGGGACGAGCGAGGCAATGCGCACGGCGAACAATGGGCCGGTGTTCATCACCGATCGAGGTCGACCGGCCCATGTTCTTATGAGTTTCGAGGACTTTGACATCCTCCCCTTCCTGAAGGAAGGGGATTCCTACGGCTTTACGCGATAATTCGCGCAGTCGCTTCGGTGGGTTCCTGCTTCGTCGAGCGGCCTGATTGCGCCGGCTCTCCACAGGCTAACAAGCGGTATCCCCGCTCTAAGACATTGATCGCGCCGACCACATCGGCGTGATTTTCGTAGCCGCAATCGACGCACAGGAATTTCGACTGCGTCTGCCGATTGTCTTTCGATGCATGGCCGCAGCACGGGCACGTCCGGCTGGTGTGGTGCGGCGGCACAGCCAGCAGCATGCCGCCGTTCCAGGACATCTTGTAGTCAAGCTGCCGTCTGAACTCGCCCCACCCCTGATCGAGAATGGCGCGGTTCAAGCCAGACTTCTGCGCTACTTTCTTGCCAGGTTGTTTTACCGTGCCCTTGGCAGAGCGCGACATATTGCGCACCTGTAAATCCTCAATGCAGACGAGCGCGTGGTTTTGGCTGATCGTCGTCGTGGCTTTGTGCAGGAAGTCTTTGCGGGCATTGGCGATGCTGGTATGAACCTTCTGGACGCGGGCCTTCGCCTTCTTCCAGTTGTTGCTGAACTTGACCTTGCGGCTCATGCGGCGCTGGTAACGGGCCAGCCGTCGCTGATGTTTCTTGAAGCTGTTGAGCGGCGCGATGTGGCTCGCGTCGCTCATGGTGGCGAATCGGGCGATGCCAACATCGATGCCGACAGCACTTGTCGACGTCGGCAATGGCACGTCAACTTCACGCTGCGTCTGAATCGACACGAACCACTTGGCGCCCGACTGGCTCACGGTCACGTTGCGCACCTCGCCGAGAGCGTCCCGGCTGTTGCGGTAACGCAGCCAGCCCAGTTTGGGAAGAAACAGGCGGTTGTTGGCCTGATCGAGCTTGATCTGTTTCGGGTCCGGATAGCGAAACGCATCCCCGCACCCCTTGCGCTTGAAGCGCGGAAATTCAGCGCGCCTGGCGAAGAAATTCTTGTAGGCTTTTTCCAGGTCTTTCAACGCATGCTGCAATGGGTGGCATGGCGCGTCCTTGAGCCACGGCGTCTCTTCGCCGTTGCGCCAGCTGGTCAAGTGCTTCGCCATTGCCACGTAGCCGATGAACTTGTTGCCTGCCTCGTGGTTCTCTTTTTGCAGCGCCAACGCCTTGTTGAAGACGAACCGGCAGGCACCGGCGAAGCGGCGCATGGCACGCGCTTGCTCGCCATCGGGCACCAGTTCGTATTTGTAGGCTTGTCGACGTTGCATGCGTCGATTGTAGTTTTGTCTACGACTGATGACAACGCGATTCGCAGTGGAAGACACTGCGTTTTTCTGATGCATGTGCATTTGGTTTTCGTGACGAAATACCGCCGTGAAGTCTCCACCAAGGCGAATCTTGATGACCTGCGCCTGATGTTTGTGAGCGTCTGCGCAGACTTTGAAGCGGAACTGGTGGAGTTTGACGGTGAAGATGACCATGTTCACCTGCTGGTGAACTATCCGCCGAAGGTTTCTGTTTCCAGTCTGGTCAACAGCCTGAAAGGCGTATCCAGCCGGATGATTCGGAAGAACAACGATCCGGATATCCGAAAGAAGCTGTGGGGCGGCGCGCTTTGGTCGCCCAGCTACTTTGCCGGAAGTTGCGGTGGCGCGTCCATCGCTGTTATCCGGCAGTACATCGAACAGCAGCAGACACCGCACTAAAAGCAAAGGCAAGGACGGCTTTGCCGTCCGCGCTCTTGACCCCGCCCTAAAGGACGAGGTTTGCCGCGCAGCCGATCAATCCGTGGGAAAAGTCGGCGTAATGCGGGCAGCTTATACATCCCCAAGACTAACGGGATCCAATAAAAGCTCTTGTAGGAACCTTTAAAACAAATTAAAGCTCATATCAGCTACCTAAGATAAACTCGGCGTTTATTCAACATGCTTAGTCGAGGACCTGCAGATGAACGCTGCGCAACAAGGAAAAGAACCTTCCACAGCGCTTTCAACAGTTCCGCTTCCCCTGCCACTGCCAGTCCAGCGCGCGATTGCAAAGCTCGGCAACGATCTCGCTCTCGCCCGTCGGCGCCGGCGTATCTCGCAGCAGTCGCTGGCAACCCGCATCGGCGCTTCCGTGTCCACGGTCAAGCGCATGGAAAAGGGTGACATGCGGGTGCCGCTGCATTTCATTGCCCGCAGCCTGCATGTATTCGGCGAACTGGACCGGCTTGTCAGCTTGCTCGATAGCGCGAACGACGAGATCGGACTCACGCTGGCTGATGAAGCGCTGCCCAAACGAATACGCAGCAAGACCCGAAACCCATCCGACGGTGCGCTATGAACCGGGAATCCGTCAACATTCGTCGTGTCGTGCGGGTCGGGCTGGGCAACGCCGGCACGCCAGTAGGCGAGCTGACCTATGTCAAACAGGGCGCTCGCGAAAACACCAGCTTTGCCTACGACCGTGGGTGGCTGGCCAGTCCCGACCGCTTTGCCGTCTCTCCCGACCTGGAATTGACGCCAGACCACCAGCGTCGCCGCGCAGCCGGGCCGCAGGAGGCCGTGTACCACCATGCGCTTGCCGACACCATGCCCGATGCCTGGGGCCGGCGCGTCATTGCGCGCGATCATGCAAAACGGCGTGCAGCGGAACAGCTGCCGCCACTGACCGAAATGGATTACCTGCTCGCGGTCGACGACTTCAGCCGCATCGGCGCGCTACGGTTGAACCACGGCGGAGGGGCGCCGCAAGACGCCGCCTTTGGTGGATTTGCAGGCGATCTATGAAGCGAGCCGTGCCGTTGAAATGCACGTCGAAACCGCGGCCGACCTGCGTTACTTGCAGGGCAAGGGCACATCGCTTGGCGGGTTGCGTCCCAAGTGCACCGTCATCGACCGTAATGGTCGGCTGTCGCTTGGCAAGTTCCCCAGTGTGACCGACGAACGCAATGTGACCTGCGGCGAAGTGCTGGCCCTGCACCTGGCGCGGCGTGCAGGCGTGGACGTTGCCGCGGCCCGCATCGAAATGCTGGGCCGGACACCGGTCGCCGTCATCGAGCGCTTCGACCGCACTGCCGACGACCGGCGCATTCCCTACCTGTCGGCTGCCTCGTTGCTGCAGGCAGCGCGTACCGAAGAACGCTCCTACACCGAAATAGCGGACGCGATCCGCAGCCATGGCGTGCAGCCGCTGGAAGATGTGCGCCAGCTGTGGCGGCGCATGCTGTTCAACCTGCTCATCGCCAATGTCGACGACCATTTGCACAATCTCGGTTTCCTGCATGTGGAGCATGGCTTGTGGCGGCTAGCGCCGGCGTTCGACCTCAATCCCTTTCCGGACAAGGTTAATGAATCCAAAACCTGGTTGTCACCCGAGGACGGGCCCATCACCAGCGTTGCGGAGCTGATGGGGCGGGCCGATTACTTTTCGCTCGGCCCGGCGGATGCGTTGACGATACTTTCCGAAGTCGTCAACGCCTTGTCGGACTGGAAGGCTGTCGCCATGCGTCCGGAAGTCGGGCTGACCGCGCGCGAGGTGAAGGACTATGTGCCGGCGTTCGAGCATGCGCAGAGAGAAGCGGCGCTGGCTTTGTTGACGTAGCAGGCGCCGGGACCGCATCCGGACCGTCATGACTACGTGGCGCCGCGCTCCCGCAGCAGGTCGGCGATGTCATGGCATTTGTTTTCTATAGCGTGGTTCAGGGCTGTTTTGCCGTTCTCGTCTTTCAAGTTGATGTTGGCGCCCTTGCCAAGCAAAAGGTCGATGACAGCGACATTCGCCTTGATTGCCGCGCATGCCAGCGCGGTGCGCTGCGGAAACTCGCCCCATCTACCAGGCGCGACGAAATTGACATCGGCGCCGCTTTGGATCAAGGCTTGCACGGTATCTGCATGCCCGTTCAAAGCGCCGAACATCAAGGCAGTTCTCGCCGAATTGGCGCAATAGTCCACGGCAGCGCCGGCTTGTATCAGCGCCTGCACCGTGGATGTGTGCCCCTTTTGCGCAGCCCACCCAAGCGCGGTTTCGCCGGAGTTCACGACATGGTCGACCTTGGCGCCGGCCTTGAACAGGATGGGCGCAAGCGCTGCATGGCCGTTTTCCGCGGCATGCATTAGCGCTGTTGCATGATTAATATCACCGTACTGGCTACCGATCTTGGCCATCTAGTCAATCCCCGCGCCGGCCTCCAGCAGGATTTCAACAGTGCGCGTGTCGCCGTTTTGTGCAGCATGCATCAGCGCGGTCATGTTTCGCCGAAATGCGGGCGCGTCTTTATCCGAACTGCAACTTTCGACCTTCGCGCCGAAGCGGATCAGCGTTTGCACGGTCTGGGCGTGTCCCTTGCTTGCAGCAAGCATCAATGGTCTCCAGCCATTAAGGGCATCGTGGTCGAAATTGGCATCATCTCCGGCCCTGATCAGCACCTCCACGATGTCCGCATGGCCACCATCCGTGGCGAACATCAGCGCATTCCATCCATTGCGCGCCAGAACCTGTACGCGTGCATCGGGATCCATGCGAAGAAGGTATTTGACGATCCCTGCATGACCATTCCTGGCCGCGCCCATCAGCGCCGTCCATCCCCCCGGCCTGGCCGCGTCCACACTTGCGCCTGCAATCAACAACGCGGAAACACTATCCGCATGGCCGTTTTGCGCAGCGCACATCAGCACCGTGCGGCCATTCGGTGTGACGTGACCGACATTGGCGCCCGCGCCGATCAACGCGCCTACCACTGCCGTGTGGCCTTCCTTGGCCGCAAGCAGCAGTGCGGTGCAGCCGGCAACGTTGACGTGGTCTACCTTGGCCCGGCACTGCAGCAGCATGCATACGACCTCGGTGTGGCCGTTCTGTGCAGCGCGCATCAGCGCCGTCATGCCGGTTCGAGTCGCCTGGTCAACTTTGGCGCCGGCCTGCAGCAGCGCCTGTACGCATTCCCTGTGGTTGTTCTGCGCCGCGAAGATCAACGCGGTCCAGCCCTGTTCGTTGGCCTGGTCGGCCTTGGCGCCGGCGCTTGTCAGCGTTGCGACCAGCGTGGCATGGCCGAGCCAGGCTGCTGCCATCAGCGGCGTGTAGCCGCGTGGCGAAGTGCCTGCCAGCGTGCGCGTCTGCACCATGCTCAACGCCTCGGCCAGGGCTGCGCCGGTCTGCCTGGTGGCCTGGTCGATCAACGAGCGCAGCGCCGCGCAGTCATTACCGTCGATCGCATCGAACAGGGTTGCCGGTATGGGCTGCTTGGCAGCCTGTGTGCTCGCCAGCCATGCCGTGGAAGCGCTCGTCCCGTCCAATGGTGCAGGAGAGGTGGGCAGCCGGGGTGTGCCGGCGCCGCTGCTGCTGACCGAAGAACCGCTCAGCAGCAGCGGCGCGGACGTCGACAATGCGCTCGCAGCCAGACCCGCGCCACCTGCGCCGCGCGTGTGCAGTATGTCGATGACATCGGGATAAGCCGCTGCCGTCGCCAGCGACCGGGCCGTATTGCCCCGCGCGTCCGGCACGTCGATCTGGGCAGCAAGCGCACCGCGCGTGAGGATGAATACCACATCGTCATGCCCGCGCAGCACGGCCAGCATCAGCGCGGTCATGCCGGTGTCGGGCTCCACGGCGTGCGGGTTTGCCTGGCCGGTAGCCAGCATGCGCTTGATCAGGTTGCAGTCGCCGTGCCTGGCTGCGGCGAAGAAGGCTTGTTCAGGGTTGGCGGGAATGCTGTAGAGCATGGGCGCAAGCGCGTTGCCGCAGGCTTGCATGGACTGTTTCAGCACGGCATAGGGAACGAGGCTGTAACTTGCCGTGCCGGAGGGGGTGGGCTGCATGTAGCAGATCTTTCGAAATGGGTCACATCGATGGGAAAGGCGGGCGGCTGAGTACCATTTTTAAGGAATTGGTTCTGCGATGCCGTGTCCATCGGGGCATTCATCACAATCGGACTGATGGACACCCCACGTTGAGCGATGGCATCCCGATTGCTATCATTCCATTTAATGCTGCACTTGGAATGAACATGGCGAGCTTGATTATCAGAAATCTGGATGACGAATTGATGGCAAAACTGCGTTTCCAGGCAGCTGCTCATGGAAATTCAATACAAGAAGAGGTGCGTTGCATTCTGCGCAGCGCATTAGCTGGAACGCCGTCGGTCAAGGGATTGGGCAGCCGTATCAGCCAACGGGCACAGGCAGTGGGTGGCGGCGGCCTGGAATTGCCTCTGCCGGCAAAGCCACCGCATTCGGCTGAGCGTTGATTTAAACATCCAACTCCATGCCCACCCGCCGCATCGCCCACCTTGACATGGACGCCTTCTACGCGTCGGTCGAACTGCTGCGCTACCCTGAGCTGCGTGGCAGGGCGGTGGTGATCGGCGGCGGCTCGGCGCACCAGCCGGTGCCGCAGCCCGATGGCACGCACAGCTACTCGCTGCTGCGCAATTATGTCGGCCGCGGCGTCGTCACTACCTCGACCTACGAAGCGCGAGCGCTGGGCGTGTTTTCCGCGATGGGCGTGATGAAGGCGGCCAAGCTGGCCCCCGATGCGGTGCTGCTGCCGACCGACTTCAAGGCCTACCGTCATTACTCGCAGCTGTTCAAGGCCGCCGTGGCCGAGATTGCGCCGCAGATGGAAGACCGCGGCATCGACGAAATCTACCTCGACCTGAGCGACCACGAGGAAGAAACCGAAACGCTGGCGCGACGGCTGAAGCAGGCGGTGCGGGACGCCACCGGCCTGTCCTGCTCGGTCGGCGTGGCGCCCAACAAGCTGCTGGCCAAGATCTGTTCCGACCTCGACAAGCCGGACGGCGTGACGATACTCACGCCGGCGGATATCACGACCCGCATCTGGCCGCTGCATGTGAAGAAGGTCAATGGCATCGGCCCCAAGGCCGTGGAAAAACTAGCAGGCCTGGGCCTGCATACCATCGCCGACCTGGCGCATGCCGACGCCGCGCTGCTGCAGGCGCATTTCGGCCTCAGCTACGCGCTATGGCTGCAGGCCGTGGCGCAGGGACAGGACGAGCGCCCGGTGGTGACCAGTTCCGAGCCGAAGTCGCTGAGCCGCGAAACCACGTTCGAGCGCGACCTGCATGCGCGGCACGACCGCGACACGCTGTCGGGCATCTTCACTGCGCTGTGTGTCAAGGTGGCCGAAGATTTGAAGCGCAAGGGCTACGTCGGCCGCACCATCGGCATCAAGCTTCGATACGACGACTTCCGTATCGTCACCCGCGATGTCACGCTGCCCAGGTCGACCGACGACGCGGCGGCCATCCGCCGCGCCGCCGGCGAATGCCTGCGCCGCGTGCCGCTGGAAAAAAGGCTGCGCTTGCTGGGCGTGCGCGTGACCGCGCTGTCGCCGCGTGGCGCGGCCGGCGAGCCGGACGGCCCCAGCCAGGGCGAACTGTCGCTGGCCTGACCCTCAGGAAGTGACGCGTCCGAAGAACGGGTAGTTCGGGTCGTTGTAGCCGGGTGTCGATGCATGGCCGGGCCGCACCAGGCCGTCGACCATCGCTTCCTCGGCCGCATCCAGCGCCACGTCCAGCGCCGCGTAGTAATCCTCCATCTGCGCCAGCGTGCGCGGCCCGGCGATGACCGCGCTGACATGCCGGTTCGCCAATACCCACGCGGTCGCGAAATGGCTCAGCTGCACGCAGCGGCGCTCGCAATGCTCCCTGAGCGTCTGCGCAATCACCAGCGATTCGTCGCGGAACTCGGTTTCCATCATGCGCTTGTCGTTGCGGCCGGCGCGGCTGTCCTCGGGCGGCTTCTGGCCGGGCAGGTACTTGCCGCTCAACACGCCGCGCGCAATCGGGCTGTAGGGCACCACGCCGAGGCCGTAATGCGCGCAGGCCGGCAGGATCTCCACTTCCGGCATGCGGTTCAGCAAATTGTAGTAAGGCTGGCAGACCACCGGCTGCGGCACGTTGGCCCGTTCGCAGGCGCGCACCACCTCGGCAATGCGCCAGCCGCGGAAGTTGGACAGGCCGAACGCGCGGATCTTGCCGGCGCGGATCAGGTCGCCCAACGCGCGCACCGCTTCGTCCAGGTTCGCCTCGTGATAGTCGCGGTGCAGGTAAAGGATGTCGATATGGTCGGTGCCCAGGCGGCGCAGGCTGTTCTCGGTTTCGCGCACGATCCAGCTGCGCGAGTAGTGGCCGGCGTTGGGCTGGCTGCTCATCGGGTTGCCGAGCTTGGTGGCCAGTACCCAGTCGTCGCGCTGCCCGTTCAGCAGCCGGCCTACCATCAGTTCCGACGCCCCCTTGGTATAGACGTCGGCAGTGTCGATGAAGTTGACCCCATGCTCGCGGGCCGAGGCGACGATGCGCCCGGCCTCGGCTTCGTCGGTCTGGTCGCCGAACATCATGGTGCCCAGGCAGAGGGCGGAGACTTGCAGGTTGCTGTTGCCGAGGCGACGGTATTGCATGGTGTCTTCCTTGTCTATGTGGTGGGGTTCGTGGTCGATAGGCGCGCTCGCCGGAGTCAAGTTGACCATAGCACAACACCTGTACGGTTGCAGGTGACAAAGGTGCTTGCAAGGCTGGCAAGCTTGTCCGCGTTCCCGTTTTCGCCGTGTAGAATGGCCGCTTTTTGCGACGATGCCATGTGGTTCAAGAACCTGCTGATCTACCGTCTGCCCGCGCCGTGGGCAATGACTCCCGAACAACTGGAAGACAAGCTCGCGCCGCAGGCGTTCACCCCCTGCACCAGCATCCAGCTGCAAAGCCAGGGCTGGCTGCCGCCGCGTCCCAACGGCGGCCTGGTCCACACGGTTAACCGCCAGATGTTGCTGCAGCTGGGCACCGAGAAGAAGCTGCTGCCGTCATCCGTCATCAACCAGGTGGCCAAGGCGAAGGCGGCCGAGATGGAAGAGCAGCAGGGTTTCAAGCCCGGCCGCAAGCAGATGAAGGAACTGAAGGAGCAGGTCGCCGATGAACTGCTGCCGCGCGCCTTCAGCATCCAGAGCAGCACCTGGGTCTGGATCGACCCGGTCAACGGCTGGATGGTGATCGACACCGGCAGCGCCTCCAAGGCGGAAGACGTGATCCGCCTGCTGCTGAAAGCGGTCGACAAGTTCCCGATGGACACCCTGCGCGTGGCCCAGTCGCCGGTCGCCGCCATGACCGAATGGCTGCTGGCCGACGAAGCCCCCGGTGGCTTCACGGTGGACCAGGACACCGAACTGCGCGCCACCGGCGAAGGCAAGGCCACGGTACGCTATGTTCGCCACACGCTGGAAGCGGCCGACGTGCGCCGCCATATCGAGTCCGGCAAGCAGTGCACCCGCCTGGCGCTGACCTGGGCCGACCGCGTGTCCTTCGTGCTGACGGAGTCGCTGGCGGTCAAGCGCATCGCGCC
The DNA here is from genome assembly GCA_963522035.1 of uncultured Noviherbaspirillum sp. Taxonomy (GTDB): domain Bacteria; phylum Pseudomonadota; class Gammaproteobacteria; order Burkholderiales; family Burkholderiaceae_D; genus Noviherbaspirillum_A. The sequence continues at coordinate 7,458 of CAUQYP010000045.1, read as the reverse complement.
GTTGGACGTGCTGAAGGAAAACAACGAGGGCAGCTCGCAGAACGACGACGAGCGCTTCGACACCGACATGGCGCTGATGACGGGCGAGCTGTCGAAGCTGATCGCCGACCTGGTAGCCGCGCTGGGCGGCGAGATGACGGATGCGCTGGCGCCGGTGGCGAAGGCGGCTTGACGGCACATTGAGTATTCGTAGGGTGTAATAACCGAAGGGCATTACACCCTATCCGTTGCATAATCCGGACTTCTTCCATGATCGACGAATGGTGTAATGCGCTTTCGCTTGTTACACCCTACGATGCGGCTGCACAAGCTATGTGCTACCGCAAGCTCGCCACCAGCGCCGCCGCTCCCGCCCGCGTCTCCACGCCCAGCTTCACAAAAATGTGCTCCAGGTGCTTGTTCACCGTCCGCGGGCTCATGCCCAGAATTTCAGCAATGTCCCGGTTGGTCTTGCCGCGTGCAATCCACGCCAGCACGTCCAGCTCGCGCGGCGTCAGCTGGTAGTGCGACAGGTCGGCCGATACGACTGTCGACGCCGCATCCCGGCTCAGCCGCGCCTCGCTGAGCATGCGGGCATTGCGCACGTGGGTGCCGATGCGGGCCAGCACCTCGGCCGGGCGAATCGGCTTGGTCACGTAGTCGATGCCGCCCACTTCGAAGCCGCGCACCACGTGTTCGGTCTCGGTCAGCCCGGTCATGAACACCACCGGCACGTCGCGCGCGCTGTCCATCAGCTTTATCCGGCGGCAGGTCTCGAAGCCGTCGATGCCCGGCATCACCGCGTCCAGCAGGATCAGGTCGGGCATGATCAGCCCCAGCCGCTCCAGCGCACTGGCGCCGTCGGTCGCCACCAGCACGGTGTGGCCGGCGTCGTCCAGCGCGTCCGACAGCACCGCCAGGTTCTCCGGCACGTCGTCGACGATCAGCACCACGTGGCCGCCGCCGGCCATGCCGCTTTCAGACCTTGTCGACATCATGATGAATCATCTCCTGCAGTCGTGAGCTCAGTTCGTTCAGCCGGAACCGCTTGACCAGGTGGCGCAGCTCGGCCGTGAACGGCGCATAGGCGCTGTCGATGCGGTCGATCTCGTCCAGCCGCGCCAGGATGCCTTTCACATGGCCGATCGAGGTAGCTTCCAGCAGGCCGCGCAGCCGTTGCTGAGACGGCACCAGCTTTACCGGTCGTGCCGGCTTGTCGGCCAGCACATCGGCGGCGCGCGGGATCCAGTCGATGCCGGTATGCAGCCGCACCTTGGCCAGCAGTTCTGCCAGCACCACCGGCTTGACGATGAAGTCGTTGCACGGCATCGCCTCCAGGTGCCGGACCGACGCGACATCGAAAGCATTCGCCGAGACGATGATGACCGGCAGCGTTGCAAACCCGCGCTCGCGGATCGCGCGGCAGACTGCCCAGCCGTCCTGCTCCGGCATGGCGATGTCCAGCAGCACCAGGTCGAACGGCGTGCGCGCCAGTTCCTCCAGGCAGGCCGCGCCGCTGCCGGCCTGCACGATGTCGAAGCCCAGCGGCGAGAGCATCGCGTCCAGCAGTTGCCGCTGCGAGGCCTGGTCGTCCACCACCAGGATGCGCTTGCGGCTGCCGAGGTAGCCGGCCATCTCGCCCAGCGGCTTCTTGCGCTCGCCGGGACGCCGTACCTCGGTCAGGTAGATTTTCAGGCGGAAGGTGCTGCCCTGGCCGGGCGTGCTTGTCACGCTCAGCTCGCCGCCCATGATGTGGCTCAGCATGTTGCAGATGGCCAGGCCCAGCCCGGTGCCGGTTTCCTCGCGCTGGCTGGCGGCCGCGCCGCGCTCGAAGGGCAGGAAGATGCGCTCGATGTCGTCCGGCGCAATGCCCACGCCGCTGTCCTCGACCTCGAATTCGGCGATCTCGCGGGCATAGGAGAAACGCAGCGTGACCGTGCCGCTGTCGGTGAACTTGACCGCATTGGCCAGCAGGTTGATCAGGATCTGGCGCAGCCGCTTTTCATCGGCATGCACGAACTCGGGCGCGCGGCCCAGCTCGACAAAGCGAAAGGCCAGCCCTTTCTGCGCCGCCTGCGGCCGGAACATGCGCACGATCTGGTCGAGGAACTCCCGCAGCGGCAGCTCGTCGGCGTTGAGCCGCATCTTGCCGGCCTCGATGCGGGCAATGTCGAGCAGGCCGTCGATCAAACTCAGCAGGTGTTCGCCGCTGCGCCGGATCACGCCAACCGCGTCGCGCCGGTGCTCGGGCATGTTGGCGTCGGCCTGCAATATCTGCGCATAGCCGAGGATGCTGTTCAAGGGCGTGCGCAGCTCGTGGCTCATGCCGGTCACGTAGCGGCTTTTGGCAAGGTTGGCCGCTTCGGCCGCTTCCTTGGCGCGCTGCAGTTCGATGTCGGTCTGCTTGTGCGCCTCGATCTCCTGCAGTAGCAGGTTGGTCTGTCGTTCCGACTCCTGCAGCGCCACGCTGCGGCTCTCGCTGGTCAGCACCAGCCACCAGACGCCTATGCCTGTCAGCAGCAGCAGCGCCGAGAACAGCTTGATGAACACGCTGCGCAAGGCCTGCTGGGAGTAGTAGGCGGTGGACGCCAGGTTGGCCAGCTCCTCGAAATACAGCAGGCCCAGCATGGTCATGATGACGCCGCTGGTCAGCACCATCACCACCAGGTAATGGCCGACCCGGGTCTTGATGCCGCGCGTGAGTGCATTCGGCAGCAGCCGGTTGAGCGCGCCCATGCACTGGTCCGACAGCCGGGCGTCGGTCTTGCAGCGGTCGTTGCAGCGCGCATCGAGCGAGCAGCACAGCGAACAGATGGCGCCCTTGTAGGCCGGGCAGGTCGCCATGTCGGGTGTCTCGAAATGGTTTTCGCAGATCACGCATTGCAGCGTCTGGCCATGGCTGCCCTGCAGCTGGTCGGTGCGCGCCAGGTAGTAGCGGCCCCTGGTCGCCCAGGCAATCAGCGGCGCCGCCAGCATCGCGCTGCCCAGCGCAATGAAAGGCGCCATTGCCTGCGGCATGCGGCCGAACAGGCCCAGCAGCGACGCCATCGACAGCACCGAGGCGATCAGCATCGCGCCCACGCCGACCGGGTTGACGTCGTACAGGTGGGCGCGGCGGAATTCCACGTGCGGCGGCGACAGCCCCAGCGGCTTGCTGATGACCAGGTCGGCCACCACCGCGCCTATCCAGGCGACCGCCACCAGCGAATACATGCCCAGCACATGTTCCAGCGCCTTGAACACGCCGACTTCCATCAGCAGCACCGCGATCAGCACATTGAACACCACCCACACCACGCGTCCCGGGTGACTGTGGGTCAGCCGCGCGAAGAAGTTGGACCAGGCCAGCGAGCCGGCGTACGCATTGGTGATGTTGATCTTCACCTGCGACACCACGACGAACAGGGTAACCGCCCCCAGCACCCAGGCCGGGTCGGAGAACACATAGCCGAAGCCGACCAGGTACATGCGGGTCGGCTCCATCGCCTGCTCCATCGGCACCTGCTGCTGGATCGCAAGGAAAGCCAGCAGCGCGCCGCCCAGCATCTTGGCCGCGCCCATGATGATCCAGCCCGGCCCGGCCAGCAGCAGCGCGGTCCACCAGCGGCGCCGGTTGGCCCGCGTCTTCTCCGGCAGGAAGCGCAGGAAGTCGACCTGCTCGCCAATCTGCGCAACCAGCGAGATCGCCACCGTGGCGGCCGCGCCAAACAGCAGCAGATTGAAGCTGGCGCCGTCTTCCTGGCGGCCGGTGAAGGTCAGCAGATTGGACAGCGCCTCCGGCTCCTTCGCAAGCACGAACACATAGGGCAGCACCAGCAGCACGATCCACAGTGGCTGGGTCCATAGCTGCAGCCGGCTGATCAGCGTCACGCCATGGGTCACCAGCGGGATGATGACCAGCGAGCAGACCAGATAGCCCCAACTGATGGGCAGGTCGAAGTACAGCTCCACCGCCTGCGCCATGATGGACGCCTCCAGCGCGAAGAAGATGAAGGTGAAGGACGCGTAGATCAGCGAGGTGATGGTCGAGCCGATGTAGCCGAAGCCGGCGCCGCGTGTGAGCAGGTCCATGTCGACGCCGTAGCGCGCGGCGTAGTAGCTGATGGGCAGGCCAGTCAGGAAAATCAGCAGCGACACGCACAGGATGGCCCAGAACGCGTTGGTGAAGCCGTACGACAGCGTGATGGCGCCGCCGATGGCCTCCAGCGCCAGGAAGGACACCGCGCCCAGCGCGGTATTGGCGATGCGGAACTCGGACCAGCGCCGGAAAGTCAGCGGCGTGTAGCGCAGCGCGTAGTCTTCCAGCGTTTCGTCGGCGACCCAGGTGTTGTAGTCGCGCCGTACCTTGACGATGCGCTGGGTGGCGGTGCTGTTCAAGAGGGCTCCGGTCTGTGCACTGCCCTGGAATGGGGCACGTTTTTCTGAACTGTTTGTTAAGCAAGCTTTGCGCCAGACTGTTGGAACCGTGCACCCATACGACCCATCGCAAACAGGCAATGGCGGTCACGTTAAAAATCGCACGCAATATTAAGCGTTACCTGGAACCGGGGAGGGTGCGCTGTCCCATAGCGCGCCGAAGCAAGGCCGCAAATCGCGCGCGCACAGCGTGGCGGTTTCCGCACAGCGGTCATTTTGGCGTTACCGCAGCACCGGTCGGACCAGGCTCAGGCTTAAATCTACGTTCTGGCCCGGCTCCATGGCGCATCAATGCATCTCACTCGAAGGAGATTTGTGATTATGGATACCACGCTTCTTGCCGCTCGCACCAAGCCCAAGTTTAACCGTTCCGAAACCTTGCCGTCGCAGCAGGACGTTGTCCCGGCCCAGTCGCCGAAACTGCATGGTCTTCCCCCTGCAGACGCAGCCTTGTCCCTGCTCGCAGTGCCGTCCGGCACTGGTACCCGCGTTGGTTCCGGCAGCCGGGCGGCCTCGGCGCCAACCTTGAGAAGTACGGATGCAGGCGCGGCTGACAAGCAAAACGAACGTTCCGCTGCGTTGGTAGAACTTGTCGGCCGGGTGTTGATAGAAAAACTGTTTTTTCAACACTTGTATATACCCCAGGATGTTTTGTTATCGCTGATGAATAACGTTATCCGGACGGTAGCGCCCGAACAAAAAACGAAAATCGACCTGTATCGGGAAGGAATAATTTTATCCAAGCAATTTATGGGTAAAACCTTGACGCCGGAAGAACAGCGCTATGAAGATGCGTTGAAAGAGATTGATGTTCCGGGCGAAATCCTGAATGGCGTCAGATATTCTGCGATGGCATTAATGGGAAGTAATTTGTGTTTCTCGATTTCTTCGGCCATCAATCAAGGTTTGTGGCGCCATGTGCCGGCGATAGTGGGGTACACCGGCGCGATCGCGTTTGGACCGAAACTGATTCAGGAAGCGGTTGAAAAGGCATTGGCACATTCTGGATTGACTGCCGAGCAAAAGAAGCAATTAACGCCGTGGTTAAACACGATAGGGCGTCTCGCTCTGGGGTTCACGCCCAAAGTGAGTGCGAATGAGCAAGGCGTGCATTATCGTCATCCTTCTATGGAAGGGCATACCAGAATTGTCACGCCGCAGGGGGCGGTGACATTGGCAGGAGAGCACGGCATGCAATTCAAGTTACTTGGTATTCGCGAAGTCACGCAGGACAAGATAACGTTGACTGTGATGAATGAGACAGGCAAGAAGGTTGCCGTGGAATTTACCGCCATTCAAAACGGTCTGGATACGGAAATTGCGGTCAAAAGCAGCGATAAAAGCTTGGAAGGCTACTGGAATCAGGAAATCCGAGCCGTGCTGCCGGCGATGCAAACGAAGGGTTTAGCCTGTCAGTCGGCCTTGATAGTGGGTGCTGTTGCGAGCACTGTCGGGCAGAATGCGCTGCCTGCGCTTATTGCTACGTTTTCCTGTTTGCCAAAGGTTTCGGCTTTTGGTGAAATAAAAAATGAGCGGGGTGCATCGGCGAGTAAGCGTGCTGTGATGCAGCAGCAGTTTCCGGCGAGTTTTGATTTGAATAGCTTGGATGGGACAAATGGATTTGTCGTGCAAGGGGAAATCGCAAATGAACGGTTAGGCATTTCTGTCAACACTGCAGGTGACATAAATGGTGATGGCATCACCGATCTAGTTTTGGGAGCCTATGGTGCAAACTCAGATTTAGGCGCCAGCTATGTGATATTTGGCAAGCAAAGCCCGTTTTCTGCCTCTTTTAATATTACACAGCTCAATGGCACCAATGGTTTTACTATCCCGGGGGTGGCAGCAAACGGCCTATTAGGCTATTCGGTCAGCAGCGCAGGTGACATCAATGGCGATGGCATTACCGATCTAGTGTTGGGAGCCGCTGATGCAAATTCAATTCTGGGCACCAGCTATGTAATATTTGGCAGCCGAAGCCCGTTTCCTACCTTTTTTAATCTTACACAACTTAATGGCACTAATGGTTTTACTATCCTAGGGGTAGCGGCAAACGGACGTTTAGGCATTTCGGTCAGCAGCAGCGGCGACATCAATGGGGATAACATCACCGATTTATTGCTCGGAGCTTATGGCGCAAACTCAGTGCTAGGTGTTAGCTACGTAATATTTGGAAAACGAAGCCCATTTTCTGCCTTCCTTAATCTCACTCAGCTCGATGGCACTAATGGTTTTACTATCCCAGGGGTAGCGGCAAGCAAATTTTTAGGCAGGTCGGCCGGCAGCGCCGGCGACATCAATGGGGATAACATTACCGATCTAGTGCTTGGGGCTTATGGGGTAAGTCCAGCTTTAGGCGCAAGCTATGTGATATTTGGAAATCGAACTCCATTTCCTGCCTTTTTTAATCTCACTGAGCTAAACGGCACCAATGGATTTACTATTCCAGGGGTAGCGACAAATGGACAGTTAGGCTATTCAGTCAGCAACGCCGGCGACATCAATGGGGATAACATCACCGATTTAGTGCTCGGGGCTTTTGGCGCAAACTCAAATTTAGGTGCCAGCTATGTGATATTTGGCAAGCAAAGCCCGTTTCCTGCTTCTTTTGATCTCACTCAGCTCAATGGCACCAATGGTTTTACCATCCCGGGCGTAGCGACAAACGGACGTTTAGGTTCTTCGGTCAATAGCGCTGGCGACATTAATGGGGACAACATCACCGACTTGGTACTCGGGGCTTTTGGCGCAAACTCAGATTTTGGTGTCAGCTATGTGATATTTGGCAAGCAAAGCCCGTTCCCTGCTTTTTTTGATCTCACTCAGCTCAACGGTACCAATGGTTTTATTTTCCCGGGAATCACAGCAAGTAGTCAGTTAGGCTTTTCGGTCAGCAGTACAGGCGACATTAATGGCGATAACATCACGGATCTGGTCTTGGGAGCCCCTAGTGCAAATGCAGCCTATGTGATATTTGGACAAAATACTTCAGCGCGTATCTTAACGCCAACGCCAACGCCAACGCCAACGCCAACGCCAACGCCAACGCCAACGCCAACGCCA
>CAUQYP010000044.1:0-23941 GCA_963522035.1 uncultured Noviherbaspirillum sp. | reverse complement strand
GACGTGGCGTCATCAACGGGGACCCACGTCAAAGGCAGCGTCAAAAGCAACGGCAGCGTCAAAAGCAACGGCAACCGTCGCTACGCGGAACGTCAAATGCAGCTGTCACTGCGCGGAAGTGGGGCTTCTGGTGCATGCCAGCATGAAAAATGGTCTAGAGAAACAGCTTGTAGGCCGGGTTCTCGTTCTCGTCCCAGTATCGGTACCCCAGGGTGGCGAGGGATGCGCGGAAGGCCTTCATTTCCTTTTTCGGCACCTGCAGGCCGACCAGGATGCGGCCGACGTCGCCGCCCTGGTTACGGTAATGGAACAGGCTGATGTTCCAGTTCGGCGCCATGCTGTCCAGGAAGCGCAGCAGCGCGCCCGGGCGCTCCGGAAACTCGAAGCGATACAGCAACTCGTCCTGCGCCAGCGGGCTTTTCCCGCCGACCAGGTGGCGGATGTGCATCTTGGCCAGCTCGTCGTGGGTCAGGTCCAGCGTGCGGTAGCCGTTTTTCTCGAAGGCCTTCGCGATCTTGCCCGGCTCTTCGCGGTTGGCGATCTGCAGGCCGACGAAGACATGCGCGTCGGCTTCGCCGCTGATCCGGTAGTTGAACTCGGTCACGCTGCGCGCGCCGATCAGCTCGCAGAAGCGGCGGAAGCTGCCGCGCTCCTCGGGTATGGTCACCGCGAACACCGCCTCGCGCGCCTCGCCGACCTCGGCCCGCTCCGCTACCAGCCTCAGCCGGTCGAAATTCATGTTGGCGCCGCAGGCGATGGTGACCAGGGTCTCGTTCTTCAACGGCCGCTTCGCCAGCCGCTCGCGCTCGATATAGGCCTTGGCGCCGGCGACCGACAGCGCGCCGGCCGGCTCCAGGATGCTGCGGGTGTCCTGGAACACGTCCTTGATCGCCGCGCACACCGCGTCGGTGTCGACCACGACGATGTCATCGACATACATCTTGGCCAGCCGGAAGGTTTCCTCGCCGACCAGCTTGACCGCGGTGCCGTCGGAGAACAGGCCGACGTCCGGCAGCGTGACGCGGCGTCCGGCGGCCAGGCTCTGCGCCATCGCGTCGGAGTCGGTGGTCTGGACGCCGATCACCTTGATCTCGGGCCGCACCGCCTTGACGTAGGCGGCGATGCCGGCGATCAGCCCGCCGCCGCCAATGGCCACGAAGATCGCGTGGATGGGGCCGGAATGCTGGTGCAGGATCTCCATGGCAATAGTGCCCTGGCCGGCGATCACGTCGGGGTCGTCGAACGGATGGACGAAGGTCAGTTTCTGCTTTTTTTCCAGCGTCAGCGCATGGGCGTAGGCGTCGCTGTAGGAGTCGCCGTGCAGCACCACCTCGCCGCCGCGCGCCCTGACCGCGTCGATTTTCACCTGCGGGGTGGTGGTCGGCATCACGATCAGGGCCTTGCAGCCCAGCCGGGACGCCGACAGCGCGACGCCCTGCGCATGGTTGCCGGCGGACGCGCAGATAACGCCGCGCTTCAGTTGCGCAGGCGACAGGTTGGCCATCTTGTTATAGGCCCCGCGCAGCTTGAAGCTGAACACGCTCTGCATGTCCTCGCGCTTGTAGTAGATGCGGTTGCCGGTGCGCTCGGACAGGCTGGGCGCAAATTCCAGCGGCGATTCGATGGCGACGTCGTAGACGCGGGCGGTCAGGATTTTCTTCAGGTAATCGGTGGTCATGGCTTCCTGGCGGGAGGGTGCGGCGTGTTCGGCAAAGCAACACATTATAATGGACGCCCCTTGACGGGACCGCGCTGGCACAGGCCCGCAGCGGCATGCGTCACCAACAATTTTTCCAAGCGGGCGCTTCCCGATATCGAATGATCCTGTCTGCAATCCAATGGCTGCTTGATTTCCTTTCCGCCCCGGTTGTCGGGCTGACCTCCGTGTTCTTTATCAGCCTGGTCTCGGCTACGCTGGTGCCGATGGGCTCCGAGCCGGCCGTCTTCGCGGTGATCAAGGCCAACGGCGGATTGTTCTGGTCGGTGATCCTGGTGGCGACCGCTGGCAACACCCTTGGCGGTATGGTCAATTATGCCCTCGGCTACAGCGCCAAGCAGGTATTCGCCAAAGAACGCAAGACGCGCTGGTTCCACTGGCTGGAACGGTATGGCGCCAAAACCCTGCTCCTGTCCTGGCTGCCCGGAGTCGGCGACCCTATCAGCACGGTTGCCGGCTGGCTGCGCCTGCCATTCTGGCCGAGCGTCGTCTATATGGCGATCGGCAAGTTCCTGCGTTATCTATGCATGACCACAGCGCTGCTGTATGTGCCGGACGGGTTCTGGCAGCGGATCGCCGCCTGGTTATAAGGGCTTCCGGAAGCTTGCACCCCGTCAGCCCGATAGTGCGCAATACGCTAGAATGCGCCTTTCGCGTCAGCCCTTCCGGTACCCCCTTCAGATGAACGCCCCAGCACAAATCCAGGCCCTGTTGTCCGACGCGCCGCCCGGCGCCGCGCCCTCCCGCTTGCGGGAAATTCCGTATAACTACACGTCGTTTTCCGACCGTGAAATCGTGATCCGGCTGCTGGGGGAGGAATCCTGGCAGTTGCTGGACGCGCTGCGCGGCTCCCGCCAGACCGGGCGCTCGGCCCGCATGCTGTACGAAGTGCTGGGCGACATCTGGGTGGTGCGGCGCAATCCCTACCTGCAGGACGACCTGCTGGACAACCCGAAGCGGCGCCAGGCGCTGATCGACGCGCTCAACCACAGGTTGGCCGAAGTCGACAAGCGACGGCTGAGTGCGGATGTCGCCGGACCTGCCGATGGCGACATGGATGCGCAGAAACGCAGCAGCACGGTCGAGACCCTGCTGGGCGCGGCGCGGCGCGCGGTGGCCGACTTCGGCGAGGAATTCCGCCAGACCTATGACCTGCGGCGCCGCGCGGTGAAGGTGCTGGGCCGTTATACCGAAAAAGACAACATCAAGTTCGACGGCCTGTCGCGGGTGTCGCACGTGACCGACGCCACCGACTGGCGGGTCGAATACCCGTTCCTGGTGCTGACCCCGGACAGCGAAGAGGAAATGGCCGGCCTGGTCAAGGGCTGCATCGAACTGGGGCTGACCATCATCCCGCGCGGCGGCGGCACCGGCTACACCGGCGGCGCAATTCCGCTGACGCCCTTGTCGGCCGTCATCAACACCGAAAAGCTGGAGCAGCTGGGCGAAGTCGAGATGACCATGCTGCCCGGCGTCGACCGTGAGTACGCAACCATCTTCACCGGCGCCGGCGTCGTCACCAAGCGGGTGTCGGACGCGGCCGAGAAAGCCGGCTTCGTGTTCGCGGTGGACCCGACCTCGGCCGAGGCGTCCTGCATCGGCGGCAATATCGCGATGAACGCCGGCGGCAAGAAGGCCGTGCTGTGGGGCACCGCGCTCGACAACCTCGCCAGCTGGCGCATGGTGGACCCGAACGGCGACTGGCTGGAAGTGACGCGCCTGGAACACAACCTCGGCAAGATCCACGACGCCAAGGTAGTCAAGTTCCGGCTGGAGTGGACCAAGCCGGCCGCGCGCGGCCGCAGCAACCAGCCGTTCCGTTCCGAGGTGATCGAAGTGGCCGGCAGCGTGTTCCGCAAGGAAGGCCTGGGCAAGGACGTGACTGACAAGTTCCTGTCCGGCCTGCCCGGCATCCAGAAGGAAGGCTGCGACGGGCTGATTACGTCCGGCCGCTGGATTTTGCACAAGATGCCGAAGCATGCGCGCACGGTCTGCCTGGAGTTCTTCGGCCAGGCGCGCGACGCGATCCCGTCCATCGTCGAGATCAAGGACTATCTCGACGCCGAGACGAAGAAGGGCGGCGCGATCCTGGCCGGCCTCGAGCACCTGGACGAGCGCTACCTGCGCGCGGTCGGCTATGCGACCAAGAGCAAGCGCGGCGTGCTGCCGAAGATGGCGCTGTTCGGCGACATCGTCGGCGACGACGAGGATGCGGTCGCGCGCGCGGCGTCGGAAGTGGTCCGCATTGCCAATACCCGCGTCGGCGAAGGCTTCGTCGCGGTCAGCCCGGAAAGCCGCAAGAAATTCTGGCTGGACCGCGCCCGCACCGCGGCGATTGCCAAGCACACCAACGCGTTCAAGATCAATGAAGACGTGGTGATTCCGCTGAACCGCATGGGCGAGTACACCGACGGCATCGAGCGCATCAATATCGAGCTGTCGATCCGGAACAAGCTGCAGCTGGTCGATGAACTGCGCGCCTTCTTCGCCCGCGGCAACCTGCCGCTGGGCAAGAGCGACGATGCCGAAGGCAGCGGCATCCCGCCGGCCGAACTGCTGGAGGACCGCGTCAGCCAGGCCGAGCAGCTGCTGGCCGGCGTGCATGCGCGCTGGACCTATGTGCTGGCCAACATGCACCGGCCGCTGGCCGCGGTGAAGACCGACCTCGACGTGCTGGGACTGCACAAGCTGGCGGCCACCTTCGACGAGCGGATAGCGCAGCAGCCGGAGGCGACGCTGTTCGACCTGACGCAGGACCGCACCGTGCGCATTTCGTGGAAGAGCGAAGTGCGCGCCGGCCTGCGCCAGATCTTCAACGGCGGCGCGTTCAAGCTGATCCTCGACGAATGCACCGCCATCCACAAGAAAGTGCTGCGCGGCCGCGTGTTCGTCGCGCTGCACATGCATGCCGGCGACGGCAACGTGCATACCAACCTGCCAGTCAACTCCGACCATTACGAGATGCTGCAGGACGCGCATGCGGCGGTGGCCCGCATCATGACCCTGGCCCGCTCGCTCAACGGCGTGATCTCGGGCGAGCATGGCATCGGCATCACCAAGCTCGAGTTCCTGACCGAGGACGAGATCGTCGAGTTCCGCAACTACAAGCAGCGGGTCGACCCGGAAGGCCGCTTCAACAAGGGCAAGCTCTTGAACGACCCGGCGCTGCACGCGGACCTGCGCAATGCGTACACGCCGTCGTTCGGCCTGATGGGCCACGAGTCGCTGATCATGCAGCAGAGCGACATCGGCGCCATTACCGGCAGCATCAAGGACTGCCTGCGCTGCGGCAAGTGCAAGCCGGTCTGCGCGACCCACGTGCCGCGCGCCAACCTGCTGTACTCGCCGCGCAACAAGATCCTCGCCACCTCGCTGCTGGTCGAAGCCTTCCTGTACGAGGAGCAGACCCGGCGCGGCGTGTCGATCAAGCACTGGGAAGAGTTCGAGGACGTGGCCGACCATTGCACGGTCTGCCACAAGTGCGTGACGCCATGCCCGGTCAATATCGACTTCGGCGACGTCTCGATGAACATGCGAAACCTGCTGCGCAAGATGGACAAGAAGTCCTTCAACCCCGGCACCACCGCGTCGATGTTCTTCCTGAACGCGACCGACCCGGCCACCATCAACGCCACCCGCCAGGTCATGATGGGCTGGGGCTACAAGGCGCAGCGCCTCGGGAACGAGGTGCTGAAGAAGTTCGCGAAGAAGCAGACCAAGGCGCCGCCGGCGACGCACGGCAAGCCGCCGGTGCGCGAGCAGGTGATCCACTTCATCAACAAGAAAATGCCGGGCAACCTGCCCAAGAAGACCGCGCGGGCGCTGCTCGACATCGAGGACGACAAGATCGTCCCCATCATCCGCGACCCGAAGACCACGACCGCCGACACCGAGGCCGTGTTCTACTTCCCGGGCTGCGGCTCAGAGCGGCTGTTCTCGCAGGTGGGCCTGGCGACGCAGGCCATGCTGTGGAACGTCGGCGTGCAGACCGTGCTGCCGCCGGGCTACCTGTGCTGCGGCTATCCGCAGCGCGGCTCGGGCGACTTCGACAAGGCCGAGAAGATCATCACGGACAACCGGGTGCTGTTCCACCGGATGGCCAACACGCTGAACTACCTGGACATCAAGACCGTCATCGTGTCCTGCGGCACCTGCTACGACCAGCTGCAGGGCTATGAATTCGAGAAGATCTTCCCCGGCTGCCGCATCGTCGACATCCATGAATACCTGATGGAAAAGGGCGTGAAGCTCGAAGGCGTGGGCGGCGTGCGCTACATGTACCACGACCCCTGCCACAGCCCGATGAAGCTGCAGGACCCGCTGAAGACGGTGAATTCGCTGATCACCACGGTGGACGCGCAGAAGATCGAGAAGAACGACCGCTGCTGCGGCGAGTCCGGCACGCTGGCGGTGAGCCGGCCCGACGTCTCGACCCAGATCCGCTTTCGGAAGGAAGCCGAGATGGAGAAGGGCGCCGGCAAGCTGCGCGCCGACGGCTTCGGCGGCGAGGTCAAGGTGCTGACGTCGTGCCCGTCCTGCCTGCAGGGCCTGTCGCGCTACAACGAGGACTCGGGCACGACCGCCGACTACATCGTCGTCGAGATGGCGCGCCACCTGCTGGGCGCCGGCTGGATGGAAGACTATGTCGGCCGCGCCAACAACGGCGGCATCGAGCGGGTGCTGGTATGACGGCCACAGCGGCGACCGGCTGCGAACTGTGCGACGGCGCCGGCGGCGAGGAGCTCTATCGCGATGCGCAGCTGCGCGTGGTGCTGGTCGACGATGCGCAGTACCCCGGTTTCTGCCGCGTCATCTGGCATGCGCACGTGAAGGAAATGACCGACCTGCCGCCGGCCTCGCGTAGCGCGATGATGCAGATGGTGATGAAGGTCGAGTCCGCGCTCAGGGAAGCCATGAACCCGGAAAAGATCAACCTGGCCAGCCTGGGCAACATGACGCCGCACCTGCACTGGCACGTGATCCCGCGCTTCAATGACGACGCACATTTTCCGTCGCCGGTCTGGGCTGCCGCGCAGCGCCAGCCCGACGCCGGCGCGCTTGCTGCGCGCCGGGCCGCGCTGCCCGCATTGCGCGCCGCACTGGCGCGCGCCACTTCAGAGGAATAATCATCATGGCTGGCTCCAAGCAAACCCCACCCGCGCCGGCGCCGATCGAGATCGCGGTGCGCAGGCAGTCACGCCTGCTCGACATCGCCTTCGACGACGGCGCGCAGTTTTCCTTGCCGTTCGAACTGCTGCGGGTCTACTCCCCATCGGCCGAAGTGCGCGGCCACGGCCCCGGCCAGGAAACCCTGCAGACGGGAAAGCGCAATGTCGACCTGACCGCGCTGGAACCGGTCGGCAATTACGCGGTGCAGCCACATTTCGACGATGGGCATAACACCGGCATGTTTTCGTGGGAATACCTGTACTGGCTGGGGAATAACCAGGCCGAGTTGTGGGAAGACTACCTGGCGCGGCTGGACGCGGCGGGGCATGGGCGGGATGCGGGGCGTGATCTTGTCATGGTGGCGAAGGCGGCTGGCGGGCATGGGTGTGGGTGACGGGCTTTAACGCAATGTGGTTCGACTTGAAAGACGCTGATTGCGCGATATCTAAACATTTCAAGGGATGCACGTCGTTTTTTATTGGCTTGAATGACTTGCAACTGAACTTTTATTGTAAGTAGGCGACACAGGCAGCCAATACAGGGCCAGCCATTTTCGATAGCGGGACTGGACGATGTCTCGACTTCGGATTGGAGCCTGTTCATGCTCGCAACGAATTCCAGCAACCCATACGGCACGTCCTCGCCGACCACCACTGCGGCGACGACGGCGGCCACCACGACCGGCCGGGCGCCCATGCCAACCAATGGGCCGCCGCGTATTGCGTTCCGGCCAGCAAGTACACACTTGTTTTTAATCTGGCCGAACATCTCAGAAACGACGCATGCGCCATCATCAACGACGTCAACGTCGTCAATATTAGTACATGCAATTCATGACCAACCACCAGCGCAGTTCGCATGCTCGGCGCAAAACGTTCAAGGCGACACGGAACTGACGCTTGCGGCTGCGGCAGGAAACGTCACTGCGGTCACGAGCCTTTTAGAGGCCGGCGCTGATCCGGGCCAGATGAATGTCAAAGGCCATTGCGCGCTGGTGCGTGCAGCAAGGAATGGGCATGTGGAAGTCATCAAGCTGTTGATCCCTTTTTTTAATACCAACACTCTGCCGTCGCGGGAGACATTGCAATTGGCCCTGGCGTGGGCTGCAAGCCGGGGCCACATCGCCGCCGTGGAGGCCTTGCTTGATGCGGGAGCAGAAATAAATGAGGTGACGCCGACAGGGCACACCGCGCTGATGCTGGCGGCATCGAATGGACATGTCGATACGGTAAGGGTGTTGCTGGAAAAGAATGCAAGTCCGGTGCTGGAAAATAATGATGGCGGTACCGCCCTGGATCTGGCCGAACGAAACCACCACGAAAAGGTTGGGAAATATCTGCGTCGGCACATCAGCGATGATCCAATGGAGGCACCGCATTCTTCTGCTGCGAGCAGCACTTCGTCGGCTTGCACCGACACATCATCCTCGGGCAGCACATCCTCAACCTCCACCACCACGTCGACATCCAATACCTCGTCTTCACAAACCCATATCGATCATGCGCTGCAACCCGGTTGGCGCTTGCTCAATAGCGCTGCCGAGGCCGGAGACATGGGCCGCGCTTCGCTGTTACTTCACAATCGCATTCCTATCGATACTGAGGACGCTTGCGGCAACACTTGCCTGATTCTGGGAGCGCAGGCAGGCAACGTCAAGTTTGTCACTTTTTGGCTCGAGGAGAATGCCGACATTGAGCACACCAACGATGCCGGCAACACTGCGTTGATTCTTGCGGCAAGCAATGGCCATGAGAGTACGGTCCTCGAATTGCTAGCGTATGGCGCGAACATTCTGCGCACGAATAACACTGGCATGAACGCCAAACAGTGCGCAGCCAAAAATTCGCATAGAAACATTGAAAATTTACTTCATGGCGCACTTGCATTCCTGAAAGCCGCGGCACAGGAAAATGTAGTCGAGTTCGAAAAAACCCTAAACAAGGCTTGGCTCAATTGCGTCGATGGCTCGGGCAGTACAGCCCTGCACATCGCGGTAAAAAACGGTTGCACTGAAAACGCTAAATTGCTGATCAAGAAGAGAGCAAAGCTAGATGTGCAAGACAACCATGGCAACACCGCGTTGCTAATCGCGGCAAACCATCCTGGCCATAGGGAGGAACTGTTGAAGGCAATGCTGTCTGATACCTTGCACCTACCCAATCTGCTCCTGAAAAACAAGGCGAATACAGGAATACGCGATCTCCTTGATCAGGCAAAGTTTCATTTCCCCGTACCAAGAACACTATTGCTTGGCGCGTTCACGAAGTCTGGCAAAGCTCTACTTGAGGCTTGCACGCAAGGAAAATTCCCGCATGCGCAAACCTTGCTGATGTGCGGTGCCGATACCACGTTGCAGAATCGGGATGGCAATTGTGCGCTGCATGTTGCCGCGATCGATGGCAATCATGACATTGTTCAATTACTGCTCGACCATGGCGCGATGATCGATGTCGTCAATGAAGAGAACCTGACAGCACTACATCTGGCAGCCCGGCATGGACATATTGGCGTCGTCTATCAGCTACTGCGGAACGGCGCGAGTTCGGCCGGCATCGCGGCTGCGCTTTTGTATGAAGAAGCAAATGCAGCGCAAGACCAAATATCATCAAGCGGCAGCACAAGTCAGGCCGCGACCAATCCGAAACGTGACATTGTCCTGGACCTGCTTGAGTTTGATGGCTATCTGTCAGGCGCCGACGCCGAAATGCCATTGCTGGCCATTCCGCTGCATGTATTGCTCAAGTCGTTTGACGATGTCAATGCTCGCGGCAAAAGGCCGCACGAAACTCTGTCCACCCATGGTCTGTCCTGGCACATCATTGCCGGACTGCGTGAGCGCAGCGCCGAGGGAAAATTGTTTGAAAAAGCGATGGTTGCCAAAAAGGCTGCGGAGCGTGCTACGCCTGGACAGAAACAGGCGTGCCGGACAGCCGTGCTGAGTTTGCTGTGGGGTGATGCTCTTGGCTCGAAGGTGAAAGAATCTCTGGCGAACGACCATATCCCCACGCTCGCCGTGCAGCGATACAGCCGCCTTCTCAAACAGCAGGTCATGTGGCTGTTGAACACCGCAGCGCGTGCAGAAAACGCGATTTTTGAAGAAATGCTGGCGTTCGACACATCACTCGAACAAGAATTTGCAGGTTATGGGAGTTACCATCCCGTCGCCCATTACCACCATCTCAGAAACTGCGGCATGGCATCGTTGCTTGCCGATTTTATTACGTCGCGATATCTACGTGTCGTTGGCGGGTCGGATCTATCAAGCATTTCAAAAAATGGGTTTGCGAAAGCGGTCCATGCTGCACTAAATGCGCAAGAGTTTATCCAGATGCTGGACAAATGGTTCAAGGAGGCGCAGGACGATCCCTCGTTTCGGGCAATACTAAACCGCCAGATCGATCAACTCAAGCTGGCATGCCAGCAGTTACTGAAAGGCGACAAGAGCGAATAGTGCTTATTGAAATCCGTAGCCAAATACAAGATCCGACACTTCATGCTCGTTAACCGGCCAGTTAAAATATTTGCGCCAATCTTTATCGATTTTTTATGAACTCGGGACGAAAAAGCGCCCACCGACACTGCTTGCTTTTTTCGGTGGTCCGATCGACCTCAGGAAGATGGCAACACTTACTTCAAGGAGCGTGTATATGGCTAGCCAATTCGTTGTTCCCATCGGCTCGGCAACCCAGGCTGGCAGAGTGCCGGCGCCAGTTTTACAGCCTCAGCCACAAGCCTTTGATCAACCGCCGTTAGTGAGCGCGCGACTTGCAAGCATTGGCCTTTTAGCCGGCGTGCCTGTCGCCGGTGCAGGCGTTCATGCTTCAAGCGCTGTTGCCGATACACCCAGGACTGAGCCGAAAAACGCAGAGGAAGCCGTACTGATGAAAGACCGTTTCAGTGCCTACGAAAATTTTCTGAAGCAGCTTGAAGATCAAGATGCCAAAACCTCGACGGGAAGTTGGCAGTGCCAATTTTTGAAAACACTGCAATTTAAATGGGAGCAGCCGCAGTCATGGTGGAGTGTTGCGCTGTTGGTCAGTGTAATAGCTGACGATAGAGAACTCGTCGAATTGGTCCTAGCGCAAGGCGTCGATATCAATGCCCGAATTCCTGAACCTTTCGGTGAGGATGGTGGCTTTATTCTGGCAACTTCAAAAACCTTCCTTAGGACCCCCATATTTTCGGCAGCATATGACAATAATACTGAAATAACAGGGCTGCAATCCGTTATTGACAAGTCCAATTTCAATGCTTGCTTTGGCGATACAGCGTTGATCCTTGCTGTGACATCCGGGCGTGAGCAGCTTGCCGAACAGTTGATCGAGAGTGGCGCTTCGGTTGACCTGCAGGACGGGAATGGGCGCACTGCACCGCATGCAGCAGCACGCACACGAAATGCATCCATGATCAAGCTATTGCTAAGCTGCGGCGCCGACATACATCACAAGGACTTCCACGGCCGCACCGCGCTCAGCCATGCGGCGGAATCCGGCAATGATGCCGTCTTTAATTTGCTGTTATCGAAAGGGTCGCGCATCGAGGATGTGGACAAGCTTGGCCACGCCGCCATCTGGTATGGCAATACGGATTTTGTCGCAAGGATGTTGACAAAAGGCGTGAGAGTCGACTACGCAGGCAAGGACGCACGCCTACTGTTGGATCGACTGATCAAGGCCGATCATCAGCAGGCAATACCGGCGCTGCTGCAACAGGGTCTGGATTGCAATCTTGAAAATGAGGACGGTAAGTCCCCGCTGGACATGGCTGCGGGATACAACCGCATCGCCGCCGTAAGAGTCCTGTTGCAGCATGGCGCGGATGTCAACCATGTGTCAGGCGACGAGAAACAGACGCCCCTGTTCAAGGCAGCGTCCTTCGATTTCCGCGCAGTGTTCGATGCGCTCATCGCCAGCGCCACCATCGAGCTCGACCATCGGGACATCGGCGGGAAAACCGCGTTGCATACGGCCGCCGCACGCAATCGTCCCTACGCGCTTCTGCGGCTCCTGGACAAAGGCGCTGCGATCGATCTTCAGGACCATGAAGGCAATACCGCTCTGTCGACCGCGTGCGCTTGCGGACATTGGGATATCGCCCGTGCTCTCATTGCGCGCGGCTCGGATATTCATCATGCAAACAACGCCGGGCTGACACCTTCAATGCTGGCGAAGGACAATGGCACGGCATTGATGCGCCTACTGCCTGCGTTGGACTACACTCCGGCGCAGGCAGCTCCGGGCTTCATCGAGACGCTCAAGGGCTTTGGCGACATTGGGCAAGAGAAAGATGCGCTTGACTGGAAAGACTGGCTGACATGCCAGGGTGTGGGTCCACGCACTATCAAGGCGCTCGACTGCGTTGCAGTCGCCCAGGCCACGGTATTGGAAGCCATGACCGGATGTAGCGATGAAATCGTCCGGCCTGCCCTCCAGACCGTGGCCTGTGCCGGCATGCTGGCGGCTTTGGCCTCTCAGGCCGGCGACGCCGAGAAGGACATGGACTGGGCCGGCGCCACCGAGCTGGCCGCCGCTGGGCTTGAGGCCGAGGCAAAGTGGCGCAAGGACTTGTCCGCGCTGCACCATGTCTGCGAGCACGCCAGCACTGATGGTCGTGAGCTCACCCCGGTTAGCCTGTATTGGTACCTGACAGGTGTGCACGGCATGGCCGGCCTGTTTGCACAGGATGTAGCATCGATTTTTTTCCTTGCAAGGTATGAAAAGAAGGTTGCCGACCGTCCCCTTGCCTTTGCCCGCAAGCTGCGGCAGACGCTGGAATCGTCCTATTTTTTGAACAGGCTGGCGCAAGCCAGAAGAGCCTCGGGTAACCCGGAAACCTTCGACCGGCTGATGAATTGCCAGCGTGACATGCTGGACAGCTTTTGCACGCGCACGCTCAAAGACAAATGAAAGCGCGCTAGGAAAAACGGGTGCAGAGTGTTTGCCGCAGTATTTATACGGTTCGATTCCCCGGATCTGTCTACACTCTCCACGCCTGCCAGAAAAGTCCAAATCCGGCATCGGCGCGCTACAAGAAAGCATGAAGCCGATTAGTGAGCACTTGTAGCGCGCCGCTGAAAAATTATCGCCTCGACCAGTTCCCTGTCGAGCGGCTGAAGGCTTGCGGCCGACGTGCGCGGCCATGGCCCCGCCCAGGCAACCCTGCAGGCCTGCAAGTGCAACGTTGAGCTGACGGCGCTGGAACCGGTCGATAATTACGCAGTGCAGTCGCACTTTGACGATGGGGATAACACCGGCGTGTTTTTTGGGAATACCTTTACCCATGCCTTGCGCGAAAAGCTCCGTCTCTTCAGGGCGGAGATGAATAGCGCGGATGCCAAAGGCATCCTTTACTTGGATGGTTGCAAATACAATAACTGCTGTATAAAATCACAGTCCATGCCACTTAGGAAAAAAACTGAAAACGAAACTGCAAAGGACGAGCGCACAACAATGCGCACGCTGCACATTCGTATCAGGGACAAGCATGCAAAGTTTCTGCGTGCACTGGCATATGACACAAATCAGGTGTGGAATTTTTGCAATGCCTTGTCAATTAAGGTATTCGAGCGCGAACGCCGCTTCATGAGCGGATACGATCTGCAGAAATACACGGATGGCGCTTCGAAAGAAGGCATCAACCTGCACTCGCAAACGATCCAGGCGATCGCCTCGGAGTACGCGACGAGGCGCAAGCAATTCAAGAAAGGTCGGTTGGCCTGGCGCAAGAGCAGCGGTGCTCGGCGCTCGCTGGGATGGGTCCCATTCAAGAAATCAGGCATCACTTATGCCCATGGCCAGATCCGCTATGGCAAGGTCTGGCTGTCGCTGTGGGACAGCTATGGACTGAAGGACTTTGATCTCGGCGCCGGCGCTATTTCCGAGGACGCGCGCGGCCGCTGGTACATCAACATCTGCGCCACGCCGAAGCAAAAGCCAGTGCAGCAGCTGTCGCTCTTCAACGATGCAATCGCCATCGACCTTGGCCTGAAAGAGTTCGCAACGACCAGCGACGGCGCCGTCATCGAGGCCCAGCAGTTCTATCGTGGAATGGGAGGAAAGCTGGCAGTTGCCCAGCGTGCAAACAAGAAGGATCGGGTCAAGGCAATCCATGCCGGGATTGCAAACCGTCGCAAGGACTTTCATCACAAGCTCAGCACCAAGCTAACCGACAGCTATGGTGCGATCTTCGTAGGCAATGTGAATGCCTCTGCCCTCGCGAAAACGAACCAGGCCAAATCGGTTCTGGACGCGGGCTGGAGTGCATTCCGGACCATGCTGCAGTACAAATGCGATCGCGCAGGCGTGTGGTTCGACGAGGTCAACGAAGCCTATTCAACCCAGACCTGCAGCTGCTGTAAAAAGCGCACTGGCCCCAAAGGCCTGGAAGGTCTTGGAATAAGAGAATGGAATTGTAGCGATTGTGGAACGGCACATCACCGTGACATTAATGCTGCCAAAAACATTCTCGCGGCCGGGCATGACCGTCTCGCAGGAGGAATCCCCGTCCTTACCGCGCAAGCGGCAGCCCTCCAGGGCTGAGGGCGGGGAGGATGTCAACGAGTGTTCCAATAGGCAAAATCAAAACCTTTGGTGAATTTGGCCCTAAGTACGAATAGGTCCTGTAATACGCCAACTGGAGGATGGCGATTGGCTCGTCGAAATAACGTTGATCGAAACGGACGAAGCTGCTGAATACCGGTTAAGTCGCCTATTGCAAGACCCGGAAGCGCATTAATGTACGCAGTCGCGTTCGATCTAACGGTAGCCGATGCCGAAAAATATCATCCCAAGGGCATGGCGAAAGCCTACAAGGAAATTGGCGCTGTGCTCATGGAACATGGTTTTCGCAGAGTGCAGGGCAGCTTGTACGTAAGCGATGACGAAGACATGGCGAAGCTGTTTATGGCGATCCAATCGTTGCGTCGCCTTGCATGGTTTCCCAAATCCGTGCGCGACAACCGAGCGTTTCGGATTGAGCAATGGTCGGATTTCACCGCGCTGGTCAAGGCACCCCAGGATGCATGAAATCGCGCCCAGCCACTTTATTCCGATTTTGGTATGTTTTGCCCTGGACGGAATTTTCTGGCCAAAACCGACGCGAACTCCTTGATGAAGTTGCCCTGCAAATTCTGGAAGAAACATCGTGACCACCCTCGACAATGATTTCACCCGCGGCTCGGACAATGTATTTTCAGACCTTGGCTTTCAGGATGCCGCCGAGCGCCAGGTCAAGACACGCCTGGCCCTGGCAGTCAACGAACTGCTGAAAGTGCGCAAGCTGAAGCAACGGCAAATTGCGGAAGTGCTCAATATCCAGCAGCCCAAGGTTTCCGCACTAAAAAACTATCGTCTCGACCAATTTTCGGTCGAGCGGCTGATGGCTTTCCTGACCTGCCTGATCCAGGATATTGATACCATTCCCAAGTCATGGCGTACCGAACGAAATCGAAGGCGCTGACTCAACGCCGTGATTCGTAGGGTGTAATAAGCGATAGCGCATTACACCATGGCCGATAAACAGGGGCCGCCTGTCAGCGACGCGTGGTGTAATGCCCTGGCGGTTATTACACCCTACGAATTTTGAACGCGCGTTATGACTTGGGATTGGTATGAGAGCATCATACGCCCGTCCCCATCGAGCAGCGGGACCGAGCACATCCCGGTTCTGGCTGTTCAATAAATCATCACCCCACCCCCAGCATCCGCGCCAGGCTGGTGCCCGACTGCTGCGCCACCAGCTTGATCCGCTGCTCCAGTTCCTGCAGGTGCTCGTCCATCGCCCGCACTGCACCTTCCACGTCGCCGCCGGCGATGCAGTCCACGATGCGCGCATGTTCGTCATGCTCGCAGCGGGCGTGGCCGCCGGGTTCGTGCAGCGCCACGATCAGCGAGCAGCGTGACAGCAGTTCGCCGAGATAGCGCTGCAGGATGGGATTGCGCGCCAGCTCGGCCACCCGCAGGTGGAAGCTGCTGGCGAGCCTGGCCCACTCGGTTTGCCGGTAGGTGTGCATGACCGTGTGCTCTTCCTTCAGGTGGCGGCGCAGCGCCACCACGTCTTTCTTCGTCGCGCGCTTGACCGCCAGCGCCAGCATCGCCGCTTCCAGCGAGCGCCGCGCCTCGAAGATCTCGTGCATTTCCTGCGGAGTCGGCATCGCGACGATGGCGCCGCGGTTGGGGCGCAGCTCGACGATGTGTTCATGCGCCAGCTTCTGCAGCGCTTTCTGCACCGTGGTGCGGCCGACGTTGAACAGCTGGCACAAGGCAGCCTCGGGCAGCTTGGTGCCGGGCGCCAGCTGCTGGCTCATCACGCGCTCGAACACGGTCTGGTAGATGTGCTTCACCATTGCGTCGGACGCGCTGGCCGCGTCGTCGGGACGTGCTTGCGGCAACCCGGTATCGGGCGGCATTCTGCTCATGATGAGGTGCCGCTGCGCTGCAGGTCCTGCCATAGCGAAACGGCGAGCTCGATCAGCGCCAGGTCGCTTCCTGCCGGCCCCAGCAGCGAGATGCCGACCGGCAGGCCGGATGCCGCGACGAAGGGCAGGCTGACCTGGGGCAGGCCGGCGAGTCCGGCAACGCACGTGATGCGGAAGGTCCGGCCGCGCACGGCGTCGACTTCGGCGCCGGACGCGTCCAGCAGCGGCGCGACGCTGGCGGCGGAAGGGAGGACTGCTACGCCGTCTTCCCCCAGCAGCGCATGCACCGACGCGCGGATGTCCGCCTGCCGCGCTACCGCCGCGTCGGCGGCGTCGGCGCTGATGCCCCTGGCCGTGTCGAAGCGCGCCGCCACCGCCGCCGCAAAAGCCGGCGTGCTCGCGACTATCCAGTCGCCGTGCACCTGCCATGCCTCGCGGGCCGACGCGGTGATGTAGGTCTGCCGCCATAGTTCCAGTGCGCCGTCATCGGCGACATTGGTGCGCAGCGCGTCGCGTCCCTGGGACAGCGCTTCGAACACCCGCTCCGCCGCCGGCCGGAACGCCTCGTCGGCCTGGGCCAGCGCGTCCTGCAGCAGCAGCGCCCGCGTGAATCGAAACGACTTTGCCGGCAGCAGCACCCGCCCCACCGCAAGGAAGGTCGCGGCGTCGTGCGCCAGCCAGGTCGGCGTGTCGAAGCCGGGGTTGAGCGGGACCAGACCCTCGCGCGAGATTAGCCCGTGCGTGGTGCGTAGGCCCCAGATGCCGCAGTAGCTGGCCGGCACGCGTGTCGAGCCGCCGGTGTCGGTGCCGAGCGCGAAGTCGCACAGGCCCGCTGCCACCGCCGCCGCCGAGCCGCTCGACGAGCCGCCGGGCACGCGGCCAGGTGCGCGCACGTTCTTCGGCGTGCCGTAATGGACGTTGTCGCCATTGATGCTGTAGGCCAGTTCGTCGGTCAGCGTCTTGCCGACCAGCGTGGCGCCGGCCGCCAGCAGCGCGTCGACCAGCGGACTGCTGCGCGCCGGTATCGGATGCGTCGCCAGCCAGGCCGGGTTGCCGGCGCCGGTCGGATGGCCGGCAACGTCGAACAGGTCCTTGGCGGCGAAGGTCAGCCCGGCGAGCGGGCCGGAGGCCGCGCCCTGCACGACGAAACGGCCGTGCGGCGCCCACGCGCCGACCTGGTCGTCGATGGAGAAGGAGGAAACGGCGTCGTTGTTCATGCAGGTCTTTCCTTATCGGTGTTGAGCGGAGGCGCCAGCGCCTCCAGGGTATCGACGTAGTCGCAGATCGCGCCCGGCGTGGTGAACCAAAGGTCGCCGCGGTCGCGCACCCGCACAATATGCTCGAGCGCGCGGCGCAGGTGGCGCAGCCGGTAGGGCTGGCCGACCAGGTAGGGATGCAGCGCAATGCCCATCACCAGCGGCTGCGCCTGCGACTGTTCCAGCATTTCGTCGAAGTTGTCGATGATGATCTGGGCAAAGTCCTTCGCGTCCATTTGCCGGGCCACCAGCATCGGTATGTCGTTGAGTTCCTGCGGGTAGGGAATCGACCATAGCCCTGCGCCATTGCGCGTGGCCATGCGCACCGGCTGGTCGTCATGGCACCAGTTCAGCGTGTAGCGGTAGCCGCTTTCGGCCAGCAGGTCCGGCGTCGCGCGGCTCTCCGATATCCACGGCGACAGCCAGCCTGCCGGCGCCTGGCCGCTGCCGGACTGGATACGTTCGCGGCAGTGCACCAGCAGCGCCAGTTCGTCCGCCTCGCCCAGCAGGCCCTGCTGGTGCGCATTGGTGTGGCCGTGGCCGATCAGCTCGTCGCCGCGCGCGGCCAGCGCCGCTACCAGTTCGGGGCAGTGGTCGTACAGCGCGGTGTTGATCAGCGCGCCGGTCGGCAGGGACAGCTTGTCGAACAGGTCCAGGCAGCGCCACGCGCCGACCCGGTTGCCGTATTCACGCCAGCTGTAGTTGAGCACGTCCGGTTCCGGGCAGGCCGGCCCCAGGCGTGCGCCCAGCCCTTCGCCGAACGCGAAGTGCTCGACGTTGAAGCCGATATAGACTGCCAGCCCGGCGCCGTTCGGCCAGCGGTAGTGCGGCCGGCCGCGGATGCCGGAATAGGGGAAACGGTCGTGGCCGGGAAGCAGCGGGAAAGGGTGTTCGCTCATGTGGCCACTTTCTATAGTTCGGCCAGGCCGGCGCGCGCCAGCAGCCATTCGGCGCTGTCGTTCCAGACTTCCATCCGCACGATGAGCCCGTTCCTGACGACATAGCGGTCGACGTAGCGGTTGCCCTCGAACGGCGTGCCGTCCGGCCATGCGCCATGCAGGGTGCCGCGGCTGTACACCACGGCATGCGCGTCGGTTGCGCCTGCCACCACTTCGGTCGCCTCGATGCGTTTTTTCACCCAGGCGTAGCGGCCGGCATTGAAGGCCGCGCACTCGGCCGGATCGCGCATTGCGCGGCCGCCGGTGAAACGGATCTGCAAGTCCGGCGCCGCCAGCCGGCGTGCCGCGTCCGGGTCGGGAATCATCAGCAGCCTCAGGTATTCGTCGACGACGGCAGCCGGGCTGGCGGCCTGTCCTGTGTGCTCTTGTGGTGCGCTCTGCATCTTTTTCTCCTGTTCATGCACTGTGATCGTGCCTGTGTGTTTGCTGTTCCGGCCCCCGCATCTTGCCCGCCAGCCGGATTGCCGCGGATGGAATGCCAGGATTGTCGGCAAAACATGCCACGTTTTGCTGCGATGGCATAGCCCTTGCATAAGTCATGCCGGGACAGCATCAACGTTCGTTTCAATCACATTTCATTTCACACAAAGGATGGCACCATGATTTCCTCCAAGCGTCGCACCGTCATCGCCGCATGCATCGCCGCCCTGGGCGCGGCCGCCATACCGGCGGCACAGGCCGCGGACACCATCAAGATCGGCCTGGTGACCGCCTTGTCCGGCCAGTCGGCGCAGGCCGGCGAGTCGATCACGCGCGGACTGTCCGTGGCCATCGACGAGATCAATGCGAAGGGCGGCCTGCTGGGCGGACGCAAGGTCGAACTGGTGAGCCGCGACGACGAAGGCAACCCGGCCAAGGGCGTGGTCGCGGCGCGCGAGCTGATCTACAAGGAAAAGGTCGCCGTGCTGTTCGGCGGCCTCGACACGCCGGTCTCGATGGCCATCGTGCCCATCGCCAACCAGGAAAAGGTGCCGTTCATGGGGCCGTGGGCGGCAGGCACCGGCATTACCAAGAACGGCGCGAATCCCAACTTTGCATTCCGCGTGTCGGCGGTCGACGAGATCGTCGACAAGGGCATGCTGCAGTATGCGCAGAAGACCTTCAAGTCCACCAAGCCGGGCATGATCCTGGTGAACAATGCGTGGGGCGAGTCCAATGAAAAGGGCCTGAGCGCGGCGCTGGCGGAAAAAGGCATGAAGGCGGTCGGCATCGAAAAATTCGAGGGCAGCGACGTCGACATCACGCCGCAGCTGAACCGGCTCAAGGCGGCCGGGGCCGACACGCTGTTCATGGTGGGCAATGTCGGCCCGTCGTCGCAGGTCGTAAAGTCGCTGGACCGCATGGGCTGGAAGGTGCCGGTAGTCTCGCACTGGGGGCCGGCAGGCGGTCGCTTCACCGAGCTGGCCGGACCGAACGCGAAGAACGTGCACTTCGTGCAGACCTACAGCTTCTTCGGCAAGCAGTCGCCGACCGGCGAGAGAGTGATAGCCGCGCTCAAGGCCAAGTACCCGGCCATCAAGGGACCGGACGACATCACCCCTGCCGTCGGCGTGGCCAATGCCTACGACGGCATGCACCTGGCGGCGCTGGCCATTGCGAAGGCCGGCTCCACCAGCGGCCCGGCGGTACGCGAAGGCTTCTACAAGATCGACCGCTATGAAGGCCTGATCAAGACCTATACCAATCCGTTCAGCCCGACCGTGCAGGACGCCCTCAACGAGAACGACTATGTGTGGGCGCAGTTCATCGACAACCGCATCCTGCCTGTCGGCAGCAACTAGAAAGGGACTGCCATGCTGGCTTCGGCGCTCATCAGCGGACTTGGACTGGGTAGCATGTACGGCCTGATGGCGCTGGGCTTCTATATCACCTATGCCGTGTCGGCCACCGTCAACTTCGCCCAGGGCAGCTCGATGATGCTGGGGGCGGTGCTGTGCTTCACCTTTGCCCAGACCATGGGCCTGCCGATGGCGCTGGCCATCGTGCTGGCGCTGGCGCTGTGCGCGCTGTACGGGCTGCTGGTCGAGTTCATCGCGGTGCGGCCCTTCGCCAGCCGCGGCTCCAACGCCTGGCTGATGTCGACGGTGGCGCTCGGCATCGTGCTCGACAACCTGGTGCTGCACACCTTCGGCAAGGAACCGCGCAGCCTGCCGTCCGCGCTGGCGCAGACGCCGGTGGAACTGGGCGGGCTGAGCCTGGGGGTATATCCGCTGCAGCTGCTCATTCCCGTGATCGGCCTGGCCCTGGCGGCGCTGCTGCATGTCGTGGCGCGCCGCACCCGCTGGGGCACCGCCATGCTGGCCGTGGTGCAGAACCGCGCCGCCGCGCAGCTCATGGGCATACCGATCAAGCGCGTCGTCGCGCTGGCCTTCGCGCTGTCAGCGCTGTTCGCGGGCGTCGCCGGCGTGCTGATTGCGCCGCTGTTTAACGTCAATGCCGACATGGGCACGCTGTTCGGCGTCAAGGCCTTCGCGGTGGCCATACTGGGCGGCATCACCAGTGCCTGGGGCGTGATGCTGGCCGGGCTGCTGTTCGGCGTCGCCGAGGCGCTGATCACCGCCGCCATGGGCTCGGGCTACACGCAGATCATTACCTTCGCGCTGGTGATCGCGGTGCTGGCGCTGCGGCCCAACGGCCTGTTCGGTCGTGCAGAAGTGAGGAAAGTATGAAGAATCCATCGATCGCAGTCAGCGCCGCCGGCGCCGGCAAACTGCCCGTGCCGCAGGTCGTCATGGGCCTGGGCAGCCGGGCGCAGCTGGCCGCAGCGCTGGCCGTGCTGGCGCTGGCCTGCTGGCTGGCGCTGACCCTCAACAGCTACTACGTCTTCGTCATCGCCACCATTTCGCTGACCGCCATCGTCGGCATCGGCCTGAACGTGCTGCTGGGACTGACCGGGCAGGTGTCGTTCGGCCATGTCGGCTTCTATGCGATCGGCGCCTATGCGGTTGCCATCCTGACCACCGGCATGGGCTGGAGCTTCTGGCTGGCCTGGCCGGCCGCGGCGCTGATTGCCGGCGCCTTCGGCACGTTGCTGGCGCTGCCGGCATTGCGCGTGAAGGGGCCTTATCTCGCGATGATCACGATCGCGTTTTCCTTCATCGTCCAGCATGCGATCGTCGAGATGCGCGGCCTGACCGGTGGCCAGAACGGCATCATGGGCGTGGCTGCGCCGTCGCTGGGCCTGGAGCTGGGCGGCGAACGGGTGGTGGCGCTGCTCTCGCTGTTCTCCGCGGCCTTGCTGTTTGCGGCCTATGCATGGCTCTCGCGCGGCACCTGGGGCGCCGCGATGCGCGCGGTGAAGGACAGCGAAACCGCGGCCGAGTCGATCGGGCTCAATCCGCTGGTCATCAAGACCGTCGCCTTCACGGTGTCGGCCATGCTGGCCGGCCTGGCCGGCGGCCTGTTCGCGCCGCTGTCGGGCTTCGTCACGCCCGACAGCTTCGGTTTCATGCAGTCGATCCTGTTCATGCTGGTGGTCGTCGTCGGCGGCGCCGGCGCCACCGCGGGACCGCTGGCGGGCGCGCTGGTGGTGGGCCTGCTGCCGGAACTGCTGTCGGCGCTGGCGGAATACCGGCTGCTGTTTTTCGGCGGCCTGCTGCTGCTGGTGCTGTGGGTCGCACCGGACGGCATCGTCGGCACGCTGCGCCTGGCCATGCGGCGCCTGCGCGGTACTGCCACACCGTTCGCCTGGCAGGCGGTGCAGCCTGGTCTGGGGCTGCCGGCGCGGCAACGCCAGGCACTGGCCGCGCACGAGCTCGGCATGGTGTTCGGCGGGGTGCGCGCGGTCAGCAAGCTGAGCTTCGAGGTGCCGGTCGCGGCGGTCACCAGCCTGATCGGCCCGAACGGCGCCGGCAAGACCACGGCGCTGAACATGCTGAGCGGCTTCTACCGGCCGAGCGCGGGCGGCTTCAGCCTGGGCGGGCAGGCGCTGCAAGGGCTGGCGGCGTTCCAGGTTGCGCGCCGCGGCATTGCCCGCACCTACCAGACCTCGCAGCTGTTCGGCACGCTGAGCGTGGAAGACAACGTGGCGCTGGCCGTTTGCCGCGGCCGCCTCGGCATGCTCCTCGGCGCGGCCCGTCATGCGGCGCCGGACGTGCGCCTGCTGAGCCGCCAGCTGCTGCTCTACTGCGGCTACCACGGCGCGCTCGACACGCCGGCGGCCGACCTTGCGCACGTGGACCGGCGGCTGGTGGAAATTGCGCGCGCGCTGGCGGCGGACCCGGACGTGCTGCTGCTGGACGAGCCGGCGGCCGGACTGTCCAGCGACGACAAGCGCAAGCTGGCGCAACTGCTGCGCCGCATTGCCGACGCCGGCATCAGCGTGGTGCTGGTCGAGCACGACATGACGCTGGTGATGGACATCTCCGACCGGCTTGTGGTGCTGGACGCCGGCCAGCGGCTGGCGGTGGGCACCCCGGCCCAGATCCAGGACGACCCGGCGGTGCGCCAGGCTTACCTGGGCGACGCCGCGATGCTGGACGGCGGCGACCGTGTCGCGCGCGCCCCGGCCGACACGCCCGAGGTGCTGGGCGTAGGCGCGCTGGTCACGGGCTATGGCGCTGAACCTGTTCTGCACGGCATCGACCTGCAGGTCAGGCGCGGCGAAATGGTGGCGCTGCTGGGCGCCAACGGCGCCGGCAAGTCGACCCTGATGCGCGCGCTGGCCGGCCTGCAGCGGCCGGTGCGCGGCGGCATCCACTTCGAGGGCGCCGACCTGACCCGGCTCAGCGCCGACGCCATCGTCGCCCGCGGCCTGGTGCTGGTGCCGGAAGGCCGGCAGGTGTTCGGCGAGCTCTCGGTGCTGGACAATATCCGCCTCGGCGCCTTCCTCGATCCGCGCGACATGGAGGCCAGGGTGGAGGACATGCTGCAGCGCTTCCCGCGCCTGCGGGAACGGCTGCACCAGCGCGCCGGCCTGCTGTCCGGCGGCGAGCAGCAGATGCTGGCGGTGGCGCGCGGACTGATGTCGCGCCCGCGCATCCTGCTGCTGGACGAGCCTTCGCTCGGACTCGCGCCGAAGGTGATCGCCGAACTGTTTGCCGCGCTCGACCGGCTGCGCAGCGAAGGCATGACCATCCTGCTGGTGGACCAGATGGCGGCGCTGGCGCTGTCGCTGGCGGACCGGGCCTACGTGATCGAGGGGGGGCGCGTGGTGGCGCAGGGTACGGCGGCCGAGATCGCGGCTGACGATGCGCTGGCACAAGCCTATCTCGGCGCGCACTGACCTGCGGTTCGTCCAGGTACGCCTGGGGACATGCTGGCGGGCAAGTGGGCATTGCCGGATATCCATGCCGGACGCGTTGTTTTTGCCCGCGCAGCGACCGTTGCCGTTAGGCCCGCGCAGCGCTGGTTGCGTTTGACGTTCCGCGTAGCGACAGTTGCCGTTGCCGTTGCCTTTGACGCGGTTTTTGACGTGGATCCCCGT
>CAUQYP010000043.1:0-23998 GCA_963522035.1 uncultured Noviherbaspirillum sp. | reverse complement strand
GCCCACCAGATGGCGCCGCTGCTGGCGGCCAGCGCGGCGACGCCGGCGGCGGGCAGGAGAAGACCGATGCCGGGAGCGTTTTCCGGCGGCCATGACGGCGACACCGTCCACAGGAAAAAATAGGCGAACAGCAGCGAGAAGAACAGCGCGCCATCGGCCAGCAGCGCAATGAAGGCGCCCCACCAGCCGGGCGGGCGCGTGGTGCAGTAATGGAAGGGCAGGCGCAAGCCATGGCCGACATCCATGTCGTCATGTTCAGGCCGGTCGCCGCTCTGCCAGGCCCAGGCCGCCAGCGCGCCCAGCGCCAGCAGCGCACCGGCGGCGGCGAGCCAGTAGAGCTTCATCAGGAAGCCGATGAACAGCAGCGAGGTCAGCGCCGCCGCCACCAGCGGCGTCCAGGTGTTGCCAGGCAAAATGGCGACCTGCAGCGGCTCGGCGTCGACCGCGCTGGTGATCAGCAGTTCGCGCCGCTTCACGTCCGCATGCCCGAGGTAGTGTTCGCCGCGCTGCGCCTCGTCGGCCAGCCCGGGCTGGTCCCACAGCGGATCGCGGCTGCTGATGCGCGGCTGCGAGACGAAATTGTACGGCGGCGCCTTGCCTTCCATCGCCCATTCCAGCGTGCCGGCGCGCCACGGGTTGGTGCCGGCGCGGCGGCCGAACTGCAGGTGCATCAGCAGGTCGATGATGAACATGCCGACCCCGGCGGCCATCAGGAAGCTGCCGACGGTCGAGACCAGGTTGAGCATTTCCCAGCCGAGGCCCGGCGCATAGGTATAGACCCGGCGCGGCATGCCGAGCAGGCCGGTCAGGTGCATCGGCAGGAAGGTCAGGTTGAAGCCGATGAAGATGCTCCAGAACACCAGCCGGCCCGGGGTCTCGGACGGCGTCCTGCCCGACAGCAGCGGCAGCCAGTAATACATCCCGGCGAATAGCGGAAACACCATGCCGCCGAACAGCACGTAATGCATGTGGGCCACCACGAAATGGCTGTCATGGACCTGCCAGTCGAACGGCACCATGGCCACCATCACGCCGGTCAGGCCGCCCAGCACGAAGATGAACAGGAAGCCGAGGATGAACAGCATGGGGATTTTCATCACCGGCTTGCCGGACCACAGGGTGGCGATCCAGGCGAATACCTGCATGCCGGTGGGCACCGCGACGGCCATGCTGGCGGCCGAGAAAAAACTGAGCGACAGCAGCGGTATGCCGACCGTGAACATGTGATGCACCCACAGGCCGAAGCTGAGGAAGCCGGTGCCGATGACGGCCAGCACCACCCAGTGGTAGCCCTCGAACGGTTTTTGCACGAAGGTGGGAAGGATGGTGGTGACGATGCCGGCCGCCGGCAGGAAGATGATGTAGACCTCGGGGTGGCCGAAGATCCAGAACAGGTGCTGCCACAGCAGCGGGTCGCCGCCCAGCGCCGGGTCGAAGAACGGCAGGCCGAACGCCCGTTCCAGCTCCAGCAGGATGCTGCCGAGTATGAGCGGCGGGAAACCGAACACGATCATGAAGGCGGTGACGAGGATGTACCACGCATACAGCGGCATGCGCTGCAGCGTCATGCCGGGCGCGCGCGTGCGCAGGATGGAGACGATCAGCTCGACGCCGGCCGACACGGCGGAAATCTCGGCGAAGGTCACGCCCAGCAGCCAGAAGTCGGTGTTGATGCCGGGCGAATAGGTGGCGCTGGTCAGCGGCACATACATGAACCAGCCGCCGTCGGGCGCGGCGCCGACGAAGAAACTCGAATACAGCAGGATGCCGCCGAACAGGTAGCACCAGTAGCCGAACGCGGACAGGCGCGGGAAGATCAGGTCGCGCGTGCCTATCATCTTCGGGATCAGGTAGACCGCCATGCCTTCCATGATGGGCACGGCGAAGAAGAACATCATGGTGGTGCCGTGCATGGTGAAGGCCTGCGCATAGGCCGCATGGTCCAGCAGCGTGTTGCCGGGAAAGGCCAGCTGGCTGCGCATGAGCATCGACAGGACGCCGCCGATCAGGAAAAAAATGAAGCCGGTGACGATGAAGCGCAGGCCCAGCGTGGTGTGGTTGACCGCCGACAGCGTGCCCCAGCCGGGGTCGTTGCGCCAGATCGCGTGCAGCAGCGGGTGCGCGGACGCCTGCGCTTCCGCGCCTGCCGCCGCGTCGACTGCCGCGCCTGCCGTCCCTTGCGCCGCGTTCGTCATTGCAGGCTTTCCAGGTAGGCGGCCAGCGCGTCCAGCGTGCCGGCATCGAGGTCGGGATGGGAAGGCATCCGGTTGCCCGGCTTGATCTGCTGGCTGCGCGCGATGATGGCGGCAAGGTTCTCGCGGGTGTTGGGCAGGGTGTTGGCCAGCAGCGCGCCGCGGGCGCCGACATGCGTCAGGTCCGGTCCGCGGATGCCGTTATCAGCAGCCGTAGCGCCTGCCGCCGCATGGCCGCGCACCGTGTGGCAGGCCACGCAGGTACCGCTGCGAAACGCCTGCATGCCCTGCTGCGCCAGCGCGGTGGCCGGCGGCGCCGCATCGGCGGCCAGCCGCGCCAGCCAGGCGTCATGGTCGGCCTTGGTGCGCGCAATCACCACGAAAGCCATGCGCGCATGCTGGGCGCCGCAGAACTCGGCGCACTGGCCGCGGTAGACGCCGGGCTGGTCCGCCTGCAGCACGATGCGGTTGGTGCGCCCGGGGATCAGGTCCATCTTGCCGGCCAGCGTGGGCACCCAGAAGCTGTGGATCACGTCCTGGGAGCGCAGCGACAGCGCGACCGGCACGCCGGCCGGTATGTGCAGCTCGTTGGCGTCGGTCAGCATGACCCGGCCGTCGGGGTGGCGATAGCGCACCTCCCACCACCACTGGTGGCCGGTGACATCGACCTGCATCGTCGCCGCGCCGGCGGCCTGCGTGTCGCGCAGCGCGGCCATCGCCTGCACGCCGTAGACCAGCAGCGCGGTCAGCGTCAGCACCGGGAACACCACGCCGCCCGCCATGATCAGCGCATTGGCCGACAGCGGCCGCGCCTTCTGCGGCGCCCGGTAGACTGCATAAAGCGCGAGCAGCATGACCACAGACAAGATGACGGCCGCGCCAGCAAACATAATCCAGCTCATGGACGCGATCGTGCGCGCATCCGGCCCTTGCGGCGCCAGCGCGGACTGCGCGCCGCTGCAGCCGGCCAGGACGGGCGCGGCCAGCAGCCATGCCCTGTCTCCGCCCCCGCCCCCGAACCGAGGAAGCCATCGATGCCCTGGATGATCACGCTGCATATCGTTTTCCTGCTGATCTGGTCTGCCGCCCTGCTCTACATGCCGCGGCTGTTCATCAAGGAAGCGACGTCGGAAACCCTCGAGGAACGCCAGCAGGGCTACGTGATGCAGCGCGCACTGTATGCCCGCGTGATGACGCCGAGCGCGCTGCTGACCGTCCTCGCCGGCGGCTACCTGCTGTTCCGGCAGGGATACACCGGCGGCTGGCTGCCGGTGAAGCTGGTGGTAGTGATGCTGATGGTGTTCTTCCATGTCTACTGCGGCACGCTGATGGCCGAGCTGCGGCACCGGCAGGTCAGGCACCGCCTCTGGTTCTACCGCGCGCTGCCGGCCATACCCGCGCTGCTGATCACGGGCGCCGTCGCCCTCGTGGTCGCCAAGCCGTTTTAAGGTAGCGGTCCCCAACCGGCTCATTCCTCTTCGCCGATGCCGACGTTGTGCTCGAACACCAGCCTGCCGCCCAGCCAGCCGGCGGTGGCCAGCGCCAGCGCGGTGGCGCCCGACAGCAGCATGCCCCACGGCAGCACATTCGCCGTGGCGTCCGCCACCCGCATCCACCAGTTGGCCGCCGCCATGGAAAGCATCATCACCGCGGCCAGGAAGTGGCTCCAGCTGGTGACATGGCGCCGGATCTCCTTGACCAGCATGAAGTCCAGCGTGCCCACCACGCCGGCCAGCAGGCCGATGAAGAAGCCCACGCCGATGATCCACAGCGAGACCCTGGCCCAGAACGGGTCGCCGCTCCAGAGAAAAGCAAGGTCGGTCGCCAGTGCGCCGAACAGGTAGGCGATCGGAAAGTTCACCAGCATCGGATGCACCGGATGGCCGGCGATGGCGATGCTGCTGCGGGTGCTTCCGGGTGTTTCGGTCAGCAGCGGATTTCTCATGCCATCCTTCCATGCAGGTGTGAGGCTGCAGCGTCGCTGCCGGGAAAGCAGCCTGCGCCATGGCGGGCTGCTGAAAAGCGGATTATTCCCCGCTTTGGCGCGGCAGGCCTTGTGTACAGATAAAACGCCGCCGATTCAGTCCTTCTGGGCCGGCCTGCGCCATAGCAGGTTGAGCAATGGCTTGACGCTGGTGCCATGGAACAGGATGGACAGGGTGATGACAACCAGCGTCATCTGCGTCAGGTCGCGCGCCAGGCCGGTCGGCAAGCCATGCTGTATTGCATAGCTCAGGTAGTAGATGGAGCCGATGCCGCGTACCCCGAACCAGCCTGAAATGCCGCGGATACGCATCGAGGTGCTGGTGCCGATCAGTCCGATGAACACGCTGACGGGCCTTGCCACCAGGAACAGGAACAGCGCGAACGCCACCGCATTCCAGGTCCAGTATCCGCGCACCATCATGCCGCCCAACAACAGTACCAGCATCAGCTCCGAGATCCGTTCCAGGTGCTCCTTGAACACCAGCGCCTCGACGCTGACGATATGCGGCGGCGGATCCTGGCCGTCGGGCGTAGGCGTCGACGCCGGGTTGTGCGCGTTCGCGCCTTCAAGCTTGTCTTTCGGAATGCCGGCCATGCTGGCCAGGCGCAGTTCGGCCTGGCGCAGGGCGACGCCGGCAAAGAACACTGCTAGGAAGCCCCAGGTCGTGACATACACCGCGAAGCCATAGACGACGCCGATCAGGCCCAGTCCCACCAGGTCGTCCAGCACCTGGTGCTTTTCTTCCTTGCCGCGCAGCTTCCAGCCGATATGCGCGATCAGTGTGCCGCCCAGCGCGCCGATGGCGATGGCGCCCAGGGTGGCCCAGATCACGTCGACCATCACCCAGCGCCAGCCGAAGTCGCCCAGCTCGTGCAGCCCCAGCAGGCCCAGGCCCAGCATGACGAACGGAAATGCGGTGCCGTCGTTCATGCCGGCCTCGCAGGTCAGCGTGAAGCGCAGCCTGTCGTTGTCGCCGGGGTGGCGGGTCTGGACATCGGTTGCCAGCACCGGGTCGGTCGGCGCCAGGATGGCGCCGAGCAAGATCCCGGCGCCCAGCGGCAAGCCCAGCACGTAGTAGGCGAACCCGGCGATCAGCATGACCGTGATGGTCATCGACACCCAGGCCAGCCGCACCGGCGCACGCCACTTGCCCCACTTCACCGGCACCGGCATCTTCACGCCGGCGGAGAACAGCGAGATCAGCACCGCGATCTCGGTCAGCAGCTCCAGCAGGCCGGACTGCTTCAGCGGGTCGAAATAGAAGACGTTCAGCAGGGTCGGCCCGAGCAGGATGCCTGCTGCCAGGTAAATAATGGCCGACGTGACGGGAAGCCGTTTCAGGGCGGTGTCAGTCAGCCCGCGGGTCAGCATCAGGATGCCGACCAGCAGGAACCATAGCGCAGTTGTCATTGCCGCATTTCATCAGTGTGCAAGCCAGTGTGACTGTGCCTGCCCTGCTTGGTTGCAAGATCGACAAATTACCCGCCACGCTCAGCGTTTCTGTTGATTGTCCTCAACAGGCGGCGGGCAGACCGACCGCAGTTTCAGGTGCAGCGCGGCCTTGATCAGCAGGTGCGCGCTGACCGGGGTGCTGATGAAAAGGAACAGCGTAATGAGCAGTTCATGCAGGCTGGGCGCGCCATGCGCGGCAAAATACAGCATGGAGGCCACCAGCATGCCGCCCACGCCCAGCGTCGACGCCTTCGACGGCCCATGCAGGCGGGTATAGAAGTCCGGCAGCCGCGCCAGGCCCCACGACCCCAGCAGCGCAAATACCGCGCCGGCCACGAGGAAGAAGGAAACCAGCGCTTCGGTCAGTGTCGACATGGTGCTCTCCTCACTCGATGATGTCGCCGCGCAGCAGGTACTTGGCGAGCATCGCGGTGCCGACGAAGCCCACCATCGCCATCAGCAGCGCAATCTCGAAATAGGCCCGGCTGTTTTGCTGTATGCCGAACAGCACCAGCAGCGCCATGGCATTGATGTACAGGGTGTCGAGCGCCAGGATGCGGTCCGGCAGGTCGGGGCCGCGCAACAAGCGGTACAGGTTCAGCAGCAGCGCGGCGCCGACCAGCACGGAGGCGATCAGGATGGCAGTGTTCAGCATGCGAATAGTTCCTTCAGTGGGCGTTCATAGCGTTGCCTGATTTCGGCGATGAGGCCGGCTTCGTCGTCGACGTCGAGCGCGTGGACCAGCAGCCAGCGCTTGTCCTCGCTGATGGTGGCCGACACCGTGCCTGGCGTGAGCGTGATGATGCAGGCCAGCGTAAACACCGCATACGGCTCGCGCAGGTCGAGCGGCACCCGGACGAAGGCCGGGCGCAGCGCCGAGCGCGGCCCCAGTATCAGGCGGGCGACGGTCAGGTTGGCCACGACGATGTCGAACAGTACGGTCAGCAGCAGGCGCAGCGCCAGCAAGGGCCGGTAGAGCCCGACTCGCCGCCCCATCAGCCGGGAAAACAGGTAGGGAATGGCCCACCCGAGGAACACCGCCAGCAACAGGTGCGCCGGCGCCAGCGTGCTGTTAAGCATCAGCCACATCACCAGCAGCACCGCCGATACATACGGGTAGGGAAACCAGCGCTCGTTCTTCATGGGCGTTCTCCGCTGGGGGCGGCCGCGGGCTGCAGCACACTGGCGATGTAGTCGGCGGGCTGCAGCAGCTGGCGTGCGGTTGCCGCCGCATAGTTGGCGGCCGGCCGCGCCGCCACGCTCAGCGCAACGATGCAACCGAGCAGCACCAGCGCCGGCAGGGTATCGGCCGCCATCGACTTCGCCGGCTGCCATGACTGTGCCGGTTCATCCGTCGTATGCCAGAACACCAGGCTGCCGGCGCGCGCCATGGCGACCAGCGCCAGCAGGGCGTTGCCCAGCACCACCGCCCAGATCAGCCCCGCGCTGTCCTGTGCCTGCGCCGCCTGCAGCAGCATGACCTTGCCGAGGAAGCCCGACAGCGGCGGCAGCCCGACGACCGCGATGGCGGCGACGAAGAACAGCGCGCCCAGCAGCCGGGGATGGGTGGGCGCCGCGCCGCGCGCGATGTCGTCGCCGCCGTCGTTGCGGCGGCGGCGTATCAGGTCGATCAGCAGGAACAGCAGGCTGATCACCAACGTGCTGTGCAGCAGGTAGTACAAGGCCGCAGCGATGGCCGGGGCCGAGAACATGCCGACGCCGACGCAGATGATGCCGACCGAGGCGATGTTCAGGTAGCCGGCCATGGTGCGCAGGTTGCGGCCGGCCAGGATGCCGAAGGTGGCGATGGCCACCGTCATCAACGCCACCGGCAGCAGCCATGCCTGGTAGACGCCGGTAGCCACGCCCGAGGCCGGGCCGAACACCAGCGTCGCCACCCGCAGGATGGCGTAGACGCCGACCTTGGTCATGATCGCGAACAGCGCGGCGACCGGCGCCTCGGCCGCGCTGTAGGCGCGCGGCAGCCAGAAGTACAGCGGGAACAGCGCCGCCTTGACCGCGAACACCAGCAGCAGCAGCAAGGCGCCGGCGCGGATCAGGCCCGCGTCCGCCGCCGGCGCGGCGGCGATCTTCTGCGCCATGTCCGCCATGTTCAGCGTGCCGGTCATCGCGTACAGCAGGCTGACGCCGACCAGGAACAGGAAGGAGCCGGCGAAGTTGATGGCGACGTAGTGCAGGCCGGGCAGCAGCTGGCCATCCTTGCCGCCATGCAGCAGCAGGCAGTAGGACGCAATCAGCAGCACCTCGAAGAAGACGAACAGGTTGAACAGGTCGCCGGTCAGGAAGGCGCCGTTGATGCCCATCAGCTGGAACATGAACAGCGCATGGAAATGCGCGCCCTCCCCGTCCCGGCCGCGCATCGCATGCAGCAGGCTGCAGAACGCGATGACCGAGGTCAGCAGCAGCATCATGGCCGACAGCCGGTCCAGCACCAGCACGATGCCGAACGGCGCCGGCCAGTTGCCCAGCGCATAGACCTGGTGGCCGCCCTGCGCGGCCAGCATGAGCAGCCAGGCCGCGGTCGCAACCAGCGCCGCGCAGACGGCGCTGCCGGCCCGCCGCTGCCATCGCAGCGACGGCCGCAGCAGCAACAGCAGCGCCGCTCCCAGCGCCGGCAGCACTACCGGCATGATGACCAGGTGGTTCATGGCTGCGCCTCGCCGTCGACATGGTCGCTGCCGTGCGCGTGGCGCGCGCGCACCGCCAGCACCACCACGAACGCGGTCATGCCGAAGCCGATCACCAGCGCCGTCAGCACCAGTGCCTGCGGCAGCGGGTCGGCATAGCTGGCGGCTTCCGGCGAAATGAGCGGCGGCGCGCCGGGCGTCAGCCTGCCCATCACGAAGATGAAGAGATTGACGGCGTAGGAAATCAGCGTCAGGCCCAGCACCATCGTGAAGGTATGCGCCTGCAGCAGCAGGTAGACGCCGCCTGCGGTGAGCAGGCCGATTGCGCTGGCAATAAGCAGTTCCATGGTCAGACCTCCTTCTCGATTTCAGCCTGGCTGCTGGCCGTGGCACGGCCCAGGCTGGACAGCACCAGCATCACGACCCCGACCACGGTCAGGTAGACGCCGAGGTCGAACGCCATGGCGCTGGCCAGCGGCAGGTCGCCGATGACAGGCAGGTGCGGATGGCCGTGCGCGCTGGTCAGGAAAGGCTTGCCGAAAAACCAGCTGGCAATGCCCGTCAGCCCGGCGATCAAGACGCCTGCTCCCATCACCGGCGTGAAGGAAACAGGCATGCGGGCGCCGGCCCAGCCTATCCCGTTGGCGATGGTCAGCAGGATCAGCGCAATGCCCGTCACCAGCCCTGCAACGAAACCGCCGCCGGGCAGGTTATGGCCGCGCATGAAGATGAACACCGCCACCATCAGCGCCAGCGGCAGCAGCAGGCTGGTCAGCACCGACAGCATCATCGGATGCGGCTCGGACGCCCAGGGCCTGCCGTCCTGGTCGGCGACGCGCCGCTCGGACAATGGCCTGGACATCATCGCCGCGATGCCCAGCGCAGCGAT
Organism: uncultured Noviherbaspirillum sp.; assembly: GCA_963522035.1. Lineage (GTDB taxonomy): Bacteria > Pseudomonadota > Gammaproteobacteria > Burkholderiales > Burkholderiaceae_D > Noviherbaspirillum_A. The sequence goes on along the minus strand of CAUQYP010000043.1, from coordinate 14,830 downwards.
GGCCAGCACGATGATTTCGCCGAAGGTGTCGTAGCCGCGGAAGTCGACCAGGATGACATTGACCACGTTGGCGCCGCCGCCGCCAGGCACGCTGTTGGCCAGGTAAAAGTCCGACAGCGACTGGAACGGCCTGGTCAGCACCGCGTAGGTCAGCGCGGTCATGCCGCCGCCGGCCGCCAGTGCGATCGCCGCGCGGCCCAGCGTGCGGCGGCGGCGCGGCTCGCGGGGACTGTGCTGCGGCAGCCAGTGCAGCGCAAGCAGCAGCAGCACGATGGTGACCACTTCCACCGTCACCTGGGTCAGCCCGAGGTCGGGCGCGGACAGCCAGGCAAACACCAGCGACGGCACCAGGCCGACGGCGCTGACCATGATGAGCGCCACCAGCCGCTGCCGGTGCAGCGCCACGGCGGCCGCGACGCAGACGGCCAGGATCAGCCATACCACCAGCGCCATGCCATTGACCGGGGTGTGCGGCCTGTCGCCCGCGTTCCACTCCAGGTGCAGGAAGGGCCAGGCGGCCAGCACCAGCGCGGCGATGGTCATCCAGCCCAGGTAACGCTGCAGCGAATTGTTTTCCAGCCCGACTGTCAGCCTGCCGGAAAAGTCGAGCAGGCGGCCCAGCGCCTTGTTGTACAGCCAGCGGCCATTGACCGGGCTGTGCAGATAGCGGTGCAGGTTGTAGACCCGCTGCAGGTAGAAATAGGCGAACAGGCCGCCGGCCAGCGCAAAGGCGCTCATCGCCAGCGGCAGGTTGAAGCCATGCCAGATCGCCAGCGAATAGGCCGGCAACGGCGCGCCGTCCAGCGTGGCGCCGACGGCGGCCGCAAGCAGCGGCGCCACCGTGTATTCCGGGAAGATGCCGACTGCCAGGCAGACGGCCACCAGCATTTCCACCGGAATGCGCATCCAGCGCGGCGGCTCGTGCGGTATCTTGGTCAGGCCCTGCGGCTCGCCGTTGAAGAACACGTCGTCGATGAAGCGCACGCTGTAGGCCACGCTGAACACGCTGGCCAGCGTGGCCGCCACCGGCAGCACGATGCCCCAGGCTTCGTTGCCGGCGAACTGCACGACTTCGGCCAGGAACATTTCCTTGGACAGGAAACCGTTAAGCAGCGGCACGCCCGCCATCGCACCCGCGGCCACGATGGCCAGCATGCCGGTATAGGGCATGGTCTTCCACAGCCCGTTCAGCTTGCGCATGTCGCGCGTGCCGGCTTCATGGTCGATGATGCCGGCGGCCATGAACAGCGAGGCCTTGAAGGTGGCGTGATTAATGATGTGGAATACCGCGGCCACCACCGACAGTTTCGTTTGCAGCCCGAACAGCAGCGTGATCAGGCCCAGGTGGCTGATGGTGGAATACGCCAGCAGGCCCTTCAGGTCATGTTTCCACAGGGCCGCGTAGGCGCCGAAGGCAAACGTGACGAAGCCGGTGGTGGTGACGATGAAGAACCAGGCGTCGGTGCCGGACAGCACCGGGTAGAAACGGGCCAGCAGGAAAATGCCGGCCTTGACCATGGTGGCCGAATGCAGGTAGGCGCTGACCGGCGTCGGCGCGGCCATCGCATGCGGCAGCCAGAAGTGGAACGGAAACTGCGCCGACTTGGTGAAGGCGCCCAGCAGCACCAGCACCAGCGTAGGCAGGTACAGCGGGCTGGCCCGCACCTGCTCGGCGTTGGCGAAGATGGCGGTCAGCTCGAAGCTGCCGGCCGCCTGTCCCAGCAGCAGCATGCCGGCCAGCAGGCACAGGCCGCCGCCGCCGGTAATGGCCAGGGCCATGCGCGCGCCTTCGCGGGCGTCGGAACGGTGATGCCAGAAGGCGATCAGCAGGAAGGAGGTGAGCGAGGTCAGTTCCCAGAACACCACCAGCAGCAGCACGTTTTCCGACAGCACCACGCCCAGCATGGCGCCGGCGAACAGCAGCAGGTAGGCGAAAAACCGGCCGATGGGGTCGTCGTCGGACAGGTAGTAGGCGGCATACAGCACCACCAGCAGGCCGATGCCGAGGATCAGCAGGCAGAACAGGAAGCCCAGGCCGTCAAGCCGGAACGACAGGTTGATGCCGGCTTGCGGCAGCCATTGCCAGGCCGCGCGCAGCGTCTCGCCGGCGAACACGCGCGAGGCCTGCGACAGCAGCAGCGCCAGCGCGGCCGCCAGCACCGCGCCGGCGCTCCACGCGCTCGCATTGCGCCCGCTGCGCATGGCGAACACCGGCAGCCAGGCCAGTACGAATGGGAGGAGAAGTATCAGAGGACGGGTCAATGGCGACAGGCTCCGGTGGTCTTCTATCGGGTTGACCCGGCACGTGCCGGGGACGGGATGGCGTGGCCGCCGGGTCCTGCGGCTGGCAGGCTGGCGCGGGGACTGCATGGCTAATACCAATCCCAAGTAATAACGTGCCAGGAAATTCGTAGGGTGTAATGCGCTTCGCTGTTTACACCCTACGAATCAAGCAATGACTTGGGGCTGGTGTAAGGCGGCCCATGTTAGCCGACAGGCCGGATTGACGCCAGAGGGCTGCCGGCCTCCGGTGGCTGAAGATAGGTTCTGCTTTTGCTGCGATTGCGGTTGCAGCCGATGTGGCGTGGGGCGCAGGAGGTCAGGTTTCGATTGCCGATTGCCAGTTTCGGCAATAAATTGATTTCCATCAAGGAAAGTCAGCTAGCCAGCACTGATCCTGAGCACCGTGTCCCCACCGATTAATGCCGTCCAGCGATAAGCGAACGGAGTACGCATGCCGAACGCCCTGATTCCTTGCCATGGTTACGACGATGCAGCGCACGCCGTCACGCTGTCCAGGTAAGCGCGCTTCATGAACAGCCCTGGACGAGCGCCGGAGGTCGCTGCATCCGGCCCGCCGGCCTGGCATGCGCTCGACGCCGACGCCGCACTGCGCGGCCTGGACAGTCGCCGCGAGGGTCTGCCGGAGGCGGAAGCGCAGCGGCGTCTCGAACGGCATGGCGCCAACACCCTGCTGGCGCCGCGCACGCAGGGCCCGTGGCGGCGCTTCCTGCTGCAATTCCACAATGTGCTGATCTACGCGCTGCTGGCGTCTGCCGCCGTCACCGCCTGGCTCGGGCACCGGGTCGACACCGCGGTGATCCTGGGCGTGGTGCTGATCAATGCGCTGATCGGCTTCTTCCAGGAGGGCCGCGCCGCACAGGCCATGGACGCCATCCGCAAGATGCTCTCGCCGCATGCGCAGGTGCTGCGCGACGGCCGCCGCCGCGAGTTGCCGGCCGAAGCGCTGGTGCCGGGCGACGTGGTGTTTCTCGCCTCCGGCGACAAGGTGCCGGCCGACCTGCGCTTGCTGGAGGTCAACAGCCTGCACTTCGATGAATCGGTGCTGACCGGCGAGTCGCAGCCGGTCGAAAAGACGCAGGCGCCGGTTGCCGCGGCAAGCGGGTTGGGCGACCGCCGCTGCATGGCCTATTCGGGCACCCTGGTCACCTACGGCCAGGGCGTTGGCCTGGTCGCCGCCACCGGCGCGGCCACCGAGATCGGGCGCATCAGCGCCATGCTGGCCCAGGTGCCGGCACTGTCGACGCCGCTGCTCAGGGACATCGCCGTCTTCAGCCGCTGGCTGACCGTGGCCATCCTGGCGGCCTCGGGCCTGCTGATCGCCATCGGCACGCTGCTGCACAGCTACACGCTCGACGAGATGTTCCTGGCTGCCGTCGGCCTGGCCGTCGCCGCGATCCCGGAGGGCCTGCCGGCCATCATTACCATCACGCTGGCGATCGGCGTGCAGCGCATGGCCAGGCGCAACGCCATCGTGCGCCGCCTGCCGGCAGTCGAGGCGCTGGGCGCGGTCACCGTAATCTGCTCCGACAAGACCGGCACCCTGACGAAGAACGAAATGACCGTGCAGTCGGTGCTGACCGCCGGAGCGCTGTTCGGCGTGTCCGGCGCCGGCTACCGGCCGCATGGCGGCTTCTCGCTCGAGGAGCGCGAGGTGCAGGCCGCGCAGCACGCCGACCTGCTCGAGGCCTGCCGCGCCGCCGTGCTGTGCAATGACGCCAGTCTCTTCAGTGAAGACGGCGACTGGGTGCTGGCGGGCGACCCGACCGAAGGCGCGCTCATTACCCTGGCCATGAAGGCCGGGCTGGCGCAGGCGGACGAATGCGGGAAGCTGCCGCGCACCGCCGCCATCCCGTTCGAGTCGCAGCACCGCTTCATGGCCACGCTGCACCATGACCACCAGGGCCGGGGCACGGTCTTCCTGAAGGGCGCGCCGGAACGCGTGCTGGCGCTGTGCACGCTGGAGCGCCAGCACGGACAGGACCGGCCGCTGCAGCCGCAATGCTGGAACCCGCGCATGGAAGCGCTGGCGGCGTCCGGCATGCGGCTGCTGGCCGTGGCGACGCGGCGCGAACCCGGGCATCGGCTCGACATGGGGTTCGGCGATGTCGAGCGGGGCGGCTTCGTGCTGCTGGCGGTGATGGGCATCGCCGACCCGCCGCGCGAGGAGGCCGTGCGCGCGGTGGCCGCCTGCCGCGCCGCCGGCATCCGCGTCAAGATGATCACCGGCGACCATGCGGCCACGGCCGCGGCCATCGGCACGCGGCTGGCGCTGGACACGCAGATCAACACGGTCAGCGGCGCCAGCCTCGACGCGCTCGACGATGCCGCGCTGCGCGTGCTGGCGATGCGCACCCAGGTGTTCGCCCGCGCCAGCCCGGAACACAAGCTGCGCCTGGTGCAGGCGCTGCAGGACGGCGGCGAGGTGGTGGCCATGACCGGCGACGGCGTCAACGACGCGCCGGCGCTCAAGCAGGCGGACGTCGGCGTGGCAATGGGCCGCAAGGGCACGGAGGCCGCCAAGGAAGCGGCCGAGATCGTGCTGGCCGACGACAACTTTGCGTCCATCGTCGCCGCGGTCGAGGAAGGCCGCACTGCCTACGACAATATCCGCAAGTCGATTGCCTATACCCTTCCCACCAACGGCGGCGAGGCGGGCATGCTGCTGGTGGCCGTGCTGATAGGCATTACCCTGCCGATTACCGCGGTCCAGATCTTGTGGGTCAACATGGTGACCGAGGTGACGCTGTCGCTGACGCTGGCATTCGAGGCGCCGGAGACCGACATCATGCAGCGCCCGCCGCGCAGGGCGGCAGAGCCGCTGCTTTCACGCTGGCTGGTATGGCGCATCGTCCTGGTGTCGGTGCTGCTGGTGCTGGGCAGCATGGGCTTGTTTCTGTGGGAAATGCAGCATGGCGCAACGCTGGAAGGTGCGCGAACCGTGGCGCTGAACACGCTGGTGGTCGGACAGATCGCCTACCTGTTCAATTGCCGCCGCATCACGGCGCCTTCGCTGACCCGGAAAGGGCTCCAGGGCAGCCGCTATGCGCTGCTGGCAGCGCTGGTGCTGGCCGTGTTGCAGCTGGCGCTGACCTATCTGCCGGCGATGCAGGCCGCATTCGGCACGGCTGCGCTCGACCTGGCGGCATGGGGGCGGATCGTGCTGTTCGGCGTGGCGCTGGTATTGGTCGTGGAGGCAGAGAAATGGCTGTCCAGGCGCTTCGCCTGAAAGACGGTTGCCACCAAGCCCGACGGCGCAACCGTGCCGTTCATTTGACGGTAATGCGCTGCGCCGCCTGCGGCGGGTCCAGGCGCGACAGGGTGTCGAAATCGGTGATCCAGCCCTGCACCGCTTCCTCGAAATGCTGCTTTTGCGCCGGGGTGCTCATGTTGAAGATGCCTGCCACCATGCGGATCTGCGCGGCGCGGTACTTCTCGAAATAGTTCTGGTACTCCGGGTGGTTGAAATGATCCATCGTGCCCGACACGTACTGGCGGATCATGCCGACCGTGGCCTCGCGCGTCGGCTTCTCGGCCTCGATGCGCTGCAGCAGCCTGATCATCTCGGCCTGGCGCTGCATGCGGTCGGCCAGCACCAGCTCGTCGTCCATCGGGCGGGCGTCGGAGAGCTGCCGGATCTGCCGTTCCTGTTCGCCGGAAAAATTGCCGAACCAGATTTCCGCCTGCTTCATCGTCCGCTTGAAACGGTCGCGCTGGCGCTGGGCGAGGTCGCCGCGCAGGTGTTCCTTGCGGAACTTCTCGTTATTGTCGGCGAACTTCTGTTCGATGCTGGCGATCTGCTCGGGCCGCAGCGCCAGCGCCAGGTCGGCCGCCACCGGCGCGGCGCGGTCGGTGATGACCAGCATGCGACGGCGGATTTCTTCATAGTCCCGGGCCAGTTCGGCTTCGCCCACCGGCGCCTGCACCCGCTTTTTTGCCTGCTCCAGCAATGGCAGGTATTCTGGCAACTGGGTACGTCGATGCCAGGCAAAAAGATTGGCCAATTCCTTTTTTATCCAGGGTTTTTGATCGGCATCGAATCCGACATAGCCGTTGAGCCAAAAATACGAAACGGTTTCCCCATTGTTGTAGCCCAGCCGCGCCATGCTGCAGCCGCTCAAGAAAACGACAAGCAGCCCGATAACCAACTGATTACCGAACGTTTGTGCGAATTTGTTAATAGGCCGCATGATAAAATTTTGCATCATTTCTACTAGTCACTTATGAATATCGTCATTCTTGCCGCAGGAATGGGAAAGCGCATGCAGTCCGCGCTGCCCAAGGTCCTGCACCCGCTGGCTGGCAAACCGCTGCTTTCCCATGTGATCGATACTGCCCGTGCGCTGTCGCCGACCTCGATCTGCGTCATTTATGGCCACGGGGGGGACATGGTGCCCCAGATGCTGCAGTCTGACAATCTCGCATTTGCCCGCCAGGAACCCCAGCTCGGGACCGGCCACGCGGTGATGCAGGCGCTGCCGCAACTGCGCGACGACGTGCCGACGCTGGTCCTGTACGGCGACGTGCCGCTGACCCGCACCGGCTCGCTGCAGCGCCTGTTGGACACGGCCGGCGACGACAAGTTGTCGATACTGACGGTTAACATGGCTGATCCGACCGGTTACGGCCGCATCGTGCGCGAAAACGACCGCATCGTGCGCATCGTCGAGCAGAAGGATGCGACGCCGGCCGAGCGCGCCATCACCGAGGTCAACACCGGCATCATGGTCGCGCCCACTGCGCGGCTGCGCGCGTGGCTCTCCACGTTGTCGAACGACAATGCCCAGGGCGAGTATTACCTGACCGACATCGTCGCGCGCGCCGTGGCCGACGACGTGCAGGTCGTCTCGGCGCAGCCGGACGCGGTCTGGGAAACGCTGGGCGTGAACAGCAAGGTGCAGCTGGCCGAACTGGAACGCGTCCACCAGCGCAACCTCGCCTACGCGCTGCTGGAACAGGGCGTGACGCTGGCCGACCCGGCCCGCATCGACATCCGCGGCAGCCTGGTGTGCGGGCGCGACGTCACCATCGACGTCGGCTGCGTGTTCGAGGGCGACGTAACCCTGGCCGACGGCGTGAGCGTCGGCGCCAACTGCGTGCTGCGCAATGCCCGTGTCGCCGCAGGCGCGGCGATCAAGCCGTTCTGCCATATAGAAGACGCGGTCATCGGCGCGAAGTCCATGATTGGCCCATATGCCCGGCTGCGGCCCGGCACCGAACTGGCAGAGGATGTCCATATCGGCAATTTCGTCGAGGTCAAGAACAGCCAGATCGCCGCCCACAGCAAGGCCAACCACCTGGCCTATGTCGGCGACAGCACGGTCGGCTCGCGCGTGAACATCGGCGCCGGCACCATTACCTGCAACTACGACGGCGTCAACAAGTTTCGCACCGTGATCGAGGACGACGTCTTCATCGGCAGCGACACCCAGCTGGTGGCGCCGGTGACGGTCGGCCGCGGCGCGACGCTGGGCGCCGGCACCACGCTGACGTCGAACGCGCCGGCCGGCAAGCTGACCGTGTCGCGCACCCGCCAAACCACGATAGACGGCTGGAAACGGCCCACCAAACAACCCAAATAGGAAGACCACCATGTGCGGTATCGTCGGCGCGGTTGCGCAGCGTAATATTGTCCCCATCCTGCTCGAAGGCCTGAAGCGGCTCGAATACCGGGGTTACGACTCCTGCGGCGTGGCCGTCAACAACAACGGCCTGAAACGCGCGCGCAGCGTGGCGCGGGTAGCCGAATTGCAGGAGCAGGTTGCCAGTACCGGGTTCGAAGGCAACACTGGCATCGCCCACACCCGCTGGGCGACCCACGGCGCGCCCGCGACCAATAACGCGCACCCGCATTTCTCGAACAAGGACGGCGTCGAGCGCATCGGCCTGGTCCACAACGGCATCATCGAGAACTACGAGGAAATCCGCACCGAGCTGAAGGCGCTGGGCTATGTGTTCGAGTCGCAGACCGACACCGAGGCCATTGCCCACCTGGTCAACCACATGTACGACGGCGACCTGCTGCGCACGGTGCAGAAAGTGGTCAAGCGCCTGCACGGCGCATTTGCGATCGCGGTGTTCGCGAAGGACGAGCCGCAGCGCATCGTCGGCGCCCGCCTCGGCTGCCCGCTGATCGTCGGCCTCGGCGACGGCGAGAATTTCCTGGCCTCGGACGCGATGGCGCTGGCCGGCAGCACCGACCAGATCATCTACCTGGAAGAAGGCGACGTGGTGGACGTGCGGCTGGACGGCGTGCAGATCTACGACAAGCTGGACCTGCAGGTGGAACGCGCCGCGCAGACGGTGCAGGCGTATTCGGGCGCGATCGAACTCGGCCCTTACCGCCACTATATGCAGAAGGAAATCTTCGAGCAGCCGCGCGCGATTTCCGACACGCTCGAAGGCGTGATGGGCTTCACGCCCGAATTGTTCGGCCCGAAAGCCGAAGCGGTGTTCAGGGACATCGACAGCGTGCTGATCCTGGCCTGCGGCACCAGCTACTACTCGGGCATGACCGCGCGCTACTGGCTGGAGTCGCTGGCCGGCCTGCCGACCAGCGTCGAGATCGCCAGCGAATACCGCTACCGCAAGCCGGCCGTCAATCCGAACACGCTGGTGGTGGTGATCTCGCAGTCCGGCGAGACCGCCGACACGCTGGCCGCGCTGAAGTACGCACAGGAGCTGGGCCACAAGCACTCGCTGTCCATCTGCAACGTCGGCACCTCGGCGATGGTGCGCGAGACCGAGCTGTCCTACCTGACCCGCGCCGGCGCCGAGATCGGCGTGGCTTCGACCAAGGCCTTCACCACGCAGCTGACCGCGCTGTTCCTGCTGACCGCGACGCTGGCCAAGATGCGCGGCCGCATCGACGCCGACGCCGAAGCCTTCCACCTGAAGAACCTGCGCCACCTGCCCAATGCGCTGCAAAGCGTGCTGGCGCTGGAGCCGCACATCATCGCCTGGTCGGAAGCCTTTGCCCGCAAGGAGCATGCGCTGTTCCTCGGCCGCGGCCTGCACTACCCGATCGCGCTGGAAGGCGCGCTGAAGCTCAAGGAAATTTCCTACATCCACGCCGAAGCCTACCCGGCCGGCGAACTCAAGCACGGCCCGCTGGCGCTGGTGACCGAGGACATGCCGGTGGTGACGGTGGCGCCGAACGATACGCTGATCGAGAAGCTGAAGTCCAACATGCAGGAAGTGCGGGCGCGCGGCGGCCAGCTGTACGTATTCGCCGACGGCGACTCGCAGATGCATTCGAGCGAAGGCATCCACGTGATCCGCCTGCCGGAGCACTACGGGCTGCTGTCGCCCATCCTGCACGTGGTGACATTGCAGCTGCTGGCCTACCACACGGCGCTGGCGCGGGGAACGGATGTGGACAAGCCGAGGAACCTGGCGAAATCGGTGACGGTGGAGTGACGGGGCGGGTTTAACGGGCCTGCTCGTAGGGCATGACGTTCGGCCCTGAAAAATCAGGATGGATAGCAAGGCGGGGCAGGATTGCCCCGCTTTTGCGTTTCATTACCCGTACGAATTGGAACGCATGCAGCTGGTCGGCGACCGCCAGGCCTCAATGACGTTTTGAAAAGAAAGGCAATTGACCTCTTTTCGTTGGATCAATTAGTATTGTCCAATATATCTACATGTCCAATAAACATGGACAGTCGAGAAAAATGGACAAAGTGCATGCAGCAGAGAAAGAAATTCTCCAGTCCGCCATCAAGGTGGTGCAGCGCCACGGCTTGGCAATCGAGCTGATAAAAGAATCTCACCAAACAACGCATCATCAAGCAGATGCCGTCGTGCATGTTCGCCACGGCGAACAGGAAACGCTTTACCTTGTGGTGTGCAAACGCAACGTGCGTCCTGCTACGCTTGGCGTCACACTGCACCAGATGGACCGCCTCGGCCAGCCGGCAATCCTGGTCACCGATTACGTTACGCCCGACCTGGCCGACGAATTAAAGGAACGCGGCATCCCTTTTCTGGATGCAGCAGGCAACGCATATATCAAGCAGGCAAATCTGCTGATCTGGATTAAGGGGCAAAAGCCCGCCGCCAAACCGACTGTCATTAGCCCTGGACGCGCTTTCCAGCCGACCGGCCTGCAGGTGATCTTTACCTTGTTGTGCAATCCACAGGCGATCAACTTGCCCTATCGTGAACTGGCGAAGATGGCAGGCGTGGCGCATGGCACCGTTGGATGGGTGATTCCGGATTTGCAGCAGCTCGGCTTTGTGCGCGACTTGCAGGGCAAGCGCGGCACCCGGCGACTGTTCGAGCGTGAACGCCTGTTAAATCAATGGACAGACGCCTATGCGCGCGTGCTGCGTCCACGCACCTTGATCGGCCGGTACCATGTACCAGGCTTCGAAGGCTGGAAGAACTGGCCTCTTGCGGAGCACGGTGCCTTGTGGGGCGGCGAACCTGCTGCGGCGCTTCTGACCGAATACCTGCGCCCCGGCGAACTCACGCTTTACGCTGAAAAAATGCCTGGCCTGCTGGCAGCGCGGCAAAAGTTCATGAAGGAAGCCGGACCCCGCCATGCGGCAACCGTGGAAGTGCGCAAGCGCTTCTGGAATTTTCCAGGCGATCCGGAACATATCAACATGGTCCCGCCATTGCTGGTCTACGCAGACCTTTTGGCAACAGGCGACGCACGCTGTCTTGAAACCGCAAAGATGATCCATGACCGCTACCTCGCTCGACTTTTCACGGAAGAGTGACCTTGCTTCACTTGCCAGCGTCGTGCAGGCATTGCAGGTAGTCGCACAAGCGCTTGGAACAGATTATTTTCTGATAGGCGCGGCAGCACGCGACTTGATGCTGCAGCATGCGCACGATATTCCACCTTCCCGCAAGACCGAGGACGTGGACTTTGCGGTAAGCGTTTCGGACTGGTCAGTTTTCGAAGCGCTGCGCACTGCGCTGCTTGGCTCAGGCCATTTCTCGGAAAGGAATAACAAAGCAATTCACAAGCTGCGCCACAAGACAACTGGACTACCCTTGGATATCGTGCCGTTCGGTGGCATTGAAAATCCGGACCGTACGATCAGCTGGCCACCGGACCATCACACCGTATTCGATTGTTTTGGCGCGCGTGAAGCCTTCGAAGCCAGTATCCCGGTGCGACTACCCAATAACGTGACCCTGCGTGTTGCCTCCATTCCTGCCCTGGCGCTGCTAAAAATCACCGCCTGGGAAGATCGCAAGCATTCCCACCCCGGACGCGATGCGGGCGACTTGTTGCTCTATGCTCACCATTACATGGACTGCGACAACCTGGATCGCGCGGCACAAGACCACGACGATCTCTTCACCAGGGACGATTACGACCATGAAGCAACCGGTGCAAGACTGCTTGGGCGCGATATTGCAAACTTGCTGGATAAACAATCCATTGGACCCGTCTTGTCGATACTGCTGCCACAAGCCGATACTGACGGTCCTTTGCTGCTTGCACACCAGTCTGGCCTTGATCTTGAAAAGGCCCGCAAGCTTATCGAAGCACTCTGCGATGGCCTGACCGACAATCTTCAGGGCGAGGGAACTTCAGGGACATAAGCCGCCTCGCCTGCCTGTCCTACCCGGCCCGCTCGTCCTGCAGCGTGAAGATTCCCGCATAGCCGGCGCTGAAGTCGGGCGGCAGCTCGATCACGCCCTGCTCCACCCGCGCGTGGCGCGCCGGTTCGCCCCGCACCATGCGGTTGCGGTGGCGGCTGTCGATCACCGGCGCGGTATAGGCGAATGCATCTGCCGCCACGTACTGGATGATGTAGGTGCTCCGCACCGCGCCGGACAGGTTGGCGCTGGAGCCGTGCACCGCCAGGCCATGGTGGGCGACGATGTCGCCCGGGTCGAGTTCGTTGTCCACCGCCTGCGCCATGTCGGCGTCCGTCATGCTGGCATTGCAGTTGAGCGTGTAGCGGCCGCGGTCCCAGTGGCTGCGCGGCCCCTGCAGATGGCTGCCGGGTATCGTCTGCAGGCAGCCGTTGCCCGAGCGCGACGGGTTCAGCGGTACGCTCAGCGCGACGATGTTGCTGTTCGTATGCGGGAATACCGCCCAGTCCTGGTGCCAGCCGATTTCGGCGCCGCCTTCGGGCAGCTTGAAGTTGACCTTGGAATGATAGAACTTGACCGGCCCGCCGACCAGGTCGGCCGCGATGTCGCCCAGCACCGAATCGAACGCGGCTTCCATGAACACCGGGTCGAGCTCGGTCGGACTGGAAATGCGGCGGATGCGCGGCCGTTCTGGCGTGTGGGAGGCGTCGAGGTCGATATGCGCCGTCTTTACCGCCAGCCCGGCGGCTTCGGCGCAGATCCGCTCGATCGCGGCATTCAGGCGCTGCAGCAGATCTGCCTCCAGCATGGCGCGCATCGTCACGAAGCCGGCGGCCTGGTAGTGCGCAATCTGCGCGGCGCCGAGCACCGGCCGATGCGCGGCAATTCGCGGCGCGGCGGCGCCCGCTTGCAGCGGCGCATTCATGCTGCCACCCTGCCGGCGGCCAGGATGTCGTCGCTGCCCAATTTCAAGGGCGCGAAGTTGGTCGAGCGCACATAGTCGGGGCGCGGGCTGGGCACGTCCAGCGGCCGGTTCGCCACCTGGTTGTACACCACGTAGATGGCCCAGCGGTCATGCCGCGACAGGTTGTGGCCGGACGCGTGCAGGATATTCGGATGGAAGAACACCACGGTGCCGGGCTCGCCGGTAATGGGCACCGGCTCCGGGCTGCGCGCCATGATGTCCAGCAGGTCTTCCTTGGGCACCACCCAGAACTTGTAGGCGGTCGCCTCGTCAAAGCGCGGTTCCAGGTTGCCGACCTTGTGGCTGCCGGGGATGAAGTACAGGCAGCCGTTGAACTCGGTGGGCTGGTCGAGCATCACCAGCGCCGTGGTCAGCGCCGGCTCCGGCACGCCATCCTTGCGCCAGGTGCCGTAATCCTGGTGCCACTGCCAGACCGAGCCGTCGATCGCGGTCTTCAGGTTGCACTTGGTGTGGTAGACATACAGGCTCTCATCGCCCAGCACGCCCTGGGCCGGCGCCAGCATGCGCGGGCAGCGCGACGCCGCATGGAACACCGGCGACGCGGTCGGGCCATTGTCCTCATGCACCCGGTAGATGGTCTTGGCGACGCCGCCGCTGCGCTCGCGCACAAGGTGGTCGGTGTCGATGTCCTGGATGCGGCGCAATTCGGCCTTCATCGCGCCAACTTCATCTGCGGAAAAAAGGCCGGGCATGACCAGGTAGCCATCGCGGTCGTAACGTTCGAGCTGCGTCTTGCTGAGTTTCACGGTTGTCTCCCAAGTGAAAGCGGATGCGCTTCGGCGATCCTGCTCTGAAAGAATGATAGGACGCCTGTTCTTATACGTAAAATAGCGAATTAGTTCGCTGTCAATACCTTAAAGGTACCAATATGGATTTGCGCCGCCTGCGGTATTTCATTGCCGTCGCAGAAGAACTGCATTTCACCCGCGCTGCCCGCAGGCTGCACATTGCGCAACCGCCGCTGAGCCGGCAGATCCGCGAACTGGAGGAAGAACTCGGCGTCAGCCTGTTCAACCGTACGCTGCGCCAGGTCGAGCTGACCGATGCCGGGCAGGTTTTCCTGGTCAAGGCCAGGCAGGTGTTGCGGGCGGCGGAGTCGGCGGTGCTGGAAACCCAGCGCGCCGGGCGCGGCGAAACCGGCAAGCTGGCGGTCGGCTTTTTCGAGCAGACCGCCTACACATTGCTGCCACCCATCCTGCGCGCGTTCAATGAACGGTTTCCGGAAGTCGACGTGCAGTTGCGCTGGTTCCCCGTCATCGGCCAGGTCGAGGCGCTGGAACAGGGCGAAGTCGACATTGCCTTCGTGCGCCCGGTGGCCGACCTGTCGGCCGTATCGAAACGCCTGCTGCTGACGGAAGCCTTCGTCGTCGCGGTGCCGGCCAGCCATCCGTTTGCAACGCGCGATTCGGTGTCCATCGAGGAATGCGCGAACGAGAGGATCATCAATTACACCCAGCACCTGGCGCCCGACTACCACGCGGCGATCGTGCGCGCCTGCGCGCTGGCCGGCTTCGTGCCGAAGCGGCCGCTCGACGTCGGCCAGGTCTACACCGCGCTGGGCCTGGTGAGCGCCGGCGTGGGTATCGCGTTCGCGCCGGCGTCGGTGCAAAGGGTGCGCTTCGACGGTCTGTTGTACAAGCCGCTGCGCGGCCGGCCGCTGGAGAGCGTGACCTACCTGGCATGGCTGCAGCCGGCGCCGTCCATCCTGTTGAACGCTTTCGTCGAGATTGCGATACAGGGCATGGGAGAGGCGGCATTTCATTAGAGCGGTTTCGCTTTGGCTTGCCCAAGCTGGCCTGCAAGCCATATTACTTGCGCCGCGCAGCGACAGTTGCCGTTGCTTGTAGCTCCGCGCAGCGACAGGTGCCGTTGAAGTTGCCGTTGCCGTTGCCGTTGCCGTTGCCGTTGCCGTTGCCGTCGCCGTTGAAGTTGCCGGAGCTATAGTCGAAAGTGGTGTATGGCGGAAGCGGGAGAGAAATGAAA